>JAUXWY010000423.1 GCA_030681235.1 Pirellulaceae bacterium | reverse complement strand
CAACTTCGCGGGGAGAGGTGCCCGAACTTGATTCAAGAAGTGTTCGCCGAGCCTGTTCCAGCCGCTCCCGATCACGAGCCATTAGCGTGACGCGGAAGCCTCGCCCGAGTAGCTCCGCAGCAATGGCCAACCCCAACCCGCTGGAACCACCGACCACCCAAGCGACTTTCGAATGGGCGTTCTCCATGGGACAGTCGACCGAAAAAAGGGGGGAAGGACTCCAAGTGTCCACTACCGGCGCCGAGGTGCAAGTGTATCGTTCCGCTCGAAAGTTCACATCGGGAGCAAGCCCCAATCCCGCTCAACCTTCAGCCGGTGGTCCGCATTCATCAGACCTTTTTCCGTTTTTTACCCAATCCCCTTGCCCAACGAGCGAATATCGCTATGATTTCGATATGATATCACTTAGATATCTAAAAGAGATCACTGGATTCAGGTTGTAGGGAAGGGTTCTCGAAACATTTGGGAGTTGAATCATGGTCCAAGAACGTGAATACCGGCCGATTTCTGGCTGGTTGGGTTTGCTGGTTGGTTTGGGGCTGTTGGTTGGTTCAGGGTGGTGCATTTATTCGGCGATTCCACGAGTCGGGGACACACCTGACGTATGGTGGTTGGTTGGGGCCGGGTTTTGTGCGATTTTGGGTGTCTTGGTGTTGTGTGGACTGCAAGCGATCGCCCCCAACGAGTCGCGGGTGTACTTGCTGTTCGGTAGCTACATCGGATCGACGCGGGCCACGGGGTTTTTCTGGGTCAATCCATTCTTTTCCAAGAACAAGATTTCGCTGCGCGTGCGAAATTTTGAGACGGGCTCGATCACAACCCCGGAAACCAAGGACGCCACGGGGAAAATCGTGACGCACAAGACTCGCTCAGCGGGTCGTCCATCAAAGGTCAACGACAAGGATGGCAACCCCATCGAGATCTCGGCGGTCGTGGTGTGGAAGGTTGTCAACACGGCCGAGGCCATGTTCGAGGTTGACGACTACGAGCATTACGTGGCCGTTCAAAGCGAGGCCGCCCTGCGCGGCATGGCGATGCGTCATCCTTACGACAGCGAAGATCACGAAATGTCGTTGCGAGGAAATCCGGTAGAAGTTGCGGATCAACTGAAGTCGGACATTCAGGATCGTTTTGAAAAGGCGGGTGTCGAAGTCATCGAGGCCCGCCTCAGCCACATTGCGTACGCTCCTGAAATCGCTGCGGTGATGTTGCAGCGGCAACAGGCTCAAGCGGTGGTGGCCGCTCGGTCCAAGATTGTGGAGGGTGCCGTCGGGATGGTCCATAGCGCGCTCGAGCGATTGGGCAAAGACGAGATCATTCATTTGGACGAAGAACGTCGCGCGGCAATGGTTTGCAACCTATTGGTGGTGCTGTGCGGACATGGCCCCGCTCAGCCGATCATCAACACCGGGACGTTGTATAACTAGGCCTCGTATGAAAAGGGGCTATTTCATACCAGGTTTTGCGGTAACCACGCTCGCCAGAGCGTGGTTTTTCGGATCCTCAGCCACGTACGTGGTTACAAAGCCAACACGGATTTTGCAGGTGCGACGGGGGCTATGAACCTCGCGGCACTTGCCACCGCCAATCGGGAGGGCTGAACACTTGGCTCGAGATTCTTTCTTATTACGAACGGATCCACAAATTCTGGACGCTTTGCGGCGTTGGGCGGAGGACGAATTCCGCAGTGCCAACGGTCAAATCGAATATCTATTGCGTCAGGCGCTGCGGGACGCAAATCGGCTCGAGAAAAAACCCTCGAGCGATCCGACGACAAATCCGAACACACCCTCGGCAGAGTAGCCGTTTGCGTTTCGCTCACCTTTTGGGCGCTTGATTCTGGCGAGCATAGGCCATTGGAACTCGACCGAATGCACCATTTTTCTTAAGCAGGGTTAATGCAGCCGGGGATCTTCAGCCGGTGTGTCACCGCGCCGCGAGATCGACTATCATGGCAAGGGGCGGGTGAGGTCACTGTCGGCAAGTTGTGGTGAATGGTTGTATGAGAATTCATGAGTCCGTATGGTTGCGAGCGAAGACGATTCTTGTCACTCTGATTGTCATTAATGTGAGTGTGAGCAATATGCCTCCCGAGTCATTGGCTCAAGAAACCGCCGAATTGGGTGCGCCGATCGTGCTGGACTTGTGGCCCGAGAAATCACGCGGGATGCTGCCGGGCGATCCGGTCGAGTTTTCGCTGCCTCCGGAGCAAGACACATCCACCTCGGAAAGCGACCAAGTGGCTGGTCGCTCCCTTATTCGTTTAGGAAATGTGACTCGCCCGCAGGTGGCCGTTTATCGACCTTCCAAGCCGTCCGCTTCTCGAGCCGCGGTCGTCATTTGCCCTGGCGGTGGATATCACATTTTGGCCTACGACTTGGAAGGCACAGAAGTTGCCGAGTGGCTGACGGCGCGGGGGATCACCGCCATCGTATTGAAGTATCGAGTGCCCGCGCGGCCCGGTCCGGATCGTTGGAAAGCGGCGGTGATCGACACCCAAAGAGCGATCAGCTTGGTACGTCAAAAGGCGGCCGAGTGGGAATTGGACCCCGCCAAGATCGGGGTGTTGGGATTCTCGGCTGGGGCGCATGCAGCTGCGGTTACAAGTTCTGAGATCGGGCGACAGTACGAACCGGTGGATCAAGTCGATGAACTGGCGTGTCGCCCGGCGTTTTCTCTGTTGATTTATCCGGGGTACTTGGCCGAGGGAGACCAACTGAGCCCGCTTTTGGCGGGTGCCGGTCGTTTTCCACCAACTTTCTTGGTTCATGCTCAGGATGATCCGGTCACGCCGCTGAGTAGTTTGACTTTTGCGACACATTTGCAAAAACTTGGTGTACCGGCGGAGCTACACTTGTATCGGGAAGGCGGGCACGGGTACGGACTTCGCCGGACCGAATTTCCGGTCACTCGTTGGACAGAACCGGCCGAACAGTGGCTGGATCGACTGTTGACGAATCTTCCCTAACTTTTCGCGCGGGTTGAACATGGCTGGCGTTGGCTCAATTGCACTTCAATTCCTCGGGACCCGCGTCATGGCAATGCTGGCAAAACGTGAGCCGCGTTCACCCCGGTGTGTGACGCGGCGCTCTGCGTTCGTCTTTGTCGGTATCTTTGTCGCGGTCGCGTCTGGATGGTTGGGCGTCGGAACCCTACACGCTCAAACGAATTCGACGATCGAGCACACGCCGACCAAGCTCCAGTTCAAGGGGCTTGCGATGGAAGAACGAATGTTTCTTTCGGCCCCCTCGAAGTCCGATCCAGCTCGCGTGGTCAGTGTCTTGCAAGGACCGCGTCGGATTGTCATGCCGGCGCGTTCGGCCACGATTCAACCGGAAGTTCGTCCGGAACCCGTCTCGTTCAACTTGCGTCAGGACGTCGTTTCCGCAGCAACGGGAGGATCGATCACGGCCATCGGTGGGACGTTACAGACTTTGCCGTTCAATGAATTTGGGCGGCGAAAAGTTTTTATCGAAACCAATCGCGGCGGCAAATGGCTGCTCCAAGGGATCACCAAACTGGACCCCAACTATGTTCAGGTTCAAGGCGTGAACATGGGCGGCTCCGGGTTGTTTGAATTTCCGTTTGATTTTCGCATCTCAACGGCCGCGATTCCCGGCGAATTGCTGGTGAAGATGCTGAAAAACGCGACGGATGATTTAGGAGATTACGAACAGCGAGAGCGCATCATTGAGTTTTTGATCCATGCCGAACGATACAACGAGGCGATTCGCGAACTAAACCAGCTACAAGTGGATTTTAACGACTTGGATCAACAGCGATTCAACCGGTTGAAAACGGGACTCGTGACGGCATCGACGCGTTTGATTGTGCGAGAACTGGAACGCCGCTGGGAAGCCGGCCAATTGCTGACGGTGCGGAACCTCTTGGAGAACATCGATCCCCAAAATGTCTCTCCTGAGACTTTGGTGAACGTGCAAACTCGGCTGCGCGACATTGAAACGGCCGTGAAGGAATTGGAAAAACTGAAAGAAGTGATCAAGAAGACGTTCGAAAACTATCGGGCCGCCAATCAACTCGATGAACAAACGTTGGGTCGATTGGGTCGCTTGGAGCAGGAGATTACGACCGATCTTAACGTCCACAATCGCGATCGATTGGCGACATTCAATCTTCGAAGCGGCACGGGAACCGCGAGTGCGGAAAGTTCGCTGTCGTTTTTGATCAGTGGCTGGATGCTTGGTGCCATCGAGTCGTTCGATAACGCGACGGTGGCACTGACGCTGATGGAGACGCGAGAGCTCTTGATCCAATACCTCCAATCGACGGACCAAGTTCAACGCGACGAGATTATTCAACGGCTTCGTGAATTGGAGGCCGGCAGCGCACGGTACTTGGCGGCCATGGCTCGTCATATTTTGCCCTGGAAAGCGGCACCAGCGCCGGAACCGAACTCGCAAGGCTTCTTTCGGCTGAAGATAGACGACTTGCCGGGACAGCCCGAGTACTTGGTGCAATTGCCACCGGAATACAATCCGTACAAGAAGTATCCGTGTGTGGTGGCATTGTGCGATATTCAATCGTCGCCGCAATTTGAAATCGAATGGTGGGATAATCAGCTGTCGCCGCAGGACGGATATCGCACGGGGCAAGCTTCGCGCAATGGTTATATCGTGATCGCTCCCGATTGGCGAAAGCCACAGGAATATGAGTACGCTTACGACCCGTATGCTGCGGCCGTCGTGACGCGGAGTTTACGCGAAAGTCTCCGAATGTTCTCGATCGATGCGGACCGAGTCTTCCTGTCGGGACATGGCATCGGCGCGGAGGTCGCTTGGGATCTGGGTCTGGCTCACCCCGATCTATGGGCTGGCGTGATGCCGATCTCGGCATTGGCCGATCGTTACATCAACTTCTACACGAGCAACTCGGAGCGAAATTTGCCGTTCTATTTTGTATTCGGAGAGAACCATTCCGCCCCGAGCCGCGGCATGTTAGGAAAGTTCGACAAACGAGAAGGTATCTTCCAAGAAATGGCGTTGACGATACATCAGAATTTTATCGTCGTCAAATACGTGGGGCGCCGGTCGGAGCATTTTTTGGAAGAGATCTCTCACCTGTTCGAATGGATGCAAAATCGTCGGCGTTCATTTGCCGCGACCAAGTTCGACGTGGCCACCATGCGACCATGGGACAATTTTTTTTGGTGGTTGGAACTAAATCACATTCCTGACAATCTGATCGTGCCACCGCAGGCGTGGAACGTCCAAAAGGAACGCCGCAGTTTGAAGGTAAGCGGCGAGATCACGCTGACGACGACCGGGCAAACCAAGTTCACCGTGACAAACGGCGGTGATTCGATAACATATTGGATCTCGCCGCAATGGGCCAAGATGGAAGAAGAAATTCTTTTTGCCTGGAACAAAGCGGCCAATACGAAGTTGCTGGTCGCACCCAGTCGCACGGTGATCTTGGAAGACCTGCGGACTCGTAGCGATACCCAAAGCCCGTTTTGGGCCTGGGTCAACCATCGCAACGGCTGGTCATCCAGCAACGACCTGCCATGACCGAAGTGGCCGTTTCTAAACTGGACGCCATTCCTGCTCGAGGCCAATTTGTTATCTTGGAACATCAAGTCCCTGAGGGAAGCGACTGGACCGATCACTGGGACTTGATGTTCGAGTCGCCAGTTGGCTTGTTGACGTGGACCTCGCCGCCATTCCTACGGGACGGCTCTCCGTGGGAAGTGACGCCTCTGCCCGTGCATCGAGCGATCTACTTGGATTACGAGGGGCCGATTTCCGGAAATCGCGGTTGCGTGCGGCGATTGGATCGCGGTCAGTTTCGCAGGCAGGATCGGCAACTTCCCGAGTTAGTGCTAGAATTGGCAGGCGAACACCTGCAGGGGCGGTTGGTAGCGGAAACCCACTCCAACGGATGCGTGTGGTGTTTCTGGGAAGCTACAGGAATCGATTCGAAATAGGAATAGGAATAGGAATAGGAATAGGCATGGATACGTTGCTGATGGTCGATATCGTGTCACGAGTGCTCCATCTGCTGACGGCAATCAGTCTGGTTGGGGGCAGCATCTACGCGGCCTTTGTTGTCGGTCCCGTCCTTCGTTCGCTCGGCGGAGAAAAGGCCGGGGAAGTGCAATCGTCTTTGACAAATCGATGGAAAATGTGGGTGCACGGTGGCATCGCGTTGTTCTTGTTGACAGGCTTCTACAACTACATCCGAGCGATGCCCGCTCACAATGAAGCCGGTGACAAGATTTATCACGCGTTCTTAGGCACGAAAATGTTGTTGGCGTTTGGTGTCATGTTGATTGCCTCAGGGTTGGTAGGTAGATCGCGGGCATTTCAATTCATGCGAGATTCGCGGGGCCTTTGGCAAACGGTTTTGATCTTCTTGGCGGTCGTGATCGTCGCCCTTTCGGGATACATCAAGACGCGTGGCATCCCGGCCGCAAAGCCTATACCGTCCGCAAGTGTTGAGCTTCGAGCTGACGTCAAGTAATCTCCGAAGGCGGAATACTTCCGACTGAGAGCCGCCCGGCCCTTTCGTTCGACGGAATTTGCGGCCTTTTCCGAACGTAACGGTCGCACGGAAATGGGATGTCGACGGCTAACCAAAATCTCGCGGGTGTCAAGCGACCGGTGACCTAACCTTGACCGCAACCAATCCAATCGCGCCGACCCGACACCGAAGCATAGACACTTGCTTTAAACGCAAGTTTCAGTTGTGTGTCTCCTGGATTGATGCAAAAGCACCTTGTCAAATGGACATTCGAACCGCAAACTTGCCCCTTCGCAGCGGCGGAAATGCTTGCGTCGGTGTAGCAAGTAGTTGATTCTACAGTTCGGAGCGACTTAATCTATGAAGGTTTTTGAGATGACGAATCGATCGATGATGCCGCGCTGGGTCGCGGCCATGGTGATGCTGATGAGCGTTACCACAGCAAACTGGGGCTCCGCGCAAGAATATCCGCCTTTGGAGAAAGTGACCGAAGGCTTCGAGTTGGTCGCCAGCCCCGAGGGTGAAACGCCGTTCTATAAATTGTGGATCAACAAGAAAACCAACCAGATGTTGGCGGCCTTGCCGAAGGATTTCGCGCGGCAAAAGCACTTCTTTGCCGTCACCGTATCCAGCGGCCAAGTCATGGCGGGACTTCAAGGCAACGACTTCTACGTTTATTGGCGCCCGATTGGCCGTCGCGTCGCGTTGATTCAAAAGAACACTGAAACTCGCTCGGAAGGTGACGCGGAATCCAAGCGTAGCGTCTCGCGATTGTTTACCGACCAAGTTTTAGTCGACTTGCCGATCCTAACTATGGACGGACCCAGCCCGGTGATTGATCTTGATGACCTTGTGGTAGGTGAGTCGGCAAAGTTCTTTGGTCCATTGGTTCGAATCAATCCTCGCTTGGTGGCGTTCACGCGATCGAAATCCTTCCCAAACAATATCGAGGTTGCATTCGAAGCTCCCAACATGGAAGGCAAATTGCAGACCTTGCATTATTCGATCAGCTTGGTGCCCGACCGCACCGACTCCAACTACCGCTACAAGCCGCGGATGGCGGATGAACGAGTTGGATATTTTACCACGGTCTATGACGATTACGGCAAGTACGAATCCGACAAGACCCGAGTTCGCTTCATCAATCGTTGGTTCTTGGAAAAGAAGAGCCCTGAATTGAAGGTTAGCCCGCCGAAGAAGGCGATCGTGTTCTATATCGAAAACACGACTCCGGTCCGCTACCGCAAGTGGATTCGTAAAGGCGTCGACTATTGGAACAAAGCTTTCGAAGACGTGGGTTTTGATCAAGCGATCATCGTTCACGACCAAGACTCCAATCCTTTGTACCAGAGCTACGACCCAGAGGACGTGCGATACAACTTTATTCGCTGGTTGAATAACGACATCGCGACCGCGATCGGTCCCAGCCGGGTCCATCCGGAAACGGGCGAGATCTTGGACGCCGACATCATTCTGACCGACGGTTGGATCCGGGCGTTTCAAACGCAATTCCAAAAGCAAATGCCGAAAATTGCGATGGACGGCATGAGCCCCGAAACGTTGGCTTGGTTGGCCGACAACCCCGATTGGGACCCTCGTGTACGATTGGCGACTCCGTCGGTCCGCGAAATCGTGAAGCGACAAATCCTGGCTTCGATGGGCAATTTCTCCCCTGAATTGGGCGGCACATCCTTACAAACGTCGTTGATTGGCGACGAACCTTTCGACGGTTTGATCGGACGCACTAGCCAAATCAATGGCTTTTGCGCGGCGGCCGACGGAAAATCGCTGGATATCGCGTTCATGAAGATGGCTTTGGCAATGCAAGATGCCGAACCAAAACCGGCGACCGAGCCAGGCAAAGAGCAACCTCAACTGCTAGATGGCATGCCCGAAGAGTTCATCGGACCGTTGTTGGCAGACTTGGTTTGTCACGAAGTTGGGCATACCTTGGGCCTGCGCCACAATTTCAAGGCCTCAAGCATTTACACTCTCGCCCAAATCAACAGCGAAGAGATCAAGGACAAGAAGCCCTACACCGGAAGTGTTATGGACTACAATCCGACGAACTTCCGATTGATCAGTGGCACGTTGCAAGGCAATTATGGCATGATCGACATTGGACCCTACGACAAATGGGCGATCCAATTCGGTTATGCGGACGACAAACAAGTACCGGAAATTCTGAAGCGAGTCGCTGAGCCGGAACTGGCGTTTGCGACTGACGAAGACACCGGCGGCCCGGACCCATTGGCACGGCGATACGACTTTGCCAAAGACCCGTTGGATTTCGCCAACGAGCAACTGGCGCTGGCCAAACATCATCGTCAGAGGATCCTGACGGACTACGTCAAAGATGGTGACAGTTGGGCCAAGAGTCGCGAAGGTTATATCCTGACGCTGCAAATGCAGTTGAAGGCGACCTCGATGATGGCAAACTGGGTGGGTGGTGCGCATGTCAATCGCGACCGCAAAGGTGATCCCAACGGCCGGGTCCCGCTGCAACCGGTTCCTGCCGACCAACAACGGGCCGCGTTGAAGTTCGTGATTGAAAACACATTCCGGGACGAAGCCTATGGCCTCTCGCCGGAACTGTTGACCAAAATGACGGTCGACAAGTGGTTGGACCTTGGCATGGAAATGATGAGCACCGCCGGCGAGCCGACGTGGCCTCTTCATGACCAAATCATGGGCTTGCAAGCCGCTGCCATGACTCAGCTGTTGAATCCGACCACCTTGCGCCGAGTCTACGACAATGAAGCTCGGGTTTCGTCTGACGAAGCCTACTTCACCTTGCCAGAACTCATGAAGACGATTGGCGATGCGGTTTGGACGGAGCTGTCGGCGGGTTCGGAAGGCACGTTTACCGAACGCAAGCCAGCGATGTCATCATTGCGTCGAAACCTGCAGGCCGAACATCTGAGTCGCTTGATCGGCTTGTCGCGAGAGCATTCGTCCAACATGGCGGCCATGCGTCCCATCGCCACGTTGGCTCGGCAAGAACTACGTGATTTGGTTACGAAAATAGATGGCTACCTTCAGGCCGGTGAGGGAAGGCTTGACGTTTACAGTCGAGCCCATCTGACCGACATGCAACAGCGAATCAAGAAGTTCTTGGACGCGCAATTCGTGGCCAACTAATGACTTGACGCAGGTCGTGCTCGGTACCGTTTATTCGGTCGAGGGCGACGACCCGCCATCCTGAAGTCTCACGAACTGCCAAGTGGAAACCACTTGGCAGTTTTGTTATCATCTCCAACTCAGCGAATTGCTGCAAAAACAAGATCCCGCTGTTGCATTTTCGATCGACGATGCAATACGTCAACCTTACGCACGCGTCCATTCCGTTGCTCTTGGACCTGAAGAACATCCGGCAGGATCAAGTCCTGATCGCCAACGATCAACTACACAATTGCGGTTGGTGCTTTGCTCGTTGTCTTGGGCCAATCTAAAAGAAAGACCCATCGAACGTTTTCTCTCTCCCTTGGTGATGGAGCGATCGAGGACAAGGAGCGACCGACAGACAGCCTGTTGGCCAGTCCATAGTCGTTCCATCATTTACCGCAGGGCAAAATGCTGATGAACTTCGGGCCGATCACATCGTCAGTTCGATTCAAGACTCGTAAATCACGAACGAATACAACACCGGCGCGAATTGTCTAAATAGCTATTTGAAGTACGCCGAGGCCACGTCGCAGGGAAACCTACCAGCAATCAGCGGCGTTAGAACGCGAACTTCTCCGCCCGCGCCTCCTCCCCGCGTTCGGATGGAAAGTGAGCTCTGTGTTAGCCAAAGATTGGTTCGAGAACCACGATGCCGTCCTCGCACGCCTCATCGCCGAATTCACCAGTGATTCTTAACTTTTGGCAACCGCAAGGTGTTTTCGTTGACCGCATGGCCAGAGAAAATTTGGCGCACTCCAACTTGGAGCCGAAGACAACTCTTACCGCCAAATATGCGGCGGCCCGCGTTCGGCGTTGAACGGCTCAGAATCTAGGATCCAACGCGACTTCGTCGACGTCCAGGAGCTTGATTCTACAATCTTCGGCATAGAGCCGATTGGGAACGCGCTCGTTGTCATCGACTAGGTTGCCGGCTCGGCGGCTTGGCGACCTTGTCGGCGATAGAGTCGGCAAGCTTTATTTGCGTGTGGGCAAATTCAAGCTCAAGGACAAGATTCATTGACATTTCCCTCCACGGTTCTCTGCGACCAACCCAACCTCACTCCGCCCTCCCGCCCTCCCAGCGCGTTGACATGGGAATATCCGCGCTCAGCGCGTGATTTCTCCAGAATCACTTGTTGACCGAGCAATAAAATACATTTACACTTTGGCTGGGGAAAGTACACTAAATCAACCAGTTATCCCGCGCTGAGTGAGGATAATAACAAGTTAGACCGCGCTCGTACTATGTTTGGAGGTCAAGTGAAGGTTGCTGCTTATCAAGCCCCTATCGCCGCGTGCGCCGACTCTCAGGTCATTTCGCTGATCCGCCAGCAGGTTGTTCGGTGCGAGGCGCTGGGCGTGGAACTGCTCTGTTGTCCGGAAGGGTTGTTGGGGGGACTTGCAGATTACGTTGATCATCCAAAGCGCATCGCCGTCAACACGAGCGCGGATGATCTGGATCGTCTCCTTGCGCCCCTCGCGAGCGACCACGTTACGACAGTGGTTGGTTTCACCGAGCAGGGGAGCGACGGGCACCTTTACAATGCTGCTGCGGTCTTCTCGCGTGGAGATGTCCTCGGCATCTATCGAAAGATGCATCCCGCCATAAACCGGTCTGTTTACCATGCTGGGACGGAGGCGTCCGTGTTTACGGTCGGCAACGTTACGTTCGGCATCCTCATTTGTCGCGATTCCCTTTTCCCCGAACCGGCGAGGCTCATGGTGTCTCGCGGTGCCCAAATCCTTCTGTTGCCTACAAACAATGGAATGCCGCTGACAAAGGGTGGAGAAAAGATCGTAACACAGGCTCGCACTTGTGATATTGCCCTTGCTTTGGAAAGCAGTGTGCCGGTTGTTCGCGCAGATGTCGCCGGAAACCATGATGATCTTGTATCTTACGGTTCTTCCTGTATCGTGGATGGCAACGGGCGAATGGTCGTCACCGCCACTACAATGTTGGCTGCTTTGGTAGTCGCTGACATTGACGTTGGAAGGTTTTGCCCCGCCAATAGCTTGGAGGCCATTGCTTCCGAACATCCCCAACATGATGTTCCGCGTATGGTCTAACCAATATGGCTTTGACTTCGCGGAGCGACGATAGGAGCGGAGCCGAAGGTCAAGGCCTTTGTTCAAGAAGCCCGGGGACGTTTGCCTCGGATCACGATCTCTAACCGTTTTGGCTATGGGTTTTTAATTCTTGGCATCCGAGTTGCTCTGCTCTTGCG
>JAUXWY010000419.1 GCA_030681235.1 Pirellulaceae bacterium | reverse complement strand
GTTGAATCGATCCATCGCTTGGCTGTGAGGATGAAGCTGTTCAGTCCCGCCTGTTTTTTAATCCCATCGAATTCGATGGGATTAAAAAACAGGCGGGACTGAACAGCTTCATCCTCACAGCCAAGCGATGGATCGATTCAACGGGTGCCATCGGTCTGATCTCAAAACCCGGTCGCTACGGTGGCACCTATGCCCACAAGGACATCGCTTTCGAGTTTGCCTCGTGGGTCTCGGTTGAGTTCAAGCTCTACCTCATCAAGGAATTCCAACGTCTCAAGGACGATGAAAACGACCGCCTCAAGCTCGAATGGAACCTGCAGCGCACCCTGGCCAAGATCAACTACCGCATCCATACCGATGCCATCAAGGAAACGCTGATTCCGCCCACGATCACCAAGGCTCAGGCCAGTTTCGTTTACGCCAACGAAGCCGATTTGCTCAACGTCGCCCTCTTCGGCCAGACCGCCAAACAATGGCGCGACGCTCATCCCGACGCCGAAGGCAACGTTCGCGACCACGCCCCGCTGGAGCAGCTCGTTGTCCTGACCAACTTGGAAAGCCTCAACTCGGTCCTCATCCGTCAGGGATTGTCCCAAGAAGAACGGCTACGGAAGCTGAATGAAATCGCGATTACCCAGATGCGAACGCTGCTGTCAGATACCAACATGAAACGGCTGAAGTGATGAGCAGTAAAAAAGTTTCACGCAAAGACGCGAATGCGCAAAGCAGGGAAGAAGAGTCCATGAGCAAGAAGCCAAAAAACCTTGGCGACTCTGCCTCTTTGCGTGAGCCAGGAAAGCATGACGACAAATCCACGCTTGTGCCGAAGTTGCGGTTTCCGGAGTTTCGGGCTGCAGAGGGGTGGGAGCAGAAAGAGATAGGCGAAGTTTTTCAGGTCACACGAGGGGACGTTCTTTCCATGACGCTAGTGCGTGATGAGAAGACCGAGGCGATGCCGTATCCCGTTTACTCGTCGCAGACCAAAAACAATGGACTTAGTGGGTACTACTCAGACTACCTCTTTGAGGACGCGATTACATGGACCACGGACGGCGCAAACGCAGGTGATGTGAATTACCGATCTGGAAAGTTCTACTGCACCAATGTTTGTGGAGTGCTCCTCAACTCGAAAGGTTTCGCGAACCCTTGCATCGCTGCATTGATCAATGCGGTGTCCAGAAAGTACGTCTCTTACGTCGGAAACCCTAAGCTCATGAATGGCGTAATGAGCAAGATACCGATTCCGTTCCCATCCATCGCCGAGCAACAAAAAATCGCCGAGTGCCTGAGTTCGGTGGACGAGCTGATGGCCGCGCAAGCGCGGAAAGTGGACGCGCTCAAGACCCACAAAAAAGGGCTGATGCAGCAGCTTTTCCCCCGCGAAGGCGAAACCCAACCCCGCCTCCGCTTCCCCGAATTCCAAAACGCCGGGGAGTGGGAGGTGAAGCCGCTTGGTACGGCTGCAAAGAACCTCGACAACCGGCGTCGCCCAATCACATCGAGCGACAGAGAAGCGGGTGATGTTCCGTACTACGGAGCGTCTGGCATCGTCGATTACGTTGAAGGGTGCATCTTTGACGAGGACTTGCTCTGCGTTTCGGAGGATGGGGCCAACTTGGTTGCGCGGACCTACCCGATTGCATTCCCGATCTCGGGAAAGACATGGGTGAACAACCACGCCCACGTCTTGAGATTCACGAACCCCTGCACGCAAAAGTTCGTGGAGGTCTATTTGAACTCGATCAAGCTCGATGACTTCATCACGGGAATGGCTCAACCGAAGTTGAACAAGGCGATGCTCGATAAGATTCCAATCCCTTACCCCGAAGTCCCCGAACAACAACGCATCGCCGACTGCCTCAGCAGCCTCGACGACCTCATCGCCGCGCAAACCCAAAAGCTCGAAGCCCTCAAGACCCACAAGCAAGGGCTGATGCAGCAGCTTTTCCCATCCCCGGAGGAGGTTACGTGAAATGACCTCCGACCTTTCGATTGCCGCAATACGAACTGGAGATTGCCACAATGCGTACGATTGTAGGGGATACAACACGTACCCATATCGGATCGTCGATCTTGATTGCTGGCAATACCGTCGCGGCGTATCCAAGTGGACGATGATTCGGGGTAGACTTACAGGCTTGTCGCCGAACCAAATACATCGCCAACATTCACCACGCGGAGGGCGGATAATATGACAATCAAACCGTTCCTCAGGCCTCGAATTACCGGTGCTCGTTTCGCGGGCGGTGCAATTCCGTTGGAAGTCTTGGCCGACTTCGCGGTTCTGTCGGAGATGATTCTTGAGGTCTACACCCCGCAGCAAATCTCCGACATCCTCTCCGCCATCGTGACGCTCGACAGCCAGGAACCGAAGACCGGCAAGAAAGATCGCCTCGCCAGTGTCCTCGACTTCGCCTGCGGCTCCGGGTCGCTGTTGCTCAACGTTCGAAAACGCATGGGATCGCACGGCATCGGCAAAATCTTCGGCCAGGAAAAGAACATCACGACCTACAACCTTGCCCGCATGAACATGCTGCTGCATGGGGTGAAAGATTCGGAGTTCGAGATCTTCCACGGCGACACGCTGCTCAACGAGTGGGACATGATGCGGGAGCTGAATCCCGCCAAGAAGCCATTGTTTGATGCCGTCGTGGCCAATCCGCCCTTCAGCTACCGCTGGGAACCGACCGACGCTTTAGCTGACGACGTGCGATTCAAGAGTCACGGCCTGGCTCCTAAGTCCGCTGCTGATTTCGCCTTCCTGTTGCACGGCTTTCACTTTCTCAAAGACGAAGGCGTGATGGCCATCATCCTGCCGCACGGCGTGTTGTTCCGGGGCGGTGCCGAAGAACGCATCCGCACCAAGCTGCTCACAGACGGCCACATCGACACCGTCATCGGCCTGCCCGCCAACTTGTTCTACTCGACCGGCATCCCAGTCTGCATCCTCGTGCTCAAGAAATGCAAGAAGCCCGACGACGTGCTGTTCATCAACGCCGCCGAACACTTCGTTAAAGGCAAACGGCAGAACCAGCTCACGCAGGAACACATTGCCAAGATTATTGAGACCTACCAATTCCGAAAGGAAGAAGCTCGTTACTCCCGCTGCGTTGGCATGGCGGAGATTGAAAAGAACGACTTCAACCTGAACATTTCCCGCTACATCAGCACGGCTATCGGCGAGGAAGAGATCGACTTGACAGCAACCCACGCCGAATTGTCGTCGATCGACAAGACCATCAAATCGGCCACCGCCGCACACAACAATTTCTTGAAGGAATTGGGACTACCACCATTGCCGTAGTGTCTCAACAACGTCCGCAATGGTTAATGGTGATTGCGGCGTTAAATCCAACACGCCTCGAACTAATCGATCCGTGAATGCAAAACTAAAAAACCCCGAGAAAACCGGGGTTCTGATGGGTTGGGATGGATCGTGAATGAACCATTAATGACCCCTACGGGGTTTGAACATCCATCAAAAGCGACGGGAAAAACGGGGGTTCCTGATTCCAGTCCCCCCATTGGTCCCCCCATTCCGGATGAGGTGGGGGCGATTTGGGGTGAACTGTCCCCCGAGGATCGCATGGATTGGATCGAGATGGGCCGAGCGTTGCTGCGTAAATCAAACATCGGTAATCATACTCAAAATACTCAATAAGCAGTTGACGGCGGATTTGCAGACTTCTTGCTGCTCCGCTTAGGCTGGAGATTTCGACGAGTAACATAGAGTACGAGTAATCCCGACGGATTACGTCTTAGCGAAACTGGAAACTAGCGATCGGGGGGCGTAAGCTCCCCAACGTTTTCGCTTGACACAAACACCTTTGAGCATACTCAAAATACTCAAAACGACTCATGGAAGTTACTGCTTTCCAGATAGGCTCGGTAGCTCACAGCCCAATTGGACCCCACTGGAGCGAGGAGTCGGTCTCAATCGTACAGTTCTTATCGGCACGTCAAGAATCTGAACAAACAGGCCCATCGAGCCTTCATTTGAGACCGGGGAAGTCCTTTAATGCAAGCATTCGTTACAACCTGCCATCCAATTCATAGTTAACTACTCAGGCACGACTCAGGCACGACCCTGCTACTTAATGCTGGCAGTCCTTGCCGTTAGAACTTCGCGTATTTAGAGTCAACTACCTTTGGAGCAAATGTGGAAACCGAGCTTTTTGAAGCGTTTCGCAACAGCGTAAACACACGCAAATAAGAAGCGGAGGAGCATTAATGAACATGAATACACTTGTCCGATTGGCTGAGCCATTGTCCTGGAGAATCGTCACGGAGTTGTTCCGACGGAGCCCTGATCAATTCATTGTTCGGGAATTACATCCAAGCGGTGGCCAGTACGACTGCTTGGAATTGGCGGAGTTTACCAGCCAAGGAACAGAATCGTGGGTGATGGTCAATCGCAACGGGAGTGTGACGTTGTTTCGGCCAGGAAAAGATAGGACATGGCAGAACTGGGTGGAGCGGACATTGAGCGATCCCGTTCGATTCGTTGATGAGGTCGCCCGCAGTTTGGCCCTTGTCAGTCCTCAACCGCTTCCCAGTTCAACTCCGCATACGCTAATGCTGAGGTTTATCGCGGAGTTCCTAACGGTTTCGATTGGTCGCCCCAATTTCTGGCAATGTCGCAATGGATTTCGCGATTCTTCAGGGTACGAAAGGTCGGGAAAGCGTAACGAATGGTTTGAACAGTTCCCCGAAATCTTCAACATAGAACCTCCTAAACTCTCTCGCGATTGGAAGCTCGAACCCGCGTATTGCTACTGGTTCCTCCTGAAGGACGATGTGCCAGAACTCGGCTTGGATACCGACGGCAGGGTCTACCGCAAAGACGGCCAAGTCATCGAGTTGGCTCCGTTGTACAAACAACACCGCAAGATATGGTCGTTGATCGTCGCCGTCGCAGCTGATCTGATCCCTTAGCCGGTGGAAATGGGCTTAAGCTAAATTTCGCCGCAATTGGTGTCATATTCTAATGAAGAGAGTTTAGCCGCTGGATAGCTTCTAAATTCTGGAATTGAAGCCTGTTCGCCTAAGCGAACATTCATCGTAGCTCGGTCTGATGTTTCCCAACTTGGGAGATGTCAGGCCGGGCTTTTTTTGTTTCCACATTTATCGAAGGAACATCAAAATGTCCCCCCGTCAACAAACCGAACTAGACCGCCAAGTTGCTCGCCGTCTTGGTGAGTCGGTCCGGGAAATCGCTCGTCGCGGTTTCTCACTGTGTCACGTTCTCGATGATGACGAACCGCCGTTCATTGATCGGCGGGATCGACATCGAATTCCCGCGATCGAGTGAAACGGAACCGAAGCAGTCGCACCCCTCAACAACGTGTACCAAAATCCTAAGAAAGGAACTTCACATGCCCGCAAGAATCAACGTTGGCCTCAGTCGCAAAGTCGGCGAGTCCAACTACGGCTCCCGTGGCGGCAGCGTCTCGGTAGAGCTCGAGATCGACTCGGCCACACTCAGTGACCCAGCTGCCTTCCGCAATCGTGTCCAGACTCTGTATGCGATGGCTCGTGGCAGTTTGGAGGAAGAGTTGGCTCGTACTGACGAAGAACCATCGCCGGAAGCCAGCCCGGTAGGTGTGACTCGTCCAGTCGTTTCGACTTCATCACCGCAGCCTCCCGTAACACCGCGGATCAACGGACAGTCCTCTCGTCCACTCAACGGACGATACGCTACTCAGTCGCAGATCCGGGCGATCTTCGCGATCGGCAAGCGGCAACAAGTCGATCCACGGGAACTCGTTCGCCAGATGTTCAACGTGAACTCTGTTGACGAGCTGTCGGTACGGGAGGCCAGTCAGTTGATCGACCAGCTCAACGCACCGGTCGGAGCCAGCCAATGATTCGGTTGGCGGTTCCATCTCAGGCTACCAACTCGAAACCCCTAGCAGCTCCGGTCCAACGTGACTACTTGTCCTACAGTGCGGTCAGGACCTTTCAGTCGTGCCCGCTGAAGTACAAGTTCCGCTACGTCGACCAATTGCCCGAAGCAGTCGTGTCGGCATCGCTGGTGTTCGGTTCCGCACTGCATGCGGCTGTCGAACATCACCTGCGTTTTCAACTCGAAGGAGAAACTGCTCCAGGTGTTCCTCAGTTGCTGCAAGTCTACCGCGATCACGTCCATGCTGCCCAATCCCAACAACCGATCAAGTATCCTCGCGGTGAGGATGCGGCGGCACTGGAGGAACAAGCGGCTCGGATGTTGACGACTTACTTGCAAAGTGAATTGGCAACGCCCGTTGGACGGATCCTAGGAGTCGAGGAACAAGTGCGAGGCGGATTGTCTCCTCGGCTACCGGAGATCATGGGCTATGCCGACTTGATCTTCGAGACCGACGAGGCACTGACAGTTCGTGATTTCAAGACAGCAAAAGCTAAGTGGTCACTGGAGCAAGCGAACGAGCAATCCGATCAGCTACTGCTTTACGGCCATCTGGTGCGAGATCTGATTCCGGGCAAGCCAATCCGGCTCCAATTTGCGATCCTGACCAAACACAAGACTCCGCAAACCCAGGTACTCGATGTGCAGCCCAGCATGCAGCGACTGCAACGTACCCGGCGGATTTTTGAATCGGTCTGGAAAGCGATTCAATCACACAACTACTACCCTGTCCCATCGCCGCTAAACTGCTCCGGATGCGGATACCGAAAGCAGTGTGCGGCGTGGAAGGGCTAAAAAAAGGAAAACTGTTTGAAAGCGAAAGCGGAAAAAACGGCTCGGCACAAACTCAACGCCGTCTACTTTGTAGGTGTCGCGGTGGTAGCTGGTCTCCTGGGACTCCTCACCGACAGTCCGGTGATCTTCGTCCTGACAGCGGCCATCTTTGTTGGAGCCTTGCTTCACAGCGGTAGCCTACGACTGTAGACGCCCGGCCACACAATCCAAACACCCCCGGCCCAGCACAACTTCCGTGCTGGGCTTTTTCGTTCAAAGAAAGGAACCAATAGCCATGAGTCATATCGTCGAAGTTCAAACCGAGATTCGCGATCCCATTGCCATTCGGGCCGCTTGTCATCGCTTGCAACTACCTACACCCATTGAAGGCGAACACAAGTTGTTTGACTCGGTGGTTGCTGGTTGGGGCGTGCAGTTACCCCGGTGGCGATATCCGGTGGTCTGTCAAACGGAAACCGGCAAGGTGCAGTTTGACAACTACCAAGGCCGCTGGGGCGATCCAATCGAGCTGGACCGCTTTAAGCAGGGGTATGCGGTCGAAAAGACCAAACTCGAAGCCTATCAACAAGGCCACAGTGTCACCGAACGATCCTGCGAGGACGGCTCTGTCGAGTTGCTGGTGGAAGTTGGAGGTGTTGCGTGAGGACCATTATCTTCAAGATCCAACGTGGCGGTGAGATCAAGATCGAGACTTCGGGTTTCACGGGTAGCTCTTGCCAAGAAGCCACAAGGCGTTTCGAACAGGCGTTGGGTGTTGCTGGCCAAGCGACACTCAAGTCGGAGTTCTTCCAAACCCAGCACGAGACAAGCGACTTGCACCAAAACAACTAACCCGGTCGCTAAACAAACCATCGCAATACCCGTAGTGCGAGCCCGTCCTCAGGATGCGGCTCGCACTTTTTTTACCCCACAAACAATCAAGGAGTTTAAATGAGCAAACTTACCACCCGGCTCCGCGAGCTAATCCAAGCTTGCTTTACGGGAATTTGGATTGAAACCCAAGAGTGCCACGATGCGTTGCAAGAGCTCCAATCGCTCTGTCGAACCAGTTCGTGGCGACTGCTGACTTGGGACATTTCGCAGGGCCTACGGTCTGGCGAAGCCCCCGTCGAGGGTGTTGGCAAAGACCCGATCTCGACCTTGCAAGCGATTGCCCGTTTGGGTGATCCGCAAGGAACCACTGTGGTGGTCATGCAGGGCCTCAATCGTTTTCTCGGTTCGGCCGAGGTGATCCAGGCACTGGCCAACCAGTTGCAAGCCGGAAAGCAAACCCGAGTGTTTCTGTTGGTGCTGGCCCCCACAGCCCAATTGCCACCGGAACTGGAAAAAGCATTTCTGTGTGTGCAGCACCACCTTCCCGATCGCGACGAGCTCCGGGAAATGGCACTGGGATTGGTCTCTCCGGCAGAGTTTCCGCCGGGATCAGATCTGGGAGCGATCCTGGACGCCGCGTCAGGCTTGACTCGCAACGAGGCCGAAAACGCTTTCTCGTTGAGTCTGGTCCGTGAGAACCGTTTGGCCCCCGAGGCCATCTGGGAACTCAAAGCCCAGAGCCTTCGCAAGTCGGGAGCACTCACGTTGTACCGCGGTGGAGCGAACTTCGATCAACTTGGCGGACTCCAGGGTCTCAAGGCGTTCTGCCGACGAGCCCTGCGACGCCGCGAATCGGTCGGAAACACTCGCCCCAAAGGTTTATTGCTGCTCTCGCCACCGGGTTGCGGCAAGTCGCAGTTCTGCAAAGCGTTGGGAGCTGAGACTGGTCGCCC
>JAUXWY010000417.1 GCA_030681235.1 Pirellulaceae bacterium | reverse complement strand
ATGTCGGCCCACCAGTCGGTGATGGTCGCTCGGAAGCTCACTTAGTCCCAGGACTTTTGTCTCAACTTACTTGGGATCAGATTTGGTGGTATTTTTTTCTTGGACGAGTACTTTTATTCCCGTTTAGTATTGCCTCGATGTATATTGCGCAACGCTGGGCTATCGAGCTTACCGGAAAGATGCTCCCTGGTTCAATAGTGAGTTTGCTTTGGACGTTTTCGCCGATCACAATTACAAACGGCGCCATGTTGACTCCGGATATGGGAGCGACATTTTTCGGTCTGCTGTTCACCTATTTTTTGTGGAGAGTTAATCGAACTGATCCACCCAACTTTCGGCAATCGCTTTTACTTGGCGTCGTTTTGGGTTTGGCAATTTTAAGCAAGTTTAGTTTGCTTGCACTCTATCCGGTAACGACTTTGTATTTCGTGGCGAATTCGGTTCGCGACCGCCGATACCTTGGCTCGCTTGTTTTGGTAATCGTTACCTCCATTGGAATCATCAATCTCCTTTATTTCGATTTTATTCCTTGTAATTTGGAGTCACTTCCATTAGTCTCCGAAACATTTGGAAAGCTTAAATCGATCGGTTTTATTAACTGTATCCCCATATGTTTTCCCGACGAAATGATGCTTGGTATAGATCGTCAAAAACTGGATTTTGAAACACGCTTCTGGTCGTTCTTTTGTGGCAATTGGCGAAAAGGTGGGTGGTATGAATTCTATGCTGTTGGTTTGCTGGTGAAGACGCCAATCGTTGCGATATCGTTATTCGCATTCGGAGTTCCTGTTTTGTTGAGAAACTGTCTATTTAATCGCTTCGTGTTTCTTCAGCGCACTTTTTTCTGCCTCGTCTTTATCCCGTTCGTGTTTTTTATGTTTATAAGCAGCCAAATAGGATTTAGTCACCATTTGCGCTACGTCTTACCGATTTATCCCTTTTTGGTAATTACGGCCGGTTGCGGTGGTGTTGCATTTCAAGAACTAATCTATTTGATCCGTGAAAAGTGGACTCGCCAATTGACTGCTTGTGTTTTGGGCTCGCTTATGTTGTTCAATGCGACTGAGACGGTAATGATTATTCCACATACCCAAACGTATTTCAATCAAATTGCGGGTGGGCCCAACAACGGGCACTGGTACTTGATCAATAGCGATGTTGACTGGGGGCAAGATGTTTACTTTCTGAAAGAATGGTTAAAGCGCAATGATGATAAGGAAGTGCGTGGAATTGCGTTGGCTGTGCTATTCGGGAATTTGATTGTTCAAACGAATGCAATGCCGAAACGCCTTGAATCAGGATACTATATTATTAGCGTCGACCGCCTTCACGACCGTGACGGAAAGTTTCAGCAATTTGTTTTTATGGAGCCTTGCGAGACGATTGGTGGAGCTTTGCGAGTCTATTACCTAAAACCGAGCTTAGCGTCGCCAAAAAAAGGGAAGATTAATGAGATGCATGAAACCGTCCCTCAACTGAAAGCACTCGATCTGTAGGTTCAATTTCCAATGTCAAAGAATGAGCGCCGGCTGACGGTGATTGTCCCAGTCTACAACGAATCCAGAACGCTGGAACGGTTGTTGCGGCAGGTGCGATTGGCGTCCCCTGAATCGCAAGTAATTGTGGTTGATGACGCGTCAAGTGATGGTTCGCGAGAGATTGTTCGTTCGATGGAGAAGGAGTTGGGTATTGAGGTCGTTTTGTCGCCCAACAACCGCGGGAAGGGCAGTGCGGTTCGACTGGGGCTGGCTCTGGCAGAACGAGAATGGGTCGTCATTCAAGACGCGGATTTGGAATATGATCCACACGATCTGTCGAGGTTGCTGACGGCAGCGATTGCTGAACCTGGGTCGGCGGTTTACGGATCACGGTATTTGAATCGGGCGGCGAATTGCACTGCCAAATGGCTGAATGTGACGGCTGTCAAGTTGTTGGCTCGGTGGGCAGAGCTGCTGTATGGACGCAGGCTAACTGACCCACATACGTGCTACAAGATGCTGCCCGCGTGGCTAATACGGGACTTGGATTTGCAAAGTCGAGGTTTTGAACTTTGTGCCGAAATAAACGGCAAACTTTTTCGACGCAAGGTACCAATTATTGAGCTACCAATTTCGTATCACGCACGCTCCGGGGCCGACGGCAAAAAGATCCGCTGGTACGATTTCTTTCATGCAGCCTGGGTGTATTTTCGTCAACGTTGGTAATGAAGTGATTCGATTTAGCGTGATGCGTGGCGGGACGCTGAATCGTTCTACCGCAAGTTTCGTTGAAAAAAGTATAGGCCGACCGCAAAGCCAGTGGCTCCGATCGTCAGCAGGATGGTCCATGGTAAGAGCAGTTCCGTGAACGTGTAGTTGCGCCAAATCGCTGCTTCCAACGACACGATCGCCCATTTCACGGGGCTGAAGTCGCTGGCGGACTTCATGAAACTGGGCATAAACGCCAGCGGCATCATCGCACCCCCAAACATGGCCATGACCATGTTGATGGCCCATCCGGCCCCGCCCACGCCTTCTTCGGTTGTCCCCACCGCACTCATGGCCATCATGATTCCGACGAAACACAAAGCGACAACCACGGCTGAACCAGCCAACAGCAGCGGGCTCTGCGGACGCATGCCCAAAGCAAGTCCCAAGCAAACCATGACCACCAACACCAGCATCGTGGCAATGAAACAGCCGAGCCCCTTGCCCAAGATCACTTGCCAAGGTCGAACCGGCGACGTTTGTAAACGCAACAGCGTTCCACGTGATCGCTCGCGCACCAGTGAAATCGCAAAGCCCGCAGCGCTGGCCATCACGCCCCACAGGATCGACTGCGGGAAGCTGATGTCCCAACCGCTGCGGATCTTCAATTCCGTACTGGTCGGCTTCTGAAACGCATCAAATGATTCGATCTTGGCGAACTGAAAACCGTCGTTGAGTACCGGGTTGCCACTAGTGCCGTCCGTGTTCTCTAGCTTTGATACTTGATCCAAGTTCTCGAACAATCCATCGAGACTCGATAAGAGCTGCCCGACCAACAGCTTGTTCACCGGGTTCATGGTTTGGTCTTGTTGCAAGGCCAATTTCTGTTCGTCCACCAACCCGCGAGTAAAAGCCGTGTCCTGAAGTCGATCCGCGATGAGTTTGCCGGATGCTTCCATCAAGAAACCGTCCAACATCGCGGCCTCGGCAGCGCGCGAGGGATCTCGCCCGACTCGCAACGGGACTGGATCGTTCGCCCAAAAGACGCCGGCAGTGGCCCCAAACCCTTTGGGGATCACGACGATTCCGACGATTTGGCCCCTCCGAATTTTCTCTTGGGCCGCTGCCAACTCCAATCGTTCGACCTTGAGGCTCTCGTTAGCGACCAGATGTTTGAGAAACGCCTCCGACATCTGGGATTGATCTTCATCGATGACAGCGACTGCCAGCCCACGCGGATTCGGTTGCCCCGTGTTCTGGTACATGAGTCCGAACAGGACACCCATGAGGACAGGAAAGGCCAAGAGGAAAAACATGGCCATGCGATCCCGCGATAATAGGATCAAGTCTTTCCAAGCGATCGTGAGGATGTTTCCCATTAATCTCGCAAGCTCCTTCCGGTCAATCTCAAGAATACGGATTCCAGATCGGGTTGCTCGATTTGCAGCCGAGTGAAATGTGAGGTTTGAATCGAAAATTGATGCAGCGTTTCGAGTGGCTTATCCGTTTCAACTCGCCAAACTTGTCCGTCCCAATGTCCGGGCCAAGAATCGGGTGGTGGAGCCGAGCAATCGCCCGTTATCACACTGACTCCACCGTGCCGTTGGATTAGTTCGGGGACAGTTCCCAGTTCCAACAGCCGACCGTGATCGATTATTGCGACCATGTCGCATAGTCGCTGGGCTTCTTCCATATAGTGAGTGGTGTAGATGATCGTGAGACCGGCCTCTTGGAGTCGCCGAATGCCTTCGAAAATGTGATTTCGTGATTGCGGGTCCACGCCGACCGTCGGTTCGTCCAACAACACGAGTTTCGGCTCGTGCAACAACGCGCAGGCAAAGTTGAGACGCCGCTTCATTCCACCCGAATAAGTTTGGACGCGATGACGTCGGCGATCTTGCAAATTGGAAAAATCCAACGCCCAATCCACTCGCTCGGCCAGTCGTGGGCCCCGCAAGCCATACAGGCGTCCAAAAAACGTCAGGTTTTCTTCCGCGGTCAATTCGTCGTACAAGGACAACGACTGCGGAGCAATGCCGACCAACGATCGCACTTCGGCTGAGTCGACATGAGAGCTTCCCGAAATCGAAATCTGCCCGGCATCCGGCCTCAACAGACCAATCAATAGATGCAGGGTTGTTGTCTTGCCAGCTCCATTGGGGCCCAATAGCCCCAGCGTTTTCCCCGTGGGCACGTTCAGAGTCAGGCCGTCGACAGCCACTTGGTCACCATACGACTTGCGAACGTCGATCGCACGGACCATCGGTTGATTGTTCATCGGTTCGCAGCACCTTGGCAGTATCGCTATCGGGAAAAGTCGACTCCTATTCGTACCCGTGCGACTGCATCTTGGCAACCCGAACTTCGATTCTAGAGAATTTGCACAACTAGTTTGGCCGCCTGTGGAATCGTTCGTTGGCCAACATCCATCCAGAGTGGGTGCCGAAACCAAGGGGCTCGACTTCTTGTGGGCTCGCAGCCCGAGTTTGCACTGGCTGAGGCGGCAGGGGAGACGGTCTTTCCTGAGGGATACTGGTCCACATCACCAGCCCGACGCAACCGATTACCGCGATCGATTCGGTCGTTAGGGCGGCCAAAGTGTTTGGCTTCCGGCGTACGCGGCGACGAGAGCGACGATTGGTCACGAGAGTTCTCCGAGTAAACAGACAGGACTTCCCGTCAATTACGCGGCGAATCGCCTCGTGGTTCGATTCCAGTCAGTGGCAACAAATGCCTTTTCCGCGAATCCGTCAATCGACCTGCTAGCGTTGAAGACGCCATCGGAAGGGCCAAAGCCTGAAACCGACTTCCGGCGCGTGGAACGCTCAGTCCTGGTGGCGTTTGCGGAGCGATGGCGACGTGCGCAGAATATGTTGGCAACGTTCGAGTTCCTCAAACCAGTTCTCGATAATCGTGGTGCGCAGCGAGTCACCTGGGATAATCAATCCACTGGAACAGGCGGCACCAGCCAAGCGAGCGGCCAAGTCGCGGTACTTGGCCAATGGGCGATCCCCCCAGCGATCCACGAACAATCCGTCCTCGCTCAGAACGACCGTCTGCGGAACACGCGGCGAGCCGCAAATCGTCAAATACTCTTTAAGTGCGGCATGACTATCGCGGTCGATCAATCGCAGTTGAATCAACGAACAGTGCTGTTCGAAACTCCGCAGGATCGGCACGTGTTCGACACAGTCCCCACACCACGCACCGGCCATGCATAGCAACGTCATTCGCCGACGATACGTTCCGATCACTTCCAATTGCGCAGCCGTCAGTTCCGTGGCTTCCAATGACCGTTGCCACTTCTCGCGATCGATGGGTGTGCCATGTGCGTGCAAGTATTCGTCGTAGCCCAGCGATTGAGCCAGCAGTTCAGTCCAGTTCATGTAGTTTCATTCTGTTCGACGAGCAACCACGGTGCTTCGCCGGTCGAACTGACCGGCGGATGTTCTGTGATGAAGATGGCTTGTTGCAGGATCTCCAAAACCCGAGCGGACGGCTGCGGATGATCCAACAGGTAGAGCAGGGGTTGGCCACGCTGGATCTTGTTCCCAACTTCAACCAATAATTCGATCCCACAACGAAAATCAAGTTGGTCGGACGCTTGTTTTCGTCCGCCGCCCATTTCGATGATCGCGTAGCCAAACTTTTCACAATCGAAACGTTGGATCCAGCCATCGACCGGAGCCACGATGGGATAACGCTGAAAGCTGCGATTGAACTGGTTCAAGTCACCTTCCTGCGCTCGAACCATCTCGGAAAATTTTTCCCGGGCCGCTCCGTTGTCCAACACCATTTCAACTTGTCGCCACGCGGATGCCCATTGTGTTTCCAATCCCACGCTCAATAATCCATGAGTCGCCAAGACCATGGTCAATTCGCGAGTGTCGGCGGGACCACATCCTTCCAGAATTTCCAACGCTTCATGGACTTCGCAAGCATTGCCGATCATGCGTCCGATGGGTTGGTTCATGTCGGTCAGGATCGCGCGAGTGGGTGTCCCCAATTGCCGAGCGACGGCCACGATTCGATTGGCCAACTCCAGCGCCTTGGCCCGCTGCTTCATGAAGGCGCCGCTGCCCCACTTGATGTCCATAATCAGAGCATCCAACCCCTCTGATAGTTTCTTGCTGAGAATGCTGGCCGTGATCAATGGAATCGACGCCACCGTGCCCGTGACGTCACGCAGCGCATACAACCGTTTGTCAGCGGGAGCAAAGTCATCGGAGGCGCTAACGATGACACAGCCCACCGCGCGAACGACCTTGACCATCGCCTCGCGACTTAGGTTGACTTGAAAACCAGGAATGCTCTCGAGCTTATCCAGCGTCCCGCCGGTCGGACCAAGACCCCGTCCCGAAATCATCGGAACATCGATTCCCAAGGCTGCCCAAACCGGTGCCAGCGGCAACGAGATCTTATCGCCGATCCCGCCGGTCGAATGCTTGTCGAGTTTGGGGCGATCCGAGTCGGGCCAAGTGAGCCGTTTTCCGGAGTGCAACATCGACGAGGTCAACTGAATTGTTTCGTCGATCGTCATGTCCTGAAAGAAGATGGCCATTGCCAACGCCGACATTTGCGCATCGGCGATTTTGCCGTGAGCAAACTGGTCGACCACCCACGCGATCTGTTGGGCGCTCAGCTCTTCGCCGTCGCGTTTCCAAGCGATGATCTCCGCGATGTTCACCGGTCAGCGGCCGTTATCACCATGAAGACAATGACGGCCACATGGTAAAATACGGAAAACAAACTCAACGCAATTCCAACCCAGGCATGCGCCCTTCCGGAAATGATCGGATTCTGCTTGAACGCTCGAAGTCCCAGCACCGCAAAAATGACCGAAAGCACCGCCAATAACAGACCGATGCACGGGATTAGCGATGCGACTCCCACATAATAGGAGGCCAATGCCATCGGGTTCTTGTAGGGAATCAATCCGCCCGTGGCATCGCCTTGTTGCGGATATTGGCCAGGATACGGCTGTTGATACGGACTGGCTTGATACGGGCTGGCTGGATAAGGACTAGTCCCCTGCGGCGGAGCGTAGGGAGCGTACGGCGGTTGTCCCTGCGGTTGGTTCTGAAACGGAGGTGGTGTGTTGGGATTGCTCATCGAATTGCCTCTCTTCTGCTTGATGTCGAAAAAAAATGACGGGTTATTAAAAATCCGTTCTCTGATCGCAGGCCCCGACAATCCTGCCACGTTTGTATTCTGACGAACTCGCTACTGGATTAACAGCCCTACAAATTGTGAGGGTTGCATTTTTGGGCAACTTTGATCGTTTTGTGTTGCAAGACAGAGCATCCGGTCGGTCGTTTTGCGGCCGGAAGCAAAGGCACTCGAGCTGGAATTGATTTGGCAACAGAAAACGACACGAACAACAACCGCGATTCGAATGGGTCGAACCGGTTTTCGAATCATCGTGCGATGAAATAAAAATTCTGCACGACTCTGGCACGGTAAGTGCAATTCAATAGAGCCGTCCAATCAACCCGGGCCAGGACCAAGGTGGTTGATGCAAATCGTCAAAGACGTGGAACCCCGCGGAGTTCCCAACGCTTTTGTGGAGTTGCTGATTCTCATCGAGGTCCTGGCCCAGGTAAGCTGTAAGTCGAGTAGTCCTCGGTGTAACAAAAAGTGTCGTGAATTCGTGCCCCTGGTCACGACACTTTGGTCAACGCGTGCTTGACGCACCGAGGGCTCTCGCATTTTTTTTCGAATGACATTCTTGACGGACTTCTTGAGGCGACGATCGGCCATTCTTGCCGTACGTCCCGGTACTCCGCGACAATCTCGCAAAAAATCAGAAGTTTGATGCATTGACTTATTGGAATGTGGCGATATATTGCAGTGACGCGGTTGACCGAGGGCGCCAATTGCCTGACGTTTTCGTGCCCCAACGGGACTTGGACCATGGCTCAAGAAACACAATTGATCAGCGCTGCGGGATTGCGCCAGGCGGCGGAGTGCCTGCGAACTTTGGCCCACCCGAGCCGGCTGCACATCGTGCAGTTGTTGCTCAGTGGGAAGTCGTACACGGTTGGCGAATTGGCTGACGAATGCGGATTGACTCAGCCGGTTGCGTCCGAGCATCTGAGATTGCTGCAACGATGCGGCTTTTTGGAAAGCCAACGCCAAGGCCGACAGGTGTATTATCAGGTTTCCGAACCGCATCTCAGCGACCTGATGGCGTGCATCCGAGGGCGATTTGGTCAAGTTCCGGACGACGAATCATAACCCGGCAAGCTGGACGGCGCGACTCACTTGTCGTGGCGGTTCGCATCCCGGGACGGCCGGTTCAATTTTTTGGAAATATACATCGATGTATCGATATATGTTCGAGTGTTTTCGGGCATGGGTCGACATCCACTGTCAACAATAGGAGACCGTCATGTCTTATTCGCAAATTTCACCGCAAGAGTTAGTGAGCCTCAAGCAAAGCAACCCCGACTTGGAGCTGATTGATGTGCGAACGCCCGCCGAATTCGGTGAACTGCACGTCGATTTTGCTCGAAATGTCCCGTTGGATCGACTGGATGTTTCCCAGTTAAAAGCCAATCGAAACGGTCACGCCGGTCGACCGTTGTATGTGGTGTGCCGCAGTGGGGGCCGCAGCAAGATGGCGTGCGAGAAGCTCGTGGCTGCTGGGTTTGATAACATTGTGGACGTGGCCGGCGGAACGCAAGCCTGCGAGGCAGCTGGTTTGCCGGTCGTTCGGGGTGCAAAGGTCATGTCGCTGGAGCGACAAGTTCGAGTCGCGGCCGGTTTGCTTGTGCTCTTGGGCGCTGCACTTGGCTTTGGGATACATCCTGGCTTCTACGGGTTGTCGGCTTTTGTGGGTGCCGGCCTGGTCTTTGCGGGCATCACAGACACCTGTGCGATGGGGATGTTGATTGCCAGACTACCTTGGAATCAGCGATCTAGCAACACGGCCGCCTGTTCCCGTTGATTTGCAATCCGCTGCTAAGGTGGGAGAACTCTCAGGAGTGAAATGAGGAGTCGAATTTGGTTTACATCGGCGCGGCGATTATTGGCATTTTGCTAGGATTGATGGGATCGGGCGGATCCATTTTGACCGTCCCAGTTCTGTTGTACTTGGTGGGTCATTCGGAAAAGGTGGTCTTCGCCGAATCGATGGCCATCGTCGGGATCATCTCGGCCGTTGCCGTTATCCCTTACGCGTGGAAACGTACCGTTTGTTGGGTGACGGTGGTCCGGTTTGGGATTCCCGGAGTTGTGGGAACCTATTTCGGCGCGGCGGCTGGGTTGATGGTTGATCCGCGTTGGCAGCTGTTGGCCTTCGCGTTGGTACTGGGTTTGGCGGCTTGGTTGATGTTTCGTCGTCCGTCCAAGGTAGCACTTGAGAAGTTGGAGTTGCGGCAAAAGGAAATACCGAATTCGACACAAGCTCTTTTGGAGACGCTGAAGATTGCCGGCGAAGGGTTGATCGTTGGTGCGGTCACGGGATTTGTCGGCGTTGGCGGTGGCTTCCTCATTGTACCCGCGTTGGTCTTGTTGGGCGGTCTGAAGATGCAGCAAGCGGTCGCGACCAGCTTGGTTGTGATCGTGCTCAAATCACTGATCGGTTTCTACAAGTACCAACATGGCTTGGCCGAGGCGGGGCTCAGTGTTTCGTGGGAGACGATTGGTCTGTTTTCCGTCATTGGGATTCTAGGAAGTTTTCTTGGTCGAGCGATCGGGCAACGCATGCCTCAAGAGAAGTTGCGGTTTGCGTTTGGTATCTTCTTGGTCTTGATGGGTGTTTTTGTGATCTATCAAGAATTTCGCAAAATGACCGACGTTGCAATAGGCTCCTAGGATTTGTCCTGAATTAAATTCCCGACTTGGGGGAGCGTCCGAATTCGAAAATCCGATACCCCATGGCGGTATCGGTTTAGCGAGCGCTGGTGTACCGGCTTCAGCCGACGAGTGGCTGAAAAAAGCGTTT
>JAUXWY010000410.1 GCA_030681235.1 Pirellulaceae bacterium | reverse complement strand
GGTTCACGGATTTATTTAAGACAACAGATGCAAGTTTCATGAATAAGAAAAACTCTGTCGTAGGCATTCGGCCAATTTAGCGAGCGCTGGTGTACCGGCTTTAGCCGGCGGGGGCGGGAAAAACGCTCTTTTCAGCTCGCCCGCCGGCTAAAGCCGGCTAAAGCCGGTACACCAGCGCTTGCTAAACCGTGTTTGTTACGGGTTCGGGGACGAGTATAGGTCGGGCTCTCTCTTGAGAGCTTTACTTGTGGCGAGCCCGTTGGGAAGATTAGAATCGGGGGGTACTTCCAGTTTGCGAGGGGCTCTGCTCTGAGGTCGATCGCGGCGATGGTCTTGAAAGGCATGTGATGAAGAATCGAAGTTCCGGGACGGCGATGACGAAATCGCTCGAAAGCAAACTAGGAGTACAGCGATCTCTGTTTCGAGCTTTGGTGTTCGGGGTGGTACTGGTTGGGCTGACATCCACTTGCCTGGGCTGTAACGATCAAGGATCGCGTAGTGCCGGTCCTCCCGACCCAACGACCGTTGAGCCCGTTCCTTTCGGACTGCCGTCGGACGCCGAGTCATTTCCCAAGCTCGACCTGAAACAAGATTGGCCGTGGTGGCGCGGGCCCGGACGCAACGGGTACGCGGCAGAAGGTGCGAAACCGCCAACGGAGTTGAACCCAACGAAAGCCAAGTGGCAAGCTCCTGTCCCGGGCCGCGGGCATGGTTCCCCCATCGTGGTCGGCAATCGCATTTTTCTGTTGACGGCGACGGAAGGTCAAGAACAACATTCCGTGTTGGCCTACGATCGAGCGACTGGCCAGCAAGTTTGGCAGACTGAAATCAACCAAGGCGGCTTCCCGGATCAGAATCATCCCAAAAATACCGAAGCGTCTCCGACGTTGGCATGCGACGGTGAAAAGATCTTTGCCACCGCGTACCATCACGACAAAGTCGAACTCACCGCGTTGGACCTGGACGGCAAGATGGTTTGGCGCGTGGACATGGGCCGGTACCGACCTCGCCAATACGAATATGGCTACGCGGCATCGCCGGTTTTGTATCGCGATATGGTAATTGTGGCCGCCGAATACGATGGCCCTAGTTCCATCCAAGCCTTTCGTCGCTCGGACGGCAAACCAGTCTGGAAAACAGAGCGACCTGGGAACATCAGCTTCTCAAGCCCGACCATCGCTCACTTGCAGGGCCAAGACCAACTGTTGATCAGCGGCGGTCAACGCATCGTTTCCTACGACCCCCTGACCGGCAAGCAACTATGGGAAGTGAAAGGCGCCGCGACCGCCACCTGTGGGACAGCCGTGTGGGATACTCAGCGCGTCTTTGCCAGCGGCGGCTATCCTCAATCTGAAACCGTTGCGATCGAGTTAGGTGCCACTCCCACACGACAATGGTCGGTGAATCAAAAGTGCTACGAACAATCCATGATCGTGATCGACGGTTGCCTGTATGCGTTGACCGACAATGGGATTTTGTTCTGTTGGAACGCTGCGGATGGCTCGGAATTGTGGAAACAACGCTTCCGAGGTCCGGTCAGCGCGTCGCCCGTTTATGCGGGCGGGCACTTGTATTGTGCCAACGAGGGAGGTTCGCTGTACGTGGTCAGGCCGAACACGGAGGCTTGCCAACTAGTAGCCGAGAACCAAATCGGAACCGACAGCTTCCCCAGCCCCGCCGTATCCGGCAACCAGATCTTCCTCCGTGTCGCCACCCGGGCTCAGGGTCAGCGACAAGAAGTTTTGTATTGCTTCGAGTAAGCAACCGCAATTTAGCGCGCTGGTGTACCGGCTTTAGCCGGCGAGTCGCTGAAAAGCGCGTTTTCACAGCTCGCTTCGGCTGAAGCCGGTACACCAGCGCTTGCTAAACCGAAACCAAGGTGGTGAGATCATCGCCGATCCTCACCACCGTTGCAAAGTCAGGCCCAATTACTTGGAGCTTGGCAGGATAACCGAATCAATCACGTGGATGATCCCATTGCTGCATTCGATGTCGGTCGCAATGACTTGAGCATCGTTCACATAAACCTTGCCATCTTTGACACTGATTTTGGCGGCTTGACCTAGAACGGTCTTCGCTTCCTTCAGCTTGACGACGTCAGCGGCCTTGACCGAACCTGACACAACGTGGTACTTCAGGATTGCGGCCAATTGATCCTTACCGGCTTCGCTCAGCAAAGCTTCGACGGTTTCCTTTGGCAACTTCGCGAACGCGGCGTTGTTCGGTGCGAAGACAGTGAATGGACCTTCGCCCGACAATGTTTCGACCAAGCCAGCGTGTTTGACCAACGCGACTAGCGTGCTGAAATCTTCGTTGCCAATGGCGGTTTCGACAATGCTAGGAGCCTTGGCTGGCGGCATGATGACCGAGTCGATCAGGTGGACGACGCCGTTGCTGCAAGCGATGTCGGTTTTGATGACTTGGGCGTCGTTGATGAACACTTTGCCGCCTTCGACGCGGATCTTAACGGATGCACCGTTGGCAGTCTTGGCTTCTTTCAGCTTGACCACATCGGCTGCCATTACTTTGCCTGAGACCACATGGTAGGTCAGGATGCCTTGAAGCTGAGCACGATTTTCGTCCTTCAGCAATTCAGCGATTGCCTCGGCTGGAAGCTTGGCAAATGCCGAGTTGATTGGAGCGAAGACGGTGAACGGACCCTTGCCGCTCAAAGTTTCGACCAATTCCGCTTGCTTCACAGCTGCCACCAGAGTGGACAGGTTGGCTGCACCAACGGCAGTCTCAACGATCGTTTTGTCGGCAGCTGGGTGCAACGTTGCAGCCGATGTGCTAACAGGCTTGGCAGACAGCGGGCACGGCTGTTGAGCCGAAGCAAAACCAGCTGCAGCCAAAATCAAAGCCAAAAACGAACCACACAACATCTTCATAACAACAAATCCTTTTCGGGGAAAACGTTTCTCATCCACGGATTGCAAAAAATATGCAATCGAATCGGAGTTGAGAGATTACGGTGACGATAACGATCGCGACTCTCAAGGAGTCACAAAACTAGTTTCCTGCCAGAAACCGGAAGAACTTTCTTCGATGCAGTCGAGACCGATAACGGTCACGGTGATTAACACCGCACTTGTAGAAATTTCTTTTGAACAAACGCCATTTAGCGAGCGCTGGTGTACCGGCTTTAGCCGGCGGGGAGTGTGAAAAAGCACTTTTCTGCTACCGGCCGGCTAAAGCCGGTACACCAGCGTTCGCTAAATTGGATTCGTGCAGACAATTAAATAGTCCCGCTTAGGTGGGCACTGACGCTGCGGCTTATCAAAGCGGCCCGATTTTGCTCTAATTCAGGCGACTTGCTAGCGAGGTAGACAAGTTCGCGGCAGGCGCTCGGTGGAAATCGAAGAGGACGAGAATATTGCATGACCAGCGAAACCAACACAACAGCCGAACGGCTTCCCCAGCGAAATCAGGTGGCCGTCGCAGATACTTGGGATTTGACTTGCCTCTTCCCATCCGACGAGGCTTGGACGACCGCCCTCGAAGAAATGCGGCCATTGTTCGAATCATTCGCCCAATACCGCGGACGATTGGGGGAAAACGCCGCGACACTTTTGGCGTGCCTTCAATTGGACTCGCAGATCGACCGCTTGGGAGATCGCTTGGGGAACTACGCGTATCTGAAGACAACCGAAGATCAAACCAATAGCCAATACCAGGCGATGATCGGTCGATACCGATTCGAGGCGACTCGCGCCGCTGAAGCTGCTTCGTTTATTCGCCCCGAACTGTTGAGCTTGTCGGACGATGCGATCCAAGCCTATCTAAATGATCCGCAGCTGGCGCTGTATCGTTTGCAACTGGAACGGCTCATTCGGTTCAAGCCACACACGCTGAGCGAAAAAGAAGAGCAGTTGCTCGCCATGCAGGGCGAGATGTCGCAAGCGGCTGGCAATGCGTTTCGACAGTTGTTGGATGCCGATCTAAAGTTCGGAATGATCACCGACGAACGGGGCGTGCAGCGAGAGTTGTCCAATGCCACGTTTGTGCAGATCTTGCATTCGCCTTCGCGCGATGTTCGGCGCGAAGCCTTTGCCCAGTATTACGCGCAGTACGAAGGGCACAAACATACGTTGACCGCCACACTAGCGGGCTCGATCCAACGCGACGCCTACGACGCGCGGGCCCGCAACTACACCAGTTCGTTGGACTCGGCTCTTTTCCCCGATAATGTTCCTCGAGCCGTTTATGAAAATTTGGTCGCCACCGTCCGCGCCGGGCTGCCCGCGGTTCATCGGTTCTATGACGTGCGCCGCCGCAAGATGGGTCTACCGGACATCCACCATTACGACACCTACGTTCCCATCCTCAGTGAATTGAAAGTCCAACACACTTGGGACGAAGCCGTAGAAAAGGTCTTGGCAAGTCTTCAGCCGTTAGGGAAGTCCTATGTCGAGACATTGGCGGCGGGCCTCCGCGGCCGCTGGTGCGATCGATATCCAAATGTGGGCAAACAAAGTGGTGCGTTTAGTTACGGCACTTATGACGGCCTGCCTTACATCATGATGAACTACAAACCAGATGTCTTGCACGACGTGTTCACCCTGACCCACGAGGCCGGTCATAGCATGCACTCGTGGTATTCTTCCAAACATCAACCCTACCAGTACCACAACTACACGATCTTTGTGGCCGAGGTAGCTAGCACTTTCAATGAACAGCTGCTGGCCCGCTATCTGATGGAACACAGCAACGATCCGCAAATGAAGGCGTATCTGATCAACCAGCAGATTGACGATATTCGAAGCACGATTGTGCGGCAGACCATGTTTGCGGAATTCGAACAGCGCACGCACCAAGCTTGCGAAGCCGGCGAGGCACTGACGGTGGACTCGATCAGCGAGATCTACGCGGAATTGTTGGCTGCATATTTTGGTCCCGATTTCGTAATCGATCCGCAACTGAGGTTGGAGTGTTTTCGCATCCCACATTTCTACAACGCGTTTTATGTGTACAAGTACGCGACGGGACTCAGCGCCGCCATTGCGCTCAGCGACGGCGTCTTGAACGGGGGCGCGAAGGAATTGGAAGCTTATTTGGGTTTCTTGCAGTCGGGCTGCAGTCAAGACCCACTGGATTTGTTGCGAACCGCTGGAGTGGACATGACGACCCCTGCTCCCATCGAAGCGGCGATTCGTCGTTTGGATTGTTTGGTCGGTGAATTGGATGAGCTGCTGCCCGACGCTTGAGGAATCAGGATCGCCAAAATTGGCCTACGGCGTTCGCGGTCCGTTTTCAAGATCCCGCCAAAAAGCTATGATGGTCGCGACGGGGTTCGCTCGCTCGCGGATCGAAGATCGGTGTGTGGGTATTCTGCGGAAGAGGAATAAAATGACACGCGTTTTGTTGATTTCGAATAGAAGTGGCCACGGCATGGCGGGAAGATTGACGGTGCGGTGGCTTTTGGCAATCCTCGGATTCATGCTCATCTTGCCGACGCACGTGGGTTTGGCCCAAGACGAAAAGAAAGAACAGGAAGAATCCGCGCAGGAAGGCAGCGGAATCCGAGTGCGTGGCCAATTGGTGATCGCCGAACCTGATTTCAAAGTCGAGTTAGCCGACTTCGAGATGACGTTGGAGGAAATCGTCCCGGCTCCCGAACTGCCGCTGCCCGCAAACTTTCAGTCGTTAACGGTCGAGCAGCGTCAGAAGTGGTTTCAGGAGTTCCAAGCATCGGATGCGGGCAAACGCTACCAAGAGGAATTGGCGAAGACCGATGCCGCTCGGAAGAAGTTCAGTGCCAAAACGGACGTTGAGGGGAAGTTTGCTATTGAAGGCGCTTTCACAGGAAATTTTGGACTGTTTGGCCAAAAGGAGTTTATCGTCGATGGCAAGCGATTTTTGGCGGACTTTTTTGCCGAAGTCCCGATCGGCGAAGGCGTGAAGTTCTTGGACCTCGGCGCGATGCCGCTCGAGATTCGGCGGATTCTGAACGTTGGCGATGCGGCGCCGGACTTGGTGTTGAAACCGAAGACGGGAAACCAAGCCGCCGAAACAGTCCACGTCAAGGAAATGGCCGGTAAGCCAGTTCTGCTGTGTTTCTTTACCCTCGAGAGTTTGCCGCGGATTCAAGCGGAAGTGGACGCGGTTTTTGCCGAGCAACCTGAACAAGTTCAAGTCGTCGGTGTCCAGCTCGACGCCCCCGCCCCCGAAGCGACGAAACAGCTCGGGGAGCTAAAACTCAAATGGCGAGTCCTGTCGACGAGTGGCTTGGAGTCGGCTCCGGTTGTGATCGACTACGGCATCTTGGCACTGCCTGGATTTTGCTTGCTCGACGCCAAGGGAAACGTTTTGATGAATGACGAAGCGTTCTACGAGGCCCTCAACGGGGAAAAAGAGACGATGCGAACGGTGATCAGCAAAGCCGTCCAAGGACAGAAGTAAAACGGCAGCTGCCCGGTCGCAAAGACATTGGGCATTCCTCAGAGACCCCACCCCGCGCCACCCCGCGCCGGAAAAAACTTGGCGAGTTTCGCTGATTCCTCCGACGCTACGGCATCCCACGCAGCCGCCCGATCGCGTCCAACCTAGGACAAGTCGGAGTGGCACGGTATGATATGCGACCTCTCCACGAGGAGCCGAATCCACCATTGCCGCTGCGAAGACCCCATGAAACGCGACATTCGATCCCTGCGAAATATCGGCATTATCGCCCATATCGACGCCGGAAAAACTACCGTTACCGAGCAAATGCTGTTTCTGTCCGGCTCCAAGCACCGGGCTGGCCGAGTCGATGATGGTTCCACCACGACCGACGACGACCCCGAAGAGCAACAACGCGGGATCACGATCTACTCGGCCTGCGTGACGTTTCAGTGGGCTGGCATCAACGTCAATCTGTTGGACACGCCGGGGCACGTGGACTTCACAGCCGAAGTGGAACGCTGCTTGCGAGTATTAGACGGGGCCGTCGTCGTTTTCAGTGCCCGCGAAGGCGTGGAAGCACAAAGCGAAACCGTTTGGCGGCAGGCCGATCGGTACGGGGTCCCGCGGCTGACTTTTATCAACAAGATGGACCGCGAAGGGGCCGACTTCCAACGCGTCTTGCAACAAATGCGTCAGCGTCTGCAAGCCAATCCAATCGTGCTGCAAATTCCCTGTGGCCAAGGACCGTCGCACACCGATCAACCATTCCGCGGTGTGATCGACTTGGTCAAAGAAAAACTGCTTACCTACAAAGACAACCAAGTCTTGGAAAACCCCATTCCCGAAGACCTGGCCGACGAAGCCCAACTTTGGCGTGAGCGAATGCTGGAGAGCCTCTACGACTACAGCGAAGAGATGGCCATGTTGGCCATGGAAGAGCAACCCATTGAAGTCGAGTTAATCAAACAAACACTTCGCAAAGCCACCCTGGCTCGGCAAATCCAACCGCTGCTCTGTGGTTCCGCCCTGCACGGCATGGGTGTCCAAGGCGTGCTGGACGCCGTCTCCGATTATCTGCCCAGCCCCGCGGATCGACCACCCGTCAAAGGAACCGATCCCACCGACAAAGATCGTCCGGTCGAACGAGCCGCGAAAATCGACGAACCGTTCTGCAGCGTCGTGTTCAAGATCCTGCCCGCCAAGACCGGCGACCAGTATTGGATTCGCGTCTACTCTGGCCAACTGAAATCCAATTCGCGGTTGCTGTGTCCCAGTAAAGACAAAAAAGAAAACGTCGCCCAGTTGTGGCAGATCCATGCCTCCAAAAAGGAAAGGGACGGCCAAATCGAGGCCGTCGGACCGGGCGATATCGTTTGTGCCATCGGTCCACGCTACGCGGTCACCGGCGATACGTTGTGCGATACTCGGGAAGTCATTCAATTGGAGTCGATCTGTTTCCCCGACGCGGTGATCGAAATGGCCATCGAGCCCGAATCGACTTCGGAAAAGGACAAGTTGCTGGAAGTCCTCGAGATGCTCAAGCGTCAGGACCCGACCTTCCGCGCCAAAGAGAACAGCGAGACCGGCCAAATGTTAATCGCGGGCATGGGCGAATTGCACTTGGAGGTGATCAAACATCGCTTGCTCCGCGATTTCAAACTGAACGTCAAAGTCCACAAGCCCCGCGTGTCGTACCGCGAAACCATCGCGAAAGCGGTGACGGTCGAAGGGCAATGCCAGCGCGTCATCAACGGACAGCAATTGTTTGCCAAAGTCAAGCTTGAGATGCAGCCGCGCGATGAAGTCACGACTGTCGAAGTTCGCTCGACCGTTCCGCCGGACAGGGTCCCCATCGAATGGCGCGATGCCGCCATCAGTGAGCTGACCAGCCGCGGTCAGGGTGGTGGGACCATCGGTAGCTTCCCGCTAAGCAAACTGCGGGTCAAGTTGATCGACGCCGAAGGCGCGATGGAAAACAGCAACGAGATCGCTTTCACGATCGCAGCCGCCGACGCCTTCGAAAAAGGCTTGGTCGAAGGTGGGCCAGTCTTGCTGGAGCCGATCATGAAGCTCAGCATCTCGACCCCCGACGAATACTACGGCGACTTTATTGGCGATTTGTCGAGGCGGCGTGGGCGCATTGTCAACTCGGACAATCGCGGCGGCACGACCTTTATTGACGCCGAAGCGCCACTGGCCGAACTGTTCGGATATTCCAATGCGATGCGCTCCTTGAGCCAAGGCCGAGCCGGCGCCAGCATGGAGCCACTGGAATACCAACCGGCTCCGCCCGAAGTCGCGAAGTCCTTCGCGTACTAAGGAGTTGTCCCGAATCAAATTGCCGATTTGGGCGAGTCCGGGTTTGGAAAATCCGAGCGCCCGTAACAGTATCGGTTTAGCAAACGTTGGTGTACCGGCTTTAGCCGGCTTTAGCCGGCGGGAGAGCTGAAAAGAGCTTTTTCACACTTCCGCCGGCTAAAGCCGGTACACCAGCGCTCGCTAAATGACCTTTGTACAGGCAGAATCAGCGGAATCCATTTCGGTGGACGGAACCCGATTCAATCCACGTTCTGGCGAACGTAGCCACCACCCCAACCACGGAGCCCTGTTGTGTCCGAACCTGCTCCCTCATCGCAGCCCACGGTCACAGGTCTCTCGGAAGATTGGAGCGCGGTCATCCTGGGCGTGGTCGTTTTCCTTTTGGCCTTGGGCTCCGCCTGGCTCTCCGTTCCCGATAGTTTCACTTGGCGTGCGGAGAAGATCGAACCAGACACCAAATGGTTGCATCCAATCAAGCCGGTTTTAGGCAGCGGTGGTTCCTGGTCGCACGACCTGCGACAAGGCTTGTGGAACAACCACTTCGAACTGGAAAAAGGCCAGCCCCCCAAGACCGACAAAACCTATTGGCCGGGACTTGTAGGAGCTGCCGTTTTACTGACCTGTTTGGGTGGTGTGGCAGCGATGCTGCGCGGCTATCGCATCGAGAAATTCTTGCTTGCGTTCCCGGCGATTTTCTTGCTCGGGCTGTTGGCCATGCTGATGGCCAAACAAGCCACGATGGAAGCGCTCGGGCTCGAGTACGTCATGTGGGCGGTGTTGCTCGGACTGCTCATCAGCAACACCATCGGAACTCCGGCCGCGTGGCGACCGGCCGTCATGGCAGAACTTTACATCAAGTTGGGATTGGTGTTGTTGGGTGCCGAGGTTTTGTTGGGGGCTTTGGTCGCCTATGGATTGCCCGGCATTGTAGTCGCTTGGGTGGTGACGCCCACGGTCCTGATCTCAACCTACATGTTTGGTCAGTACATTTTGAAAATGCCCAGCCGAACGTTGAACATTGTCATCTCGGCCGACATGAGCGTTTGCGGCGTCTCGGCAGCGATTGCCACTGCCGCTGCCTGCCGAGCGAAACGAGACGAACTATCACTGGCCATCGGTTTGTCGCTGGCCTTCACGATGGCGATGATGATTGTCATGCCGCATGTTTGTAATTGGCTGGGGCTGTCGCCCGTGGTCGCGGGAGCGTGGATCGGCGGTACGATCGACTCGACCGGAGCGGTCGCGGCCGCCGGCACGATGGTGGGCAAGGAAGCTGGCGAAGTTGCGGTCACCATCAAGATGATTCAGAACACGTTGATTGGCGTGGTGGCCTTGGCCGTCGCTACATATTGGACGACCGTGATCGAACCTCGAACACTGCCCGCTGAAAATCAGGCAACCGAGCAAGAGCCGAATCGGCCAGATCACGGCAACTCGATTGGCGTCTTTGAAATCTGGCGACGATTCCCCAAGTTTATCATCGGGTTCCTGGCCGTCTCACTCATCGCATCCTGGATCGTGGAACAGGGAGCTTATGAAGCGTTGTGGCTGAAGCAAGCCGTCCAAGAAGGCGTGACCAAACCACTCCGGGGTTGGTTGTTTTGCCTAGGCTTTGTCTGCATTGGCTTGGATTCGAATTTGCGCTTGTTTGTCCCGTACCTGCGAACTGGCAAACCTGTCATTCTGTATGCCGTCGGCCAATCGCTCAACTTGCTACTCACCTTGGCAATGGCTTATTTGATGTTCGAAGTGCTGTTCCCCAACGCCGTCGATATCGCCACGAAAGGGACCCCATGAGCGATCCTCTCAAGTGGTTGCGATTGGCGGCCGGAGCCCTGCTACTGTATGGCTTTTGGGGCTACGCTTGTCCGTGGCTCTTGAGCTGGCCCTGCTTTGCCGAACATGAAAAATTGGTGCGCGAACAACGAATCCCGGTCGGTGCGATTTTTTATACCGAACTGGAAAACTACCCCGGGAAACCCTTGCCATGACCGATCATGCGAAGGAATTTGAACGATATCGCAAACAGCTCGCTTTTGCCGGCTGGGGACCAAACAGCCAACAGCTTTTTTCCCAAGCCTCGGTGCTGGTCGTTGGCTGCGGCGCGCTGGGCTCCGCTCAAGCGAACTTGTTGACCCGCGCAGGGATCGGGCGTTTGGTTTTGGCCGATCGCGACTTTGTCGACCTGTCCAATTTGCAACGGCAGACATTATTCGACGAACAAGACGTAGCGGACGTTTTGCCCAAAGCCGTCGCGGCGACGCGGCGGCTGCAACGGATCAATTCGCAGGTTCACATCGACCCTGTGGTGACCGACGTAACGTGGGAGAATGTTTTGGAGTTGGTCCGTGGGGTGGATCTGGTCTTGGACGGCACCGACAACTTTGAGACGCGGTTCTTGCTCAACGAGGCCTGCTTGCAAGAGGGCAAGCCCTGGGTTTACGGTGGTTGCTTGGGAGCCGATGGTCAATCGATGACCATCATTCCGGGGAAGACCGCGTGTTTTGCTTGCTTGATGCCGGAAGGGGCACCGACGGCCGGGACGATGCCGACTTGCGATACCGGCGGGGTATTGGGAACGATCATCCAAATGATTGCTTCGATCCAAGTCAGCGAGTCGATGAAAATCTTGGGTGGACACGCGGATCAAGCCAGTCGCCAGCTGACCGTGGTCGATAGTTGGAACTTGCGGTTTCGCAGTTTGAGCTTGGAGAAACTGGCCGGGACCGGTTGTCCGGTCTGTCGCGGAGGGCAGCGAGTTCGGTTGACCGGGCAGCGCACGACTCAGGCCCATGTCTTGTGTGGGCGGAATTCGGTGCAGTTGCGAATACCGTTGTCGGCTCCCTGGGGCTTGGAGAGGTTGGAGCAGCAGCTTCAGCCCCACGGCCAAGTCTTACGCAACGCATTTTTGGTGAAGTTTGTGCACACCGATTACGCGTTGACCCTCTTCCCCGACGGCCGAGTCATCGCCACTGGCACGGAAGACCCAGCGATCGCCAAGACTTGGCTCCGACAAACGATTGGCTTGTAGTCGAAGTCGTTTACAGCCCAAACGCGGACCGCCGCAAATTTGGCGGTTGGAATTGTTTTTAACGCCCCGTTGGAATTCGCCAAATCTGCTCTGGTCACGCGGTTAACGATCCGCTTGTTGAGATAGTGAACGGTCAGGGAATTTCTAGGCGAGGTTTTCTAACAAGGTGCGCAAGCGCTGTAGTCCTCGGCTGGCGATTTCTGGAATGGCCGTAAGGCTGGGAATACCTGAAGTATCCGGAATCTGCGGGTCGACGATGTATTTCGGCACGGAAGCGGCGGGAACATGGATCAAACCGGCTGCCGGATAGACCAACAACGACGTTCCGACAACGACAAATAGATCGGCCTCTTCCGCGAATTTCACAGCCGTATCGATCATCGGAACTGCTTCGCCAAACCACACGATGTTTGGTCGCAATTGCGAGCCTTTTTCACAGTGGTCACCCAACTTCAATTCCCAACCATCGATTTCATAAATCAATGTGGGATCGATCGTGCTCCGTGACTGCGTGATCAGACCATGAAGATGGATGACGTGACTTGAACCGGCCTGTTCGTGCAGGTTATCGATATTTTGAGTAATAATCGTGACGTCGAAGCCTTGCTCCAGAGCGACCAAATGTCGATGGCCCTCGTTCGGTTGGACCTCCAACGCTTTCCTTCGTCGCTGATTATAAAACTCCAAAACGTTGGCCGGGTCTCTTCGCCAACCGGCAGGTGACGCGACATCTTCGACACGATGCCCTTCCCACAGGCCATCGCTACCGCGAAAAGTCGGGATGCCACTTTCGGCGCTGATCCCGGCACCTGTTAAGGCAACTAATTTTTTCCGCATCAACGGGCCTCTCTATCGTTTGCCACGCTCGCGAGTTTCAGCCAGGATCTCCTCGGTGCCGATCGAATCGACGAGGCGACAACACTCGATCATTTCGTCCGCCAACGCGTACCAAAAATCCGACCATTCGTAATAGTCGCCATCGCGCGGCCCGACTTCGGCAACCTCTTCGAACAACAAGATCCCCCGCAGCACATGACGAAAGATCATGCCTTCTTGTTTTTGCAGCTTGTAGCTGGTGATGTAGTTGTTGAAGTTCCAATTGAATTCGCGGAGGCGGCCAATCACCCACACGGGCTGAATTTTTACATCGTCGATCCCTGGATTGTCGTATTGAAACAATCGTTGAATCTTATGCGGCAAGGAAACGATTCGCGGAGGCGGCTCTTCGGTCCATTGTCGGGGCCCATCGTCCTCTTCTTGCCGTCCGAACAGCTCTTCGGTCGTCACCAATCCCAACCGTAAGAGCTGGGGATGCAAGACTTCCAACGCCAATGGCCCCAGCGGTAATTCGTCGGGATTGGGCACGCGGGTCGCGCTGCCGACGGACGGTGGCATTTCCAGTAAACTCTCGACGGCCAAGATCCGTTCGTTGTCGTCGGCCTTCGCCAAGTGGTCGATCAAGTAGATTCCGAACACCGGGTGAATCGCGCGCAGCCGAATAAAATCATCCAACCGAGTGGTCGGGTGAGCATGTTGAGGTTTGTAGTCCAAGAGTTTTTGCCGAGCCGATTTCGCACTGGCACTGGCCGCTAACGGACCGGTGTCGGTGACTACTGAGTCGTTCTTGGCGAGTGCGGCTGCGGGTTTTATCGCCACGTCAAACACTCCGTTCGACACCGTTTTGCGCGCGGTGTGTTCGCCTGGCACAAGGGGTGTCGCATCGTCGGCGGGCGGTTCGGCTTCGTCCTCATCATCGAAGAGCCCCGCGCCAAAACCATCGCCAGGGGTCTTCGCGTTAGTCCGATCATTACTCGCCAGTGCTTGCCCCAAAGTCACGGCCGCCAAATCGTCGCGTTCGAATGGTGGCAACGGATCCAATTCGATAAATCGCCCCCGCCACAACGCGACCAAGCGCCGATTGAGTTCCAAAGACTGATACTCCAACTGATGTAGGGGTATCAACCGCTTGCCGATCAATTGTCGCAGAAGATCGACGTCAGTATTCAGGTTCAGCATGTAGGCCAAGAGTTGCCAGGGGATTGGACCACGTGATTCCAGACTGGCCGGTTTCGCCGCCTGCAACTGTTCGAATTGCTTCTGCGTCCAATAAGTGAAGCCTTCGCGGCGGCGCGGCATTTTCTTCTTCAGTTGTTTCTTGGCCCGCATCAAGCCCGGGTCTTTGGTGTCCACAGGGATCTGATCGTATTTCACTTTCCAGCGATTGTATTTGACGTCGTCTTCATGGGCCAAGGCGATCACAAATCCTCGATCATCAAACTGAGGCCGTCCCGCTCGACCGAACATCTGATGCGCGCTGCTGGGTTCCACCAACGTCTTCTTGTTGAAGGGGCCCTTCATCAGCGTCGGCAACACGACCGACCGAGCCGGGAGATTGATCCCCGCCGCCAGTGTCTCGGTACACGCCGCGACGCTGAGCAATTTCTTTTGGAACAAGTCTTCCACGATCCGGCGATAACGGGGCAAGACTCCGGCGTGGTGAACTCCGATGCCGCGCTGAAGGATTTGCTTGAGCTTGGGACCCGCGCCTTGAGTCCAATCAAAACGTTGTAGCTCCAAGTTCAATTGTTGCTGCTGGTCGCTGGTTACCAAGGCCTTGCCTTTGAACAACTCGGCCACGGTCCAACACTGTTCGCGATTGAAACAAAACACCAAAGCGGGAGTGAGTCGTAGCGATTCGTCACCATCGAACATCAGTTCCAATTGTTCCGGCAGCGTTTGGTCCTCGACCCACTGAAATGTTAGAGGCACTTTGCGCTCTTTGCCTTCGACCAAGGTCAACGACCGAGCATGACGGAACCGCAGCCAATTCACAAACTCGGGACTGTTGCCGACCGTCGCCGACAACAGCAGGGTCCGCACCTTCGCCGGCAATAGACCGAGCCCAAACTCCCACACGATCCCACGCTCGGGGTCGTTGAACGAATGAAACTCGTCCATGACCACAGCCCAAACGTCGCTCCAATCGCCTTGAGATGGATCCAGCAATCGGTTGAGTAATATCTCGGCCACGACCACTTGGATGGGGGCGTCGGGATTGATTTTGCGATTGCCCGTCACCAATCCCACGATATCGGGCGAGTAACCCCAGCGCATCACGGTTTCTTTTAGCTCGCGGTATTTCTGATCCGTCAGCGCGATCAGGGGCGTCGTGTAGTACGCTTTGCGACCGAGATGCAGGGCTTCAAAGATTGCCGCTTCGGCAATCAATGTCTTACCGGTTCCGGTAGGAGCACAAACGAGAACACCCTGCGCACTGGAGAACCACGCGAACAGTGCGTCTTCTTGAACCGGATACGGCTCGAACGGTAATTGCGCGAAATATTGCTCGGCAATATCGTCCCGGACTGTTTGCTTCACGTCGGGCGCCCCGACATTCTGATGGTTTGACATTTCGTTTCCGAGTAGGAAAATCTTAGAGCACGTCCCTGCGGTTGCTGCGTTTTTTGAACCGTCAATTCACGAACGCAAACTCTTTCAGGTTAAAAATAGCGTGGGCAATTTGAGTCCAGGTTTCTGACACTCCGTCGGCCGACAGCGTCGCTCGTTTTTGTAAAAATTCGCTCATCACCGTTTGCTCGGTTGCCGTCATGGGCCGAGCCAGCGCGGACCAATACATGTGCTGCAATCGATGCTGGTCGTCGCCGGGCAGCGCAAGGATCTGCTTGGCCCAAGCTGCGGATAACTCGTTGACTAACGGATCATTCAACAATGCCAAAGCCTGGGCCGGAACGTTGGAACGGCTCCGTTTGCCCATGGTCGAAAACGGGGCCGGAGTGTCAAATACCAACATCCACGGGCTCAGAAAGTTGCGACGAATCTCGATGTACACACTGCGTCGGCCCTGGCCGTCCAGCGGGCCTGACGCCGGCCGACCTCGACCTTGCATCAAGTCGGAGACATACGCGGGCACGCTCGGGCCGAACTGCTTTCGCTCCAAGCGTCCGCTGATTTGCAGCATCGCGTCACGCAGCACTTCGCCCGACGATCGCCGCACACGAGCGCTGTGGTACAGTAGGTTGCCTGCGTCGCGCTCCACGGTCATCGCATCGGACATCACCGCCTGACCATAGGTTCGTGATAACACGATTTCTCGAATGATTTGTTTGATCGACCAACCCTGTTCGATAAACTCCAATGCCAAATAATCCAACAACTCAGGATGAGTTGGAGACGAACCGTTGAAGCCAAAGTCATCCGGGGTGGACACCAAACCTTCGCCCAACAAGTGCAACCAAATCCGATTGACCATGACGCGAGCCGTCAACGGGTTGTTGGCCGCAGCAATGTCGCGTGCGAAGGCCAATCGCCCCGATGGTTCTTCTTTGGTGATGGACGTTGGTGTGAGGGAATTTGCGGGAGTCAGGGATTGTCGCAACGCCTCCAGCGTCCCGCGCGGAACGACTTCGCCCCGATTCTTCGAGTTGCCGCGAATGTATAGTTCGTGATCCAACCCTTCGCTGGGCGTCGCGACATACACCTTCCGGTGGGCAACCGGAGGAACGGGCAACTTGGATGCTTGTTCGTTCAGTGCACTCCAATCCGACCGCGCAAATGACAGATTCAAGTCGTCGCTCGCTGAATCAGCAGCCGCGCACCATTGATAGGCCCAGTGCCGGACTTGCGATTGTGTCGCGGCGGATGCGTCCGAATCATCGGTTCCGGCTTGGAGCAACTTGGTCGCTCGCTCGACTAACGCACTCACGTTGTCCAAGGACTCGGTGGCACGGCACCACTTGACCAAGAGTGGATGTGGAGCCAGTTCCGGGTGTTCCCCGCCCTGCCAAATCTCCGAGACGGCCACGAACCCTTCGCCTTCATCAATCAGCTCCAGATACACTTCATGCCCGACATATTTGCCAATGTCGCCGTGCATGGTGAACCAGGTATCGTCGGCCGAGTTGATGGGGAGGATCGTCTGCGAGAACAACAAGTCCTGATGAATATTCATTTGGTAGCCATCGATGACCAACCGCATCTTGGCGTTTTCACCGCGAGCCCGAATGTGAATGCGGTCCGCCGCGAGTCGGAACGTCGGCGAACGCAATGCTCCCGCCAAGGTCTTTGCCGGAATGCTACTGTCCACCGTTCCCGGTCGTATCGTTTCCCATCGCGATGAGGAGGCATCGCCGCTGTTCGGCGGAAGATAGGGCCCTCCCCTTGATGCCCCATTATCGAAGGCCAATCCAGCCGCCCACCACTGGTCGCGAGTTTCTTCCGAAAAATCCGTCAACAAGGTGGCCGTCGCGCGAAACTTCTCGGCGGCAGCGGCTTGCGACAGCGTCCGTTCGCGTAACCCGCTCCACCATTCGGAGAGCGGTTGTTCGGCGGGGCGATTCGCGTACGAATGAATGAAGTGCAACGGATGGTCAATCGTCGCCGGGGGGAACGGTGGTGAATCAGGGGGCGACTTCGCCAACGAATGTTGCAGGACCGACTTGAAATCGGATTCCGGATCGGTCAACCATCGTTCCATCGCTTCCCACTCTCGTTGCCTCAATCGAGTGGCTTTGGTTTGCAACTCCTCGAATTGGTGGACGAAGTTTTCTTGGGCGCGATTCGTATCGATCACCGCCACATCGCGTCGAGCGGCTTTGACGATGCCAAACAGAGAGTAATAGTCGCGAGCACTGATGGCATCAAACTTGTGATCGTGACAGCGGGCGCAGGCAATGGTCAACCCTAAAAAAGTCTTGCCGAACACGTCGATTTGATTGTCGACGCGACCCGCTTGATCGTTCCGTACATCGACGGGCGCGTGCGTGGCTTCGTGCAAGTACCAAAACATCGTCCCGAGCACCGATTCATTGATTCCGGATTCCGGGTTCATTCTCGGCTGCGGCAGGAGGTCGCCGGCCAAATGCTCCATGACCCATTGATCGTAAGGCACATCCTGATTCAGTGCGCGAATCACGTAGTCGCGATACTCGAAGGCCCCCGGTAGGGGAAAATCAAATTCGTGCCCACAGGTTTCTGCGTACCGGACCAAGTCCAACCAATGCCGAGCCCAATGTTCGCCAAATGCTGGATCGGACAATAGCTGATCGACGGTCGACTGCTTGAGTTGCCGAATCGCAGCGGGCTCACCCGCGGGATCGACTGCAGTGGCCGTCGCTGAATTGGCGGCTTCGTTCCAGGCGCGTTCAAATTCCTGAGCTTGAGCGGCAGTTGGTGGCAAGCCGAGGATGTCCAAATAGACTCGCCGCAACCAAGTGAAACTCTTCGCATCGGGCGCCGGCTGAAGTTCGGCGGCTTCCAGCCGCTGCAAGATAAAACGATCGATCGCGCTGTTTGGCCAGGCTTTGCGCTCGACGATGGGGTCGGCCGTGCGGACAGGGGCATGCCAAGACCAATGCGATTGCCGCCGCGCTTGCAAATCGAAAACTTCTGTTTCGTGAGAGCGCTGATCCGACTCGGCCGGCCATGGCGATTTTTCTTCGATCCATTTCATCAATGTGGCGATGTCGTCCAGTGACAATTTTCCATCGGGCGGCATTTGGACGCGTGGACCGTGCCGAACGGCTTCGATCAAGAGGCTGTGGATCGGATCTCCGGGCTCGATTGCCGGGCCACTGTCGCCCCCCGTCAAGATATCCGTCCGTGACACTAGGCTTAGATTGCCCCCCGGTTCGCCATTGGCCGGATCGTGACATTCGAAACAGTGCTCGACGAGGATCGGGCGAACTTGACTTTCAAAGAACTCGATCTGAGCAGCCGTAAACGCCGGGCGGGTCAATTCCACGGGCCGGTCCTGCTTGGACAATGGTTCTTGTTTGACTTGACCGAAGGCTGTGGCGGCCAACAGCAGGCACGCCGCAATCAACGCAAGCCGATGGATTGGCGCAAAACGACGCAGATACGCAGTGTTCATCGAGGTGGGACTTTTAGCGTGCGGCGGAGGAAGGGGGCAGCAGAACCGGGGCAGCAGAACCGATGATCCATTCCGTTCTGACTGCTCCATTATAATCGTCCGCCGCCAGGTCGTGGCCCCCCAATGCGTTGCAACACTTCGAGCAGCAATCGCCAAGACTTTTGCACGCTGCTGACTTGGACTTGTTCGTCGGGCGAATGGGCCCCACGAATGTTGGGCCCAAACGAGATCATTTGCACGTCGGGGTACTTCGACCCCAAGATGCCGCATTCCAATCCGCCGTGGCAGGCGGCCACTTTGGGGTCATGGCCGAAGAGGTCCCGATAGGTGTGACGCATCAGTTCGACAATTCGCGATTCCGGCTGCGGTTGCCAACCGGGGTAATCGCCGCTGGTGGTCACTTGCCCACCGATCAACTCCCACAGGGCCGCCAAAGACCGAGCCAAGTTGTCGCGGGCCGAATTGATGCTGCTGCGAGTGAGGCAGCCGACCTTCCACTCGCCCGCGTCAACAATGACTCGGGCCAAGTTATTGGAGGTCTCGACCAAACCTGGCATTTTGGGACTCATTCGAGCGACTCCGTTGGGGCAAGCATATAACGCCGAGAGGAAGGTGCGTTGAAAACTTGGTGAAAGTCCACGGGTCGGTTGCTCCGCGCCCTTTCGCTCATCGAGCCACTGGAAATCCACGGCAAAATCCGGATCGGTCGCCTGGAATTCGATGGCGATTGCGGCGACTTCTCCTTGCAACGACTGCAGAGCTGCAGCGGCGACCGACGAGGGCAAAGCCACCACCGCCAAAGCTTCGCGCGGGATCGCGTTTCGCAGACTGCCGCCGTCCAGCTGCAAGAGTTGCAAATCAAACGGCTTGGTTGCTTGCCACAATAACCGAGCCATGATTTGGTTGGCGTTGCCGCGGCCCAAGTGAATATCCATTCCAGAATGTCCACCCTTGAGCCCGCGCACCATGATGCGGAGACAACGGGCCTGTGCGGCGACGAGGGTCGTTTGATATGTGCCGGTGGCAGTGACGTCGACTCCACCCGCACACCCAATCGTCAGTTCGTCGTCTTCCTCAGTATCGAGGTTGAGCATGACTTGCCCGTGGAGCAGTCCACCGGCCAACCCCTTGGCACCGGTCATCCCGGTCTCTTCATCGATGGTGAACAGGGCTTCCAACGGAGGGTGCGGAATATCGGTCGACGCCAGAATGGCCATGATGGCTGCCACTCCAATTCCGTTGTCGGCGCCCAACGTCGTGCCTTTGGCGGCGACCCAATCGCCGCGTACTTCCATTTCGATGCCTTGGGTGGCGAAGTCAAACGACATATCGCTGTTCTTCTGATGCACCATGTCCAAATGCGCTTGCAAGATGACCGGCGTTTGCGCTTCCAAGCCCGGTGTGGCCGGCTTGCGGATGATGACGTTGCCAACCCCGTCAACAGTCGTATCCAAACGCAAACCCCGCCCGAAGTCGGCGGCGAATTGCGTCACTTGAGCCTCGTGCTTGGAAGCCCGAGGAACTTGATTCAAATCACAGAAATAATTCCACAACGAGGTCGGTGACAAGGCGCGGATGGCTGTGTGACGATCAGCGGTACTGGGCATGGCATGTAATTCCTTGGCTATAGGTCGTAATACAAGCAAAACTCGTACGGATGGGGGCGAGACTTCATCGCGTCGACTTCACGACGACGTTTGTATTCGATCCAAGTGGTGATCACGTCTTCAGTGAAGACGTCTCCGCAAAGCAAGAACGCGTGGTCGTTGGCCAACGAATCCAGTGCCTCTTCCAGGGTCTCGGGCAAAGGCCGCATCTGCTGCCGTTCATTGGGGGCCAGATCGTAGCTGTCCTTTTCCATCGAAGCCCCGGGATCGATGCGTCGTTGAATTCCATCAATAATCGCCATCGTGATCGCCGCAAATGCCAAGTAAGGGTTGCAGCTAGGATCGGGACAGCGAAACTCGATTCGCTTGGAATGCGGATGATTGGAGTACATCGGAATCCGAATGGCAGCCGATCGATTGGCGCGAGAATAATCCAAGAACGCCGGCGCTTCGTAGCCACCCGTCAAGCGTTTGTAGCTGTTCGTGGTCGGATTGGTGAAGGCCATGATCGCGCGTCCGTGCTCCAAGATCCCTCCAATCGCGTACAGGGCCATTTGAGACAAGCCCGCGTAACGGTCGCCCGCAAACAGATTGTGTTCGCCCTGCCAAATCGAGACGTGCGTGTGGAAACCGGACCCGCTGTCGCCGTATATAGGTTTGGGCATGAACGTTGCCGATTTGCCATGCTGGTAGGCCACATTCTTGACGATGTATTTGTAGATCATCATCTGATCCGCCATCTTGACCAAATGATCGTAGCGCAGATCGATCTCCGATTGCCCTGCCGTAGCAACTTCATGATGCTGACATTCAACGTCCAGGCCACACTCGATCATCCGCATCATCATCTCATTGCGAATGTCCATCAACTTGTCGGTCGGCGGCAGCGGAAAATAGCCTTCTCGGTATCGAATCTTGTAACCCTGGTTGGGCTTTTCATCGCGGCCTCGATTCCATTGAGCCTCGTTGCTGTCCAGGAAGTAAAAGCCGCTGCGATGGTCTTGATCGAACCGCACATCATCGAAAATAAAGAACTCGGCCTCCGGCCCGAAGTTGATGCGATCACCGATCCCGGCACTCTGGAGAAACGCGGCGGCCTTCCGCGCGACATTGCGAGGGTCTCGCGAGTAGTCCTGGCCCGTCAGCGGGTCGCGGACATCACAAATCATGGCCAAGGTCGGAATCTTGGCGAATGGGTCCAGGAACCGCGTTTCCGGTTGTGGAATCAGCAACATGTCGCTGTCGAAGATGTTTCGCCAGCCTCGAATGCTAGAACCGTCGAAACCAATGCCCTCGACAAATGTCGCCTCGGTCAAGGAACCGGCCGGAATCGTGGTGTGCTGCCACCATCCCGGGAAGTCCATGAACCGCAAGTCGATCGCTCGAACTTCTTTCTCGCGGCAAAACGCCAATACTTCCTTAGGTGTCATGCGGGTTCCAGAAGCGGTGTCCTAAAAACGGCGACCAATCCTCCACCAGCGGAAGTCGGCCAAAAAAAAGCCGGTTCGCTTTCCGAACCGGCTCCACGAAGGTCTACGACTCCATTCAAGTGTTGGTTGCCCGAATCCGGTTTTCCCGGAGCCCCCGGCTGAGGATGTCGCGGAGAAATGGCGAAAAGTCTTCGTAGCGAACCACGTCCGGTGCACCGCCTGCGTATTGATAGATCGCATCACGCGGTTTCTTGCCCAAGGCAATCAACGTCGAGCTGACCGTTCCATAACCCGACTCGCGCAACACCATGCTTGGCCGACCCGGTTCCGTCACGCCACGAGCAAACACTTTGCTGGCCAACGCCAAAAACTTCACCGGCGAATCCAATGTCTGCAGCGTCAACATTCGCCGCGCCAATCCGACACGACCGTCACGAGGGTCGTCCAGATTGTAATTGCCGATGATGTTGAGCCCCGGATTGAGCTCCACCACCTCCGTTTGCGTGCTGGAGTGAATCACCCAGCCACTGTCGGCATCGGCCACAACCAAGTTAACACCATCGTATTGATCGGTGTGCAATTGAGCGACCGCCATATCCACCGCGGCGCGAGCCGTGGGACATTTCAACATTTCACGACACAACAACGACCGAGATTTCGTGCCGATGGCCGAACCAAACTTCTTTCGCGGAATGGCAGCCGCCATCATGCCCCGTTGATTGACACCCAAATAGGTGCCCTTCGTCTTCGGGTCGAAACTCGCTAAGATGCGAGGCTTTCCGGATTGAATCGTTGGATTTGGACACGATCGGTCCAAGGACTCTTCTCGATTGGCGGCGACCAAGATCGGCGAATCGGGAACTAGTTGATAAACCAAGGCCAAAAGGCTCATA
>JAUXWY010000403.1 GCA_030681235.1 Pirellulaceae bacterium | reverse complement strand
CGAAAAATCGGAAGCGGCGTGCTTTCCTTAGAGACGGGGCAATTGGCCAAGCAAGCTGCGGCTGCCGTGGTTTGCCAATACAATGATACGGTGGTTTTGAATGCAGTTGCCAGTGGTGCGGGTCGTCCTGGGCTCGATTTTTTCCCGCTGACGTGTGACTATCGCGAGCGCAGCGCGGCAGCTGGTAAGTTTCCTGGTGGCTTCCTGAAGCGTGAAGGTCGTCCGACGACGAAAGAAACGCTCACCAGCCGTTTGATGGATCGCCCGATCCGCCCCTTGTTCCCCAAGGGCTTTTTGGCCGAAGTCCAATGCCAATCGTTTGTTTTGGCCAGTGATCGCCAAACGGACGGCGATATCTTGGCAATGATTGGGACCGCAGCCGCTCTGCACATTTCTCCTCTGCCGTTTGATGGCCCGATCGCTAGTATTCGCGTTGGACGGATCGATGGGCAACTCATTCCGTTCCCGAGCTCAGATGAACTGGAACGCAGTGATTTGGATCTGATCGTTTCCGGCGGGGATCACGCCGTGACCATGATCGAAGGATTCGCTCAGGAAATGCCCGAAGCGGAAATGTTGGCGGCGATCGATTATGCCCACGGCGTTATCCGTGAGATTATCGATTTGCAACGAGAATTGGCCGGCAAGGTCCAAGTGACGAAGCAGGTCTTCGTAGCGCCGCCCGACGATGGATTGGATGCTAAATTGGCGTCGGCGTATTTCGAGAAATTGAAGACCGCAAAGCGGGTTGTTGGAAAGCACGATCGCGCGGATGCGACTCGGGCACTGAAGGCAGAAGCGACGACCGCGTTCATTCCGGACGCTGCAGCGCCGGGTGCGATCTGCTCGAAGCGTTTTTCGACCGCTTGGCACGACCTTGAGGAAAAAGTGGTTCGTAGTTTGATTTTGTCCGGGACCCGATCCGACGGTCGCGACTCCAAGACTTTGCGACAAATCGATTGCTTCGTGGACGTGTTGCCATGTGTTCATGGATCGGCCGTGTTTCAACGTGGTGAAACCCAATCCTTGATGACGGTGACCCTGGGTACAAAACGCGATGAACAGCGCGTCGACGGCTTGCAAGACGAGTATTCCAAGAAGTTTATGTTGGACTACAACTTCCCTTCGTTTTCGGTCGGCGAGTGCAAGCCGATTCGCGGACCAGGGCGACGTGAAATTGGCCACGGCATGTTGGCCGAACGCAGCGTCAAGCCGATACTCCCTGATCCCGAAGTTTTCCCTTATACGATTCGGATGATCAGTGATATTCTGGAGTCGAACGGATCCAGCTCGATGGCGTCGGTCTGCGGATCGACGTTGGCCTTGATGGCCGCTGGTGTGCCAATCTCGAACCCCGTTGCTGGTATTTCGGTCGGGTTGGTCAAAGAAGGAGAGGAATGGACCCTGTTGACCGATATCCTCGGAGACGAGGATCATTTCGGCGACATGGACTTCAAGATCGCCGGAACACAGAACGGCATCACCGGCATTCAATTGGATCTTAAAATCAATGGCGTCGATCGAGATATTATCGCCGCCACTTTGATTCAAAGCCGGGAAGCTCGGATCGAGATCCTCAAAAAGATGTTGATGACCATCTCGCGACCCAAGGCGGATATCGCAGAATCGGCACCACGTTTGGTGAGTATCAAGATCGATACGGACAAGATTGGTGCCCTGATCGGGCCCGGTGGCAAAACGATTCGTTCGATTCAAGAGCAAACCGGTTCCGTAATCGAAGTCGACGATACCGGTAAAGTCACATTGGCCAGTGGCGACAAGGCCAAATTGGATCAAGCTCGTGCGATGGTTGAAGCCGTGACCGCGACCGTCCAGGTCGGCCGACTGTATAAAGGCACAATCGCCAGCATCCGCGACTTCGGCGTGTTTGTGGAAATCCTGCCCGGTCGTGATGGTTTGTGCCACGTAAGCGAATTGACCGAAGGGTTCATTCGCAATATCGGCGAGCATTTCCGGGTCGGCGAAGAGATGCAAGTATTGGTCATCGGCATCGACGATCAAGATCGCATCAAGTTGAGCCGTCGCGCTGCATTGAAGGAACTGGGTGTCGAAGATGAGCTGGCGGCAGCCATCGGCGATTCACCTCGCAACGAGGGCGGCGATAGTCCTCGCGGTGATCGTGGGCGTAGCGACTCAAGTCGTGGTCAAGGCGGACGTGGCCAAGACGGACGTGGTCAAGACGGACGTGGTCGCGACGGGCGAGGTCAAGAGGATCGCGGCGGAGAAGGGCGAAGTCGTGGCGACCAACCGCGGGGCTGTGATCGAGGCGGCAGTGATCGAGGCGGCCGAGGGCGAAGCGAAGCCCCGATGATGGACAGCCGTGGTGGTGGACGACCCCAGTCGCCGAAATCGGTCCCGGCGCCTGGCCCAGTGTCAAACGAGTTCGATGATGAATTTGAAGACGATGATTTGGTAGAAGGCGAATTCGAAGAGGAAGTCTTCGACGAATTTGACGACGAAACCGTTGAGCCGGCAGACGATTTCGACAGCGTTGAACCCCCGAGCCAAGGTGGCAGTGGACGTCGCGGGTATGGCGGCGGCAGTGGCGGCAGTGGCAGTGGCGGTGGGGGAGGCTACAGTGGCGGTGGAGGTGGCGGCGGACGCGGTCCACGCGGTGGAAGCCAAGGTGGCAATCGCGGCCGGCGCGGCGGCGGCGGTGGTAGCGGCGGCGGTAGCGGCGGTGGTCGAGATCGCGGTCCGCAAGGTGGCGGAGGTGGGCGTCGTTACTAACGACTCTCAGGGTTATTCCAGCGTTCGTAGTGATTCCATCGGGAAGCACCGGTGAACCATCGCCCGCTGAGTATGTGTAAAACTTAAGGAATGGCCTCGTTTTGTAACGGGGCGATTCCTTTTTTTGATCGACGAATCGGAGTTGAAATTCAAAGTGGAAGACGAATCCGAAGAAATTGTCGAACGAGTCGTGCAGGAGTGGGACACCGAACGATTGCGGCGTGAGTATCGGGAACTGGCGGAACTTGCGGGTTCGCTTGCTCACGAAATCAAAAACCCCCTAAGTGTGATACGTCTGCACATGGAAATGCTGCAGGAAGACTTTGGCCGTGAAACGTCGCCGACGTCGCGACGAGCTCTGCAAAAAGTGGCCATTGTCAATCGGCAATGTATTCGTTTGGAGAACCTGTTGAAGGATTTCATGCGTTTGGCCAGCATCAACGCGTTGGAGCTTCGACCATCCGATCTCAATCAGCAAGTGACCGAGGTATTGGACTTCTTCGAATCGCAATGTAACCAACAGAAAATCGAAGTCGTGCGTTATTTGGATCCCGAATTGCCACGCATGATGATGGACAAGCCCGCCCTGCAAGCCGCGCTGATGAATCTGGTGAAAAACGCCATCGAAGCGATGCCGGAAGAAGGCCAATTGGTGGCAAGGACGCGGACGACTCGATTGGGAATTGCCTTGGACTTGATCGACAATGGGGTTGGCATGAACGACACGACAATGCTAAAAATGTTCTCGGCCTTTTTTTCCACAAAGGACGGTGGATCTGGCTTGGGGTTGCCAACTGCCAAACGCATTATTGAGGCTCACCATGGTGTGATCAACGTGCAGAGCACGGTGGGACGCGGGACCCAGTTTACGCTTGAGTTCCCAACGCCCAAACGCGTCCGTTACAATCAAGGGACCTAGGAACGATATGCCGCAGTTTGGAATGGGTTTGAATCGGCAAGTTGAAGGTTCGGTTGAAGTGATCCACGATTGGCGGGACTTCCCTGCTCGTTTGCGGGGCGGCTGCGTCACGATCGGCAATTTCGACGGCGTCCATGGCGGGCATCAAGTCCTGCTGCGACAAGTCGCAAACGAGGCGCATTTACTGGGCCGACCAAGCATCGTATTCACGTTTTCACCGCATCCAATCGCGATTCTTCAGCCCGCCAACGCGCCCTTGCC
>JAUXWY010000400.1 GCA_030681235.1 Pirellulaceae bacterium | reverse complement strand
AGACTTCCCCGCACAACTGCTCTGGCCAAAGTACTTCTTGAAGTTCCACACCACGTCACGCCACATGTCGCCATCGATGCCGATCTGCTGCAACACCGTGTGCGCGATTTCGTGGTCCTGGCCATCGGTATCGTGACCCGTTTCCTTGGCCGTCCAACGGAGCAAGCGAAGATAATCTTCCCATTCGATTCGCAAGAACCCTCGGTCGCTGGCACGAAGACCGTCTTGGTGAGCCAATGGATCGTTGGACAAGACTTCTTTGGCCAACGTCAACGGAGCCAGCCAACCGTCACGTCGGACCCGGCGACCGCTCTTACGATTCACATGCCGACCGCGCTGATGAAGTTCCTGCTTCTGCTCGTCGATCGTCTTGTGTTTGTGGAAATCACCAGCATCCTGGTTGCTTAAGACGGCCAGATCAAACGCGGCCGATTCGATCTCTTGGCCACGCTGGCCTTGCAGTCGATCATGGGCCGACGTGTGCGTAGCCTGTTCGATCGATTGGGCCAGGGCCGCTCGAATCGGATTGAGATCAACGTACATCGAACAGGCCAGTAATCCCGCTTCATCGACGATTCGTTGGGCTTTGAAACGCCCTTCCCAAAACCGGCCTTTACAGCCGTCCTGGCGGTTGGCCATCCGAGCGATCGGTTCGGCCAGGGCTCGCATAAACCACGAGATATCCGACAATCGGCGGCGGATTTCCTGCATTCTCTTTGCATCATTCACCAGTGCTGTGACGTCGGACTGGGTTGGAGCGGCCAATTGCTCTTCTATCCGACGGCCAGGAAACACTTTGAGCCAGCGGGTGGCGACCTCTTCGTCCGACCAAGTAGCCACCACATCGGGGCGATTGCGCAAGATCACGTGAATATGATTGCTCATGACCGCATAGGTCAGTACATCGACTCCCAGCGTTGAAGCCAGAGTCTCAAGACGCCTGCGAATCCACTCTTTCCTGTAGGAGTAGTCCTTTCCGGTCTGTTCATCCACCCCGGCCAACCACGCGCGTCGCACGCATCTTTGAACACAGTGGCAAATACAGACCTCAGACGCCGAGAATATCTCGGACCGTAAACTCCTACCCATAACATCCACCTCCCTTGACTAGTTTCTCACAAGTTTTGAGCCGCCCCCACCAATAATCACCACTCCAAACAACAAATTAGTGATTGGATGGCACCATCTTCTATCCTCCTGAAGAAAACCTCCATTTTGTTTGGGCCAGGAGGTCGCGTAAGGCAATTTCGACAAAAAATTGGGGCGATCCGGCGATTGCAACACCGGACCACTACCGTACTCCCGTTATTGGAACAATAAGTGTCGGGTGAGTCCCCAATTGGTACGACAGATTCGAGTACCCATTTCGATGGTCGGCATCAACGTGTAAATCGAGTGAAGCGGACAAAACGCCGCCGGTACACACTGCTCGTTTCGATCAATCAAGCAACCGCCAAAACCCGAGTCCCAACGCGAAAAGCCGCGATTGGGCTCAAAGTCGATAGGTGGAGCCTGTTCTTATGATGGATGGCACCTATGTTTGTCTTCCTCCATACCCGTGTATTTCATGAAGCGAGTAGCATTGGTCGCGAAACTCTGAGTGCCGTCTGGCAAAATGCCTTGTGTTGCTCGCCGGTAAAGATCGTCCAACTTCACCATTGGACTATGGCGAGTGAGAAAGTGCCCGTTACGAATCGAGACTTGCAATGCGGTTAATGATTGCTGGGCAGCAAGCTCGGCAGCGTCATCTGCAAGTCCCGCTCCTCTAATTGGGGCAACAAGTAAATGCCTACTGTCGACACTATGTCATCGAAATCATCTCCTCGTAAACTGCGGCTCCCGGATCACTACCGTAGACACGATACGTAAAACCATCGCCCGAACATGATTGTGCGAGTTCTTCAATGTGGGCCGTAAACACGCCGCGAAAGGTTTTGCCCAACTCGATGATTCGTTGTCTTATTCCTGTGGAGAATTGTTCATCGCTTGGGCCGCATTCCAGTAGGTCGTACCAAAAGTCCTGAACTTCCTGAACTCGAAGCGAGCAACCGTCAACAATGCCTGATTTGTGCTTGACAGAGGTTGTCGCTGCCGCGAGCAACCTACCAGTGTCACAATTCACCTCGAAAAGTAGGAGGTTGAAATTGTTGGCTGTGCCTTTCCCAACGATTTCTGTTTTAAGGCAGCCAAACAACTCCACCAGTGCCTCAGCCGTAGTCGATGCCGTAGATTCACCGCCGTCAAGAAAACGGCTTTTCGAGTCTGACTTATCCGTCCAAGTTGTCATCGTAGTCGTCCTCTCGTGTTGTTTATCGCGTTTCGTAGCTGTTCTGTATAGGCGCGAAGGAAGTCTGCCGCCTGAGCATCAGTCATGCTTGGGTTGCTGAGCAACTCCCGCTCAAGTCTGCTCCGAATCGCATCGTTGTACTTGTTGTGATGGAATATATTGACGCCGCGATGGCGGTCGAACGACATGGCGACACCATTATCAACGCCGTTAAAATTGAATCCGCCGCGTGCAGCCCGTTGAACAACATCGTGATCGCGTAGTCCTACTGGAATGAGATGGTGTGCTTCATCTGCGTTGCCACGAGCAAGTCCAAGGGCACTTCGTAGTCGTGCCCGCGCCAAGTCGCCAGAGATCGTAAGCTCATCAGCGAAGCTCGCTACACCCTTTGGGGCTGAACTGAAGCGATCAATCAGCCTTCTAATTTTAACCCCTAGTTCACCGAATTCAATCGCGTCGGCAATCTTTTTACCGGTTCCGCCTAGCTTTCGGAGCTTAGCGGCCAAACTAGCGATCTTGGCAGCAGCCGCTGGGCTTGCTGCGCCTACGGTTGCGCCCGTGGCAGCGGCCAAAAGTGCGGTGAGAGCAATTTCATACGTAATCATGCCCACGATCCGCCCCCCAAGTTCATTCATGTTGATCTTGCCAATTTCTTGCTGAACTAACATCGCAACTTCATTGCCAACGCTCTCAATCAAAAAATATCGAGCCTGCTCCTCGGGTGTCAAGTCGCGAAGATTGCCGTTGACAATCTTGGACCACAGTCCGTACAGCTCGGTAGCCAGTCTTTGTGCGTCGATTACAGCCCGAGCAATATCGGTCGGCGTCGTGTTCATTACCCACTGACCAATTGCAGCTCCGGTTTCCGCACCAAATTTCACAGCGTTGAAATTCAAGAAAAACCGTGCCGTATCAACTACTGCTTGAATATCACCATACGCACCATCGATGAAGAATCCTTTGAGGAAGCCAGTGGCAAAGGGCGTATTCTTCTGAATAGCTTCCCAACTCAACAAGTCAGGTTCCACTGTTTCGTTTTGACCTTCGTTCGGAACTCCATCGCCATCTTGACCGCCGTCAGATCCATTGGGGTCTTGATCTTGTTGAGAATTTGGAAGCCGAACGTAAACTGTCGAGATTGCAAGGGCTCCTGCATGCTCGGCAATTGCTTTTCCTATTTGGCGGTAATTGCCCAGGGTGTCGGTGCCTGTGTGGTAGGCCGCGTCTGGGTTTACAGTGGAGCTTGTGCCTTGACCTTCGACATTGATTAGGTTGGCATCTTGCGGATGTTCGACCGTAATGGTCCGTAAATTCCCCGATGACGAACAGCCGGGATATTCCGTTACTTCAGCGAAATAGGGTTCGCTAGTATAATTGTTCTCGGCTGTAGGTTCCGTAAAGAAACGCTGCAAGGCCTTGTAGTTAAAGAACTCGCCAATGTTCGATTCACTGAAAATTGACTTCGACCAAGTCGTCGTAGTTTCTGCCGCCACGTAACCGGTTTTGGTGACTGAGGCGGAGATGTCTACGACTACGTGCTCCAAGTATTCGTAGAGAATCGGCGAAAATGTTGCACCGCCATCGTATTGATAGGGCTCGGAAATACCGTTGGTAACGGTCCGAGTCACATCCGCCAGCGGCGAGAAATAATTCATTGTATGGATCGATTCCATTGCCAAATCACTGCCTGCCGGCGGAGCACCCAGCAGCGATTGTCCCGACGCTTGACTGTAAGCGCGTACGTCGGCCAGGGTTGTCGTCGACGCTGCGGTCGGCGTCTCGTATTCTCGGTACTCGCTGTGGCTGTTGATTTGCTTGTTCATCCAGTTGTGATTGGTTGTCACTTCGCTGGACAAGTCATTGATGGCGAACTGGCTACCGACGCCATGAGTAACCGAAAAAGAACTCTCACCCTGCTGAGACAA
>JAUXWY010000305.1 GCA_030681235.1 Pirellulaceae bacterium | reverse complement strand
TGGACTTGGAGCTTGCTTGCTGCAACCATCCTGTTCCTTTCGATTTGGCTGTACGACGGCCCCTTGAAACGCAGCTTCATCGCCCCTTTTGTGATGGGTAGCTGTCGTGGCTTGAATTTATTGTTGGGTGCCAGCCTCCCGGCGCTGACCGTTGTCGACTTGGAACCAGCAACAGCGGTCGTGGTGGGTCCATGGACTTACTGGACAATGGACGTGTGGGTGTGTGCGTTGGCCATGACCAGTTACGTGAGCGGAATTACTTGGTACGCCCGAAGTGAATCTTCGGGGCCGCAACGATGGCACTTGGGCCTGGGTTTGTTGTTTCTCGGTATTGGAGTTTTTCTCCTGGCGTTTGGTCTGGTCCTCGTGCCGGAACGACCGCCGGGCAGGGCCGACATTGGCACGTGGCAGAAGTTCGAGATCTGGTGGCCATTGGCAATGACCTTTCTCGCCTATGGCGTGTTGAGGAAAGCGATCAATGGAGTATTGGTCGCATCTGAGAAATCAGTTCGAACCGCCATCGTCACGGCGCTCGGTAGCTTGGTGCTGCTCAACGGAGCCATCTGCCTATACGCCAATCCCCAGCAATGGCAGGTGGCTGTCGCTGTTGTCGCATTGATGATCCCGATCAAGTTCCTGCGAAATTACATTCCACCGACTTAGAGCCTATCTACGAGACTCGCCGGAGCGGGTCAGACCCCTTTTGGGATAGGCTCTTAGCTTGGACCGGTACCATTGGCAATTCATGAACAAGCGCGAATTTCGAAAACAAGCGATCGACTTGCGAGCCACGGTGACGCGTCGCGAAGAAAAGAGTCTGGCGATTTGGGAACGGCTCTTCACGCGATTTCCTTGGCCGGATCTCGGGTGGGTCTGTAGCTATGTGGACATTGAGCCAGAGGTCATCACGCGACCCTATCTGCAAGAACGGATTGACCCGCCAGCTTACGCTCGATCGGGCTCAGGCAGCCCCTCGAACTCTGCCAAATTAGTGGTCCCGTATTGTCTGCCTCAACACTTGAACCTATTCCACTTGCGAGATTGGTCCCAGTTGACCGAAACCAAGTGGGGACTGCAAGAACCGGCCCCGCACTTACGCCAAGCCGAAAATCTGGTGGAGCCCAATCAGATCGACCTGTTCTTGGTGCCGGGGGTCGCGTTTGACCGTCGCGGCAATCGGTTGGGCTACGGCAAGGGATACTACGACAAACTACTCGTGCAGCGTCGCCCCGACTGTCTCGCGGTTGCCCTCGCGTTCCAAATCCAAATCGCCGATGAGATCCCGCACGACCCGGCCTTCGACGTCCCGATGGATTACATCGTCACGGAACAAGAACTCATCGATTGTCGAGCACAGCGTTGATCACGGCCCGTCCACAAAGCAGCCTTTGGCTTCCAACTTATCGGCTAAATCCCAAAACGCATCTTCTTCGATCTTCGTATGCGTCAGGCTGATGTACTTTAGCTTCGCGAGCTTTTCCAATTCGGAAATTTTTGCCTCAGTAATGTTGTTCGAGCCCAAGTGCAGCCAAGCCAAATTGGTCATCATCCCAAGAACCGGCAACACTTCGTCCGTGATTTCGGTCTGATCCAGATTCAACCAACGCAGTTTCGGCAGGCTCTTCAATTCCTCCACTAGCTTGTGACTGATCTTGGTGGACCACAAATTCAACTCTTCCAAATTGGTAAGCTTCGCGATCGTGGCACCGCTGGCGTCGGTGATCCCCGGGGACCGATTCTCGCTCAAGTCGAGAATGCGGAGCTTCGTCATACCGACAAACGACGCCACACCCGCGTCCGTAAGCTGGGTATCGCGAACTCGTAAATGCACGATCTGGTTCAAACCTTCCAGTGACTTCAGGCCTTGATCACCGATTCGGGTGCGAACCAAATACAATTCTGCCAGTTTCGTCAACTTCGCCAAATCGGGCATTCCAGCGTCAGTGATTCGCGTATCGTTGAGGCCAAGCACTCGCAGGTTGGCCATTTTGCCAATGTGTCCTAAGCCTGCATCAGTGATCTGCGGTCCCCAGACCTTCAGAAACTGAAGGTTCGTGCAACCGGAAATCGACTCCAAGCCGACGTCCGAAACTCGGTTGCAATCGCTCAGATCCAGAGCTTTGATTTTTTGGTTCCCCTTCAAGAATTCGAGTGCCGGGTCACCGATCTTGGTTTGGCCAACTCGTATTTGTTCCAAGTTCGGCATCTGCGCTAAAACTTCAAAGCTGTCGTCCAACACGTCGGCACGAAACAGATCGAGATACGCCAGCTTGGGCAGTTTTAGCAACTCTCGCAGTCCTTCGGTGTTCGCCGCTGTCTTCGGGAGGTCCAATCTTTCAATCGACGGGCACTTGGCGACCATGGCCAATGCAGGTGTGCCAACGTCGCCACCCATAAAGTTCACTTGTTTGAGTCGCGAGAACGATTGCAGGACCGAAAGGTCTTCCGGGACAAACTTGGCGAGTGATAAGTCGGCCAGGATCACCATCCCGTCACTGTCCGCAACAACTTTGCCACCTAGAGCAATGATTCGCTCAACGGCCGACACCTCGGCAAGCTTGGCCGTAGCTGCCTGAGCGGATTTGATTTCGGTCAACTCGGTCTTCAGACGTTCGTTTTCTGTTTGCAACTTAGCCAATTGACTCGAAAGGCTCGCGACCATCGCTTCGGATTGCGGGTTGGCACCTTTTTTTGAATCTCGCAACTCCGCAGCCGCTTTTTGCCATTCCATCTTGGCGGGCAAGGTTTCGTTTCGTTGGCGAAGCTCTGCATCACTTGGCTCCAAACAACCTGTGGAAATGAGCCCCAGGCCCAGCAAACCGATGCCCAAACGAACTTTCATCACGCAATTCCCTTGGATCTGAAACTACCTTAGCCCCGAACCATGCACCGCACCAATGCCCAGTCGGGCTGCGATTCACCCTTTGATCAGTCAACTTTTCTAGCCTAATCTCAGCCGTGGAATCTCGCAAACGGGTGCACCCGATTTACCGGAAAAGTCATCCCAAATTCGCTCGTTTTGGTCCGAAAATCACTCGATTTCTTCGATTTCACACGCAATTCGCGGACTCGACTCAGATTCTCCGATCGTTGCGTTCGATATTACTACTGACCGGGAGGGCGGGACACCAGGAAGTCCCGTTCAGGATAAAGGTCACGGCAAGACGATGGAACGACCTGCCGTGACCTTTTTGTTTTCACCAAAGTCGAGCCGGCTCCGGCACTACCCTTGCCTGATGACCGAGCCGAACCCAACTGCCAAGCCAACGCCCACTTTTCCGGGGCCACCTTGTCCCTTTGCCCTGGTCTCGGTCTCGGTCTCGGTCTCGGTCTCGGTCTCGGTCTCCCGCTCCCCTCTTTATTTCTAATCGAGTACCATGCCAGAGTTTCCCGTTTGGCGGAACCAAACTCGAACAACGTGTCGCCTGCCATTAACGAAATCGCTCCGACTCCATGTCGTTAACCGCCCGAGCTTCAACCCGATTCCCCGTCCAGCGGATCGGTTCGCTGGGACCTTGGTACATCGAGTTCTCAGCAACCGAGTTCGGTCGCGTCTTCTTTGGCGATGCGAGTCATCGTTCCGTCAGCGAACTACTGAACGATTGCTTCAACCGGGCACCCAACTCGCTCGGGCAACTCTTGCTGGAAAGCGTCGTCGACTCGGAATCCCGACATCGCGAAGATTCTTCCTATAGCTTTTGGCTTCCAGAACCCAACCATTGGAAAATGACCCGCGAGGCGAATTTAGCGGATTGGCAGGCGTTGCGATCTCTCGTACAAAACTTTGTCATCGAGCCGTTGTCATCGGACTTCCCGCCATTTGCCGGCGGCGCGGCGGGACTGCTCTCGTACGATTGGTGCCGAGCATTGGAGCGAATCCCTGATCCCGCGCGTGATGATTTTCAGGTGCCCACTTTGGCGATCGGAATCTACGATCACTTGGTCGCGCTGAATCACCATTCGCAACGAGTGTATCTGATCGCCAACGGGTTTCCGCACCTCGATCTCCCATCCCGTGAACGCGAGGCATTGCAACGACTCGATCAACTGAGCGAACGACTGGAAGATTTAAACTCTCCCAACAATACCGCTGCGCGGCGTGGAAAACGCATGTCGTCCCACCTGGAACGTTCCTTGTACTATCCGCTCGCGACGGACAAAGATTCGAGCGACGACCTTCCCGCTGAAACATGGACGGCAACGGCACCGGCTCAATACATCGAGTCGATCGAACGCGCTTTGAAGTATCTCCGAGCGGGCGACATCTTTCAGGTCAACTTGGCCCAACAATTACTCGTTCCGCTGCGAGATAGTCCACTTGAGTTTTATCAACGCATGCGTCGGTCCAATAGCGCTCCGTTCGCCGCGTTCTTTGACTTGGGAAATCACCAGTTGATTAGCGCCTCGCCCGAGCGATTGGTTCGGGTCCGCGGAAATGCGGTCCAAACAAGACCGATCAAAGGGACGCGGCGTTTGACGGGCGAATCGGATGTCGATCGGGATCAAGCCGAAGCGTTGCAAGCAAGTACCAAGGACTGTAGCGAGAACATCATGATTGTCGATCTGCTGCGGAACGATCTATCGCGAGTGTGTCGTATTGACAGCATTCAGGTAACGCAGTTGTGTGCCCTGGAACCCTATCGCCATGTGCAACATTTGGTGAGCGTCGTCGAAGGTGAATTGGACGCGAACAAATCGGCTTGGGATTTGCTTCCCGCTCTTTTTCCAGGCGGGTCGGTCACGGGGGCTCCTAAGGTTCGAGCGATGAACGTCATCAATGAGCTCGAGCCAGTTGCTCGCGGCGCCTATTGCGGCAGCGTGGGTTACATTGGATTTCCGGACACTCAGGGAATGGCGAACGCGGACTGGAATATCTTGATTCGTACGGCAACACTGTGCGGTGATTGGTGCCAAATCCCTGTCGGAGGTGGCATTGTCCTGGATAGCCAGCCGACAGCAGAATACAAAGAAACCTTGGACAAGGCTCGCGGGCTATTGATGGCCGCCGGGCCGCAACTCAGAGCGATCTCATGATTCTGTTGATCGACAACTACGATAGCTTCGTTTACAACCTGGCTCGCTATTTTCGCTTGCTCGGACTCGATGTGTTCGTCGCTCGCAACGACGAAATCACGGTGGACCAAATTCAAGCGGACGTCACATCGCAGCGAATTCGTGGCATCGTTATGTCGCCTGGCCCATGTTCGCCCAATGAAGCGGGCATTTGTTTGTCCTTGGTCTCGCGGCTCTATCGCAGCGTCCCGTTGCTCGGGGTTTGTTTGGGACATCAGGTGATTGCTCAAGCCCTCGGCGGGGATGTTGTTGCCGGCCCCAGTCCCCAACATGGCCGAGCCGATTGGATCTATCACGACCAAAGCCACGACTTCCAAGAACTGCCGAATCCGATGCTCGCCGGTCGCTATCATAGCTTGATCGTTCGCGAGAACACCCTGCCAAGTTTCTTTGATATCTCGGCTCGGTTACACGATGGCACCATCATGGGTATCCGCCACAAACGTTTGCCAATTGTTGGCTACCAGTTTCACCCGGAATCCATTCTCACACCCAATGGACTGTCCCTTTTGATCGGATACTGTCGATGGATTGGGATGCCGATCCAACCCAATCCATCGGTGACTCAGGAGGCCTCCTCACGGTCGTTCGACTTACGGACTGAGTATCCCACCGGTTGCCGTCCGCTGACGACTCGCGTTCCGCCCGGTGAACAGCGTGCGGGAGCCCAACGACGATGATTGTCGAATGCTTGGTCACAACACTGGATGAATCGGGCGAACTAAACGTGGCGCCGATGGGCCCGCGCTTCGATGATTGTTTCGACTGGCAAAAACCCGTGGGTGGGACTTTTAAGCTGTGTCCATTTGAGCCCTCACGAACCCTGGACAATTTGCGATCGGTTCGCGCCGGTGTGCTCAACTTTACCGACAACGTATTGATGTTGGCACAGATGGCATTGAAAGCTGAAGAGGTCCAGTGGCCTGATAGTCACCAAGCCCGTAAAATTCGCGGTAGACACCTGACGGATGCGGGTCGTTGTTGGGAGTTTGAAGTCGAGTCCGTGACGGCCAATGGGCCGCGTTGGCAATGCAACTGCCGAGTAGTCCATGCCGTCGAACAACGACCGCTGTTGGTCTTCAACCGAGCCATGCACGCTGTGATCGAAGCCACCATTCTGGCGACACGAATTGGCATTCTGCCGGATGATCAAATTCGCGCACAAATCGCGACTCTTTCTCCATTGATCGAAAAGACGGCCGGCCCCGAACAACTCGCTGCTTGGAACTGGGTCTGCCGATGGGTGGACCAACGCTTGCCGTTGAAGCCCGACGCGTTGAGCAGCGAGGCCTTGATTTCAGCAAAGGCGAACGAACGATGAATTCGCCCTCCGGACTCCACCGCTTCCAAATCACAACGGGAAGTCGTTTGCACTTCGGATTGTATCGATTCGCCCCAAAACTCCAGCCGGCGCCCGCGAAACTCGATTCGCTGATCCACCCACCTGATCTGTCCGTCCGCTCGGGATCGGAGGCGTGGTTTGGCGGTGTCGGCCTCATGATCCAAGAACCCAGCACCTGCCTGGAATTTGAACCCAACCATCGACTCGACATTCAGAACGATACCACGGGTCGCGTCATGAGTTTCGTGGAGCGATGGTTTCGATGGATGCGTGAAACAGACTCTCACGAATTGGCGAGTTTTGGAACGCCGACAGAATTGCCGCTCCGTTTGACAGTGCGTGCATCTCCACCGCAACATTGTGGGCTGGGCGCCGGAACGCAATTGGCACTGGCCACCGGCCAAGGTCTGAGCCGTTTTTTTCTCACCACTGAGCTCGCGCCCGAGGAATTAGCACGGAGCGTCGGACGCGGCTTGCGCAGTGCCGTTGGAACTCACGGTTTTTTTCGCGGCGGATTGATCGTTGACCGTGGCAAGTACGATGTGAATCATCTGGGAGTCTTGGATGGTGCCTTTCGACTTCCAACCGAGTGGCGCATTGTATTGATGATGCACCGCAACTCGTCCTCGATCCATGGTTCACGCGAACTGCAAGCGTTTGACGTACTTCCAGAAATCCCGCGCGAGATCACGCAACGGTTGCAGCAACTATCGCGAGACGCCATCGTCCCTTCGTTATTGGCCGCTGACTTCGATACGTTTTCGGAAAGTATTTACGAGTATGGCGTCACAGCTGGGCACTGCTTCAGCAAGATTCAGGGCGGGCCGTTCGCATCCGCTCGAGCTCAATCGTGGGTGGAACAATTGCGGAACTGGGGATTTCGGGGTGTAGGGCAAAGCTCGTGGGGACCAACCCTCTTCTGTTTCACCAAGAATTCGGAACACGCCAATTTCCTGGTCGCCAAGATGAGCCCTTCACTACAAGAATCGTCGGAATCCGTGATCGTGACGCAGCCCCAAGTCGGGCCCTATCAAATTCGCCCGCTATAAGTCGACCGTGCGCGTCGCACCACTGAGTTCTTCCTGCACAAAGATAATTTAGCGAGCGCTGGTGTACCGGCTTCAGCCGGCCGGTAGCTGAAAAG
>JAUXWY010000397.1 GCA_030681235.1 Pirellulaceae bacterium | reverse complement strand
GTGTGAAAAAGCCCTTTTCAGCTGCCCCGCCGGCTAAAGCCGGTACACCAGCGCCCGCTAAACCGATATTGTTACGAGGTCTCGGGGTTTTCAATGCTGGACTGTCCCAAACTTGTTGGCCACTGGTCGCGGAGGGTTCGCCGCAGGATCTTGTTGCTGGCGGTTCGCGGCAATTGAGTCACGAGACAGACTTGGCTGACTTTGAACAGTGGGTTGAGCTGATCGCGAATGGCTTGATTTAGCTTCGCCATCCACACCGCTTCCGGCTCGGGCGAGTCCGCTCCATCCGGCACCAAAAACACGACCAGTGTATCGGGGCCGCCATCTCGGGAACATGCAACTGCGGCTGATTCTCGGACACCAGGCACCAAGTTGATCGCTCGTTCCAACTCCAACGACGACACTTTAATCCCTCCCAAGTTCATGGTGTCGTCCGTCCGTCCACCGGCTTCGAAGTAACCGCCCGGCAAACAGCGAAAATGGTCGCCATGTTTTCGCAAGACACGACCGGACGATGAACGTGGCGTTTCGGCGAAATAGGTTTGATAATGGTCGCGATTCAACAACGATTGGGACAAACCGATAGACGGTGGTACGATGTAGAGCTCCCCTTCACTCGCTGGGTTGCCCGCTTCATCCAAGATCTCCACGTCCAGACCAATGGCAGGCCCGGTAAAAGTTGCCGGAGCATTGTCCTCCAAGACCGTGGACGAGATGTACCCGCCGCCAATTTCTGTGCCGCCGCAATATTCGATGATCGGCTTGAAGCCTGCCAACCAAGACAGATAAAAATAGTCTTCGCGTTGACTGCTCTCGCCGGTGCTGCTGAGCAATCGAATTCGCGACCAATCAAATTCCTCCATCACCGATGTGGCCCGCCAAGACTTGACGATCGATGGGACCACGCCTAGGATCGTCGTCCGTGAGTCTTGAATGAACCGCCCAAAACCACGGCCCATGGGAGCGTCTTCATAGAGGGCCATCGAGGCGCGATTGATCAACGTGGCAAAGATCAACCAAGGTCCCATCATCCAACCCAAGTTCGTCGGCCACGCGACGATATCGTCCGGATGAATATCTTGATGAAAGAAACCATCCGCCGCACATTTGATTGGCGTGAGCGGCGTCCACGGAATAACTTTGGGTTCGCCCGTCGTACCGGATGAGAACAACAAGTGGATCGGATCTTCAGCCGCTACGTAAGTTGGCGGTATCGAATGGACTTCAACTGCCGACAGCCACGAATTCCACGACTCGTCTTGTGGGCGCAACCCGAGTGGTTCAGAACCGAGCCACAAGGCGTCCCAGTCGCAGGTGGCCGCGTTCGCTTCACCGCCAACCACCAAACACGGCATTTCGGTGGCTTGATGGACGCGAGGCAAAAGTGGCAGACGTTTTTCGCCGCGAGCCAAGGTGTCCATCGTGACCACCACGTCGGCTTGAGCCAAACGCAAGCGATTGCCGATCTCGGGCGCCGAAAAACTATCGGCGATCGAAACGACCGTCGAACCACTGTAGAGCGCCGCCAGATAGACCGCGACGCTGATTGGCGACAATGGCATGATCAGCGCCAGGCGTTTTCCGGCCCAACCGGATCTTTGCAGACCAGCCGCGACACGCAGCACTTGCCTAGCCAGTTGCTGCGCTGAAATTGTGTGTTGTGGACCCTGCATGGCCTGCCAAACAATCGCGGGCCGATTGGGATTCGGTCGCGAGGCCAAACGTTGTTTCACGGCATCGTCATCACGATCCAGACCTGCGAACACGGCCAGTTCCGGCAAACAACTGAGCGCCATGTTCAACTTGGCCCCGCGGCCCCAGACCGCTCGTTCTAGACCCTCGCTCATATCCAACCACTGCTGCGGCGGTTGTTCGAAGCGAATGTTTAGTCGCGCCGCAACGGCTTGCCAAAATGGAACGGGTTCGTGGGTGGCCCAGTGACGTAGCGCCACCAAGTTTTCCAAGCCCTGATCTTGCATGAAGTGGGTGATGTTCGCATGGGCCATCACTTCTGGCGTTGGCGACCAAACCGGCCGCGGCCCTTTGTCCAAATCCCAATCATGAAACGCCGCGTCCCACAACTGACGACATTCTGAAAACGTGAGTCGCGCCGCCATCGCCAACGGAGCCACGGCGGCCCACCGTTTGGTTGGTTCATCGGAACCAAATTTCTGAAGGCACTGTAGTACTTCGTCAAGACCAATCATCATGCCGATCCTAGGTGGAGTCATTGTACTTGTTGCAGCGTTGGCGAATCGAACGTCGCGCCCAAGCAGCGTCTATCCTAGCAAAATACACAAAAATGCGGACTGTACGACGCACACCGGATGCCGTTAGGCCGTCAATGCAGTCGTCGTTGTCCACCGTGCCTCAGCGTTTCAAAACGGCAAGTTGCATTGATGAAAGCAGTCGAAGAAGACAATTTCGATCAAGAGATTTATTTCGACAAAAATTTCCGTTTTCCTGGTTCTGAAGATTGTAATCCTGGTTTTGATTGCTATATTTACGGCATGAGCTTGACGATATTCCAGGACATGGGACGCCAAGCGGCTTTTTTGGCATGGGGCATTGTGATGGCATCGGCAGCCCAGAGCACACACGGGGACTCCAGCTCGGGGACTCCAACAAACGCTGTTTTATTTCTTTTCCTATGGGGTAATTTTCTTCGAGAGTTGTTTATAAACTTGAGCCAGTGCAATCTTCCCGTATATGTTTCCGATTCTCAGGTTTCGTTTCGAGGTTTTTTGACGACTGTCGCTGCGGTCAGCTTTCTCTTGACGCTTGTTGACGTTTCAGGGGCCGCGGAAATTTTTGTAGTCTCAAATTCGTTGGAAAAAGTCGATGATGAGAGCTGGACGGAAATTAAGTGCCGCACAACATTGCAGTACGAAGTTGGTTCAGACGGCAAACCAAATTTTTTTGCTCCAATCGAATTGGAACAGTTAGAGGTTGGTAAGCGGTATAAGCTCTTGATTACTGCTGTTAATCCGACGAATTCTGCAATTTCTTATAGCTCCATTCGCGTCGACTGTGCCTGCGCGAAGTTCGAGACGGACATTCGTGAGATTCCGGCAAACGGGGAGGGTCAGTTTAGTATGTATCTGACGCCTTCGAATATCATTTCGAGTCGACCGATAACGACATCGGCACGATTCGTAGACAACGAGACAGGCCAGTTGGCAATTCGTCTGCAAGTGCTCTATCAATTGTCCGGCGTGTTTGGCTTCTACTCAGATCGATTCACTTTAGAGTTACCTTTTGATGAAAACTTGATCGTCAGCAAAATACCAATCGTCGTTCAGCCACCAGTTACGCTTGATCAACTGGAAGTTAAAACGTCGGAAAATTTAAGAGACTCTGCTATCGTCCTTCGCCCGGATCCGGAAAATGATAGACTGGCCTTCGTTGAAGTGACGGTGAGCAAAGACTTAGTTGTATCCGGCGATGTGATGGGCGAGTTGGTGCTTCAGAAACGCGAGGGTGAAGGTAGGGCTGTAGTCATTCTTGCTGTGCAGCACGAGCAGCGTCTTTCGATCTCGCCCGAGTCAGTACGTTTAACGCAAGACAATTCCGCGGGACCGTTTACTGCAATCGCGGTGTTGCGTGTATCAAAATCGCTTGCGGCTGTTGGGAATCAAGAGGCCGAAGAGCTGGGCAGCAACTCCCGCATTCCGCGAGTCGAATTGAGCATTAATGGAAATCCTGCTCGGTTAGAGATTAAACCCCTTGGAAAATCTGGGATTTACAGATTAATGGTTGCGTATGATGGGCCGCTCGAAGTCAATTCTGACGGAATTGTTGATGCATCTTGGGGTATTTCGTTTAATGGCGAGAGCCGCGTTATCAAGACGTATGCGTTCTCGCCAACACAGCCACGTGTAAGTGAAGGAGATAGATGAATGTCGCGATTGATTTTGATCCTAGTAATTGCAATGCCAGCAATATGTTTGGGCCAGCCAACTGTTCCGCCACCTCCAACACCAGGACAGTGGCATGTGACAATTTGCTCTGTACCGATCGCACGGAATTGCCTTGAAGCTTCTGGAATCAATACTGGTGCCTGTGCTAGCGCAGGGAACTCCTGCGATGCAATGGGCAATTGCACTGCAGATTTCGGAGTTCGACTTGATCCCAACATACCAGGCGGTGAAACCATGGAGTATTTTCAAACTCGGCCGGCTGAAACTGGAGAGACAGGCAGTTACATGTGGAAATTTCTTAAAGGTGACGTTTGTGCAATATTGGAAACTTGTGAGTGCGAGCCGCCTGGTGGAGATCCGGCGACTCCAAGGAAGTGCCGGGCCGCCGCTAATCAAGATGATGATTTGCGTCCCTGGAATTGGGAGTACGGCGGTAATTACACATGCGCCGGCCAATAGACTCGTGCCAGTTTGGGCGTTTATTGATCGACACGTGCGCGTTTGGACGGACATGCATTCGCTCAAACAAATGCATTATGCATGTCCGCTTTACGATCATATGAATCACAAGTTATCGACGGTGAGTAGGTTAGCAAATTTTGCTAGTTCCTGTTGAGCGAGTGAATTTTGGTCACTGTGTTTTTAGGTGTGGATTTGAAAGGAAACGCGAATGTCACGGGTAATATTTTTGATCTTGATCGGAGCATCTACAGCCTGTTTTGGGCAGGTTGGCGGCCCTCCGGGACCGGGCGAATGGCACGTAACGATTTGTTCGGTCGAGGTGTTAAGAACCTGTATCGAGGCATCAAATAGGGAACGCGAGTGCCGGGATGCGCCCAACAGTTGTACGCCGTTGCTCGTGTGCAGTAAGGATGAAGGGATTCGAATGAAGAACGGTGTATCCGATCTTGACACATACAAGCAAGCCAGCCCCACATTAACTGAAACTCAGCCGGGGTTGTATTATTGGAAGTTTGAGAAAAGCGATGTTGTGTGCGGTTTTATTCAGACTTGCGAATGCGAGCCGCCTGGGTCGACGAGGCCTGGTAAATGCAGGACTTTGCCAGATTCGGAGGTTGACTTTTCCCCGTTGATTTGGACTTACGACCCTATGTACGTTTGTCCATAGGTACATTTAGACAAGTAAATCTTGCACAATCGCGGAGGCTTACGCCCAAAAAACTCCGCGAGTTGTGCGCCGTTTGAGTGTGGGTATCGTGTTCAGCGTTAGGAGTAGATTCAATGTTTAACGTGAGAAATATATTGGTCTTTCTCGTGGTCCTCCAAGCGGCGAATTCCGAGGCGCAGGTACACGATTTAGTTGATGACAAGGATCATATTCGTGGGGTAATGGAATCGCATCTCACGACCCTAGACGGATGGCAAACCGCCGATGTGCTCGTGAGGTATGAAAGCGAGGGGTTCGGGTTGCGCGTCGATGAGAAAGGGCCTATGAAAGGGCCAGACTCATTCAGCGTTTCAATCCGACGGAAAGGATTGATTCGTGTTCGCTTCGATTTCGAGGGGAAGCGGGCTCTCATATTAAACAGAAAGGAAGAGGAGAGGAGAATTTTCAACTCGCTGGACGAGGAGGTGTTCGAGCCAATTTATTGGTCTGATGATCGTATGGTCTGTTTCGATGCTCAGCGTGGCATTTGTGTCGGACGTTTACGTGCTGGCAAAGTTCATAGAGTCGCAACCGAAGTTTCTGATGTGACTATCGAATCGTTGTTGCGGGAGTTTGCGGTTCCAAATCTAAAGGCGTTCGGAACGGTGTATTCGAGTGACTTGTGGCGAACTGAGACCCTTACAAGTACGATGCGTTATCATATGCAACCGGAGTTGATGAACACTATATCCCATGTTGGGAATAACCGCTATCAAGTGTTTCTGCGAAGTGAGCCGCCCGAAGGACAGGATAGCGGTGGGTTTCGACTTTACACGGATTGGGACGTAGTGAACAACGTGCCTGTGAAAGTTGTCAATTATTATGGGGCCGACCCGGATTTGGTTGGTGGCACAAATCGTCCTTGGGCGACAGAGACCGTTGAATGGCAGCATGTAAACTCAAATCCTCTTCCCGTTCATTCTCGTCGTTCGCACTTCTCACCTTACAAAGCCAGTGAGTATCGTTTTAAAGTTGATTTCGAGCAAGTGACCGATTTGCATTGGTTTTCCTTTAACGAGGAAATTGCGGATGCCGATTTCGACCCAGCAGTATTAGAAGATTCAAAGAAAGTCGATGAATTGTTAAGTGAAAACGTATTCAAGGACAAACGAAAAAAATAAAGGGAACTCCCTATGGGACACACACGCCACTGTTCGGCAAGGAATTTGCTAGACGTGCTGCCGTCATCTAACAGGAGACGCCAATCCTATCAAAACAAACTGAAAAACGTATCCCACGGCGCCAAACCCGCCCTGCAAGTCACAAAGGAATGTCTCGAATTCACAAAATAACTAGGTTTTCACTGTTGCAATCTGCCGAAGTACTGTTAGATTTCATCTGATGCTACGAGCGATTTGTTCGGAATACGCCTTGTAGCCGGTTGTTTCAGGGGGATTAGAAATGGCTTCGGTTGACCTTCACACAAGCCCTGGGGACTCCAACACGGGGACTCCAGCACGGGGACTCCAGCACGCATAGCTCTGTGCTGGTAAGCAATATGAACCCATCGGCCGTTGGTGCTGACGGACTTCTTTGTTCCAGCGTTTCTGGAAACGGCCATTCTCTTCCATTAAGCCAATCCGCCATCGGACGTGGCGTTCAAGTGTGGTTGGTTGCGGCAGCTGCGGTTTTGTTTTTTGCAGTTGCTGCCAAGTTGCAGTGGATTTGGAACAACCCTTTGTGGGAAGACATCGCGATTGGCGGCGTTGGGATCACGCTGGCGGCGATCGTTTGGGAAATCTGGGCAGCGGCTTCTATCTTGTTGGCTTCGCGGCGGAACGCGGCCTATATCGGGCTAGCGATTCACGTGGTCTTACCCATTGCGAGTACTTGGTTTTGGATTTCGGGACAAAGTTGCCAGTGTTTTGGCGATTGGCAATTGGGTGACTTTAAAATCCCAACTTGGTTGCTACCGATCTACAACTTGGTCGCAGTCATTTTCTTTGCCATGATTGCCATCAAGCCGAATCAATCGACAACTGTAAAGTCACGGCTCCGACTGCCGG
>JAUXWY010000392.1 GCA_030681235.1 Pirellulaceae bacterium | reverse complement strand
AAAGGGGAGAAGGGAGACCATGAGGTGGGGGCTCGCTACGCTCCGAAGACCTGCTTAGCACCCGTTCTTGGAACGGCGTCGCTCGTCTCCTGGAGTCGAAAAAACGTGGCACATCAAGTCGTTAACTTAGCGGTATTGGGCTGAAGCCGGTACACCAGCGGTCGCTAAAGCGATACCGCTACGCTAAAGCGATACCCTCTACGGTAAACCGATTCCGCTACGGCAGCGGTTGTTTCACGAGGGCTTGGATCTGTTATACTTCGGTCGCAACGCCTCACCCGTCGCGTCGACTGTTGGAATCAAGTGCTTATGACGAAAGTCCGCCAAAGAAGTGTCGTCACGCGTGAGGGTTGGTACTACTTGTTTATCTTGGGCTTCGTCGTGTTAGGGTCGATGCTCCGCAATATCCAGTTGATGGTTGGCTTGAGCACCATTTTGGCGACAGGCATGATCATCAATTGGCGATGGTCGAAAGCCATCCTTCGAGGATTGCTTATTCGCCGCGTCCCGAGCGAGACCCTATGGGCCGGCCAATTGGGAAAATTTCGTTGCGAGATCGAAAACCCACGCCCGCGTTTGAGTGCTTTTTCGTTGTTGGTCACACAATCCTTCCACATCAAGAAACTTGGCGGCGAGCCGTTGCCGCCAGAACCCTGGTATCGGCGTTGGTTGACCGCGATTCTGGGGTCAAACTCGCAACACTTTTGTTTGGTTGACGCCGTGCATCCTGGCCAGCTTGTCGTCGCCGATTTGACCGTCGTTTTTGGCCAACGCGGCGAATACGAGGCTGGGAGTCTGGGCGTGGCTTCCCATTTTCCGTTGGGATTAGTGCGACGGCAGTGGGACGACTCGCAAACGTCCGAGTTGATCGTTGGTCCGGCGATTGGATCATTGAGTCAGAACTGGGTCGAGCAGATGTTGGGGTTGGGTTGGCAAGATTCGCGATCGGGGCAGATCGCTCGCAGCGGCGAAGAGTTCTTTAGTTTGCGACCGTTCACGTCGGGCGATTCGCAACGTTGGATTCATTGGCGAGCGTCCGCTCGGCACAACGCGGTGCTGGTGCGTCAGTTTCAACGAAGTCAGTCGAAAGCGTTTTCGTTGGTCGTGGATTTGTGGGCGGTGGATAGTTTAGCTTCGGACTCGAAAGCGGCGTGCGAGAAGATGCTGCGAGTCGTCGCCACGATCTCGGCGGCCGTGCGGGCTGGGCATTTGGATTCGGTTCGCTTGACGTTGATTGCAGAAACCGAATCGACGATCGAGTTCCCGGCGGCGGACTCGGATTGGATTCGATGGCATCGCGAATTAGCGATCGCCCAACCGCACCGAGATATCGACCGCCTGGGTTCGGTATGGCGGCGGATGGCAGCGGAAGCGGGTGCGAAATCATCGGGTAACGCGGCCCCACTTATCTGGTTGTCTCCGGTCGGGATCGACCAATATGTAAAATCTTTGCAAGACCGTTCGGCTCTGGAAGAAGATAGCTCAAAGCCAACCGCGGTACCAAGGAATCGAGGCCAAGTCGAGGATGTCGGGGAGAAGAGTTTCACGACCGATTCGCCGGAGCTTTTGTCGGACTTTTGGCGGGCGCAGGCAGTCATTCGTTCGTGGATTACACCGGGCGAGGGCTGGCTTTCCAGTTGGTATTTGGAGCCAGCGTCGATCGTCGATGCTCGAGAGCTCCCGCAGGATCGCCGCAGTGGTGTAGTTCGCATGGACGGCATCCCCGATCCCGCCACGGGTCGGGGAGAGGTTCCGCGACGTCAAACGGCGGAGAGTCAACGATGAATCAAGCACGCACCAGGGTCCAGTTCTTAATCATCGCGATGCTGATCTTGAACGGTCTGCTTTTAGTATTGTCGCGCGGGGAAACATGGCCATTGATTCTATTGGTGGTGTTGCCGATACCGTTGTGGTACTGCGTCGATTTGAAGCGTTGGTACGAATTGCCGACTTGGGCGGCTAATGCAATTGGTCTGGGCATCGGTGCTTATGCCATGTACTTTTTTTGGTTTCTTGCGACCGACCGACACTTGGCGGTTGTATCGGACATGGTGTGTTATTTGTTGCTGACGATGTTGCTCCAGTCCAAGTCGCCCCGACTGTATTGGCAGATTACGATTTTGAGCGTGTTGCAGTCGGTTGTTGCTTCGGTGTTTAGCTTGGATTTGCAACAAGGTGTGATTTTTATATTTTACGTCTTGGTCGTGATGATGGCATTGTCCGCGATTGTCTACTACCGTGATCAATTGGTGGCGTTGCAACGAATGGATCGTTTCAACAACACGATCGATCCAACGGCGGTTCGCCGAAATCCAAGGAGCAACTTGGTCGTTTTGAAGCCAATGAGATTGGAACAATCGCCTGTTCATTATGGCACGATCTTTTCGGCAATCTGTATTTTGGCCGTCTGCAGCGTTTCGGCAGGCATGTCCATCTATGTGACGATTCCGCGGCTCGAAGAGAAAGATGGAGACGGCACGATCCAACTGAAGACCACGGGGTTCTCGCGAAAGATTGATTCCTTAGAGCCGTCCGGGGTATTGTTTTCGAGCTCGGTGGAAGCGTTTCGAGTCAAGATTTATGATCCAGCCGGTGGACGCACCATTCGCTTGAACAGCGATCTGTACTTGCGTGGTGCATGTCTGGAGCTTCTCAAACAAGATCAGACGGGTTGGCTTCCTTGGGATACTGGAAATCGCCCTACGGAACAGATGTCCTTCCCGGCTTTTGCAGGCAAGGTTTATCGACAAGAGATTGTCATGGTCCCACGAGAGGATCCCACGTTGGTTTACGCTTTGCCAGTGACTCCCGCGATCAACGTGTCGCGTGACACCAAGTTTCATGTTGCTTCGGAGATGTTGGTGCGTGAAAGCGCCACTGGGTCGGTCAGTTCTTCGCCATTCAAGTACGAGCTTGGGTTGTACGGCATCGAACAAGGGATCGTGCCCGACACATTTCCGTTTTTGAATTATAAAACCGGCAACTATGCTCCATTGAACGACGACAATTCGGTCAGGTTTAATGAACTGACGCGATTCTCAGACCAGAAGTACTCGCGGTTGAAAGCCAAGGCGAAGGAGATTGCGGCGACTGTTGGCAACCCGTTGGTCAAGCGGCGCGAAGTTTGCGAGAAACTGGCGGCCTATTTTTCCGATTCGGGCGAGTTTCGTTACACCACGGACTTTCGTGAAATCGTGCGGCAGCGCGATTTGGATCCGGTCGAGGACTTTGTGGCGAACTATCGACAGGGGCATTGCGAATTGTACGCTTCGGCCTTGTGCTTGATGCTGCGTAGCCTCGAGATCCCGGCCCGAGTCGTTGTGGGTTATCGGACTGCCAAATACAACGATGTTGCCGGACATTACCTGGTGCAGGAGAAACATGCGCATAGTTGGGTCGAAGCTTATCTGCGTGGCAGTGACTGCTCCAAAGAACTTGTGGCTAAACAATTGGCTAGTAAAGACGGCGGGGCCTGGTTGCGATTGGACCCAACGCCCTCAGCAAGTATCTTGGATGACGACACGGATTTGTTCAACCAAGCCAACAACGCGTTGGGTTTCGCTCAATCGTTGTGGGACGAGTACGTGATGGGTATCGCAGACGACGGCGGCAGCGGGAAAAAAGAGACTTTTGGAGCGGGCTTTCTCCAAGCGATGCTGGACCCAACTCAGTTTGTTCAGGGCATTCGCGATCGATTGGACCGATTGTCGGTCTGGCAACGAACGGGCTTGGCTGGACTGATTGTCGTGGGACTGTTTTTTGTCCAAAAGCGAGCCGCAAAATGGCGAAAAACATCGCGCGCGGTTTCGCGTCCGGGTCCAAGCGAGCGTATTTGGCGTCGTCTACTAGGACGTGATGGGCCGAGCTCTGACGATGGCTTAGGGCCACACTGGGCGGACGAACTGTTGCTTCGGTTGGAGAAGCTGGCGGTGGCTGGTGGATTTTCTCCACGCAAACCATCGATGACCGCGTTGGAGTTTGCTGGGCAATGGAGTCGAGAAATTGTATCCGTTTCGCAAGTGACTCAACCGCCGGTCGCATCGGACAAGATTCGACAGAACTCGGCGGAAATTCCGTCGTCGAGTTCGAATTCGGGCGAGGTTGGAAACGTTGTCCAGCGTGTGACCGACGAAATTTCTCAGTTGGTGGTCGATTATTACCGGGTCAAGTACTGCGAATCAGCCGGGGCGGGGAATCGTCCGGAACGTGCCCGTAGGGAACAAAAGGAACTGATGAACGAGTGGTTGGGGCGTGTGGCCCGGTTGCAACAAAACCTGCCGCGACGACCTCGCGTTAGTCAACGTTCGAATGCCACCTAGGGAGATAGTTCAGCTTAGGAATTGTTCTGAATCAAATTCCCGATTTGGGCGAGTCCGACGTTGGGAAATCCGAGACCTTGAAACAATGTCGGTACACCAGCAGTCGCTAAATTGCCTTTGTGCCGGCAGAACCATCGAAATTGGGAATTTATTTCGGGACAATTCCTTAGGAATGCTTCCAAGGATTGATCGATTGCTCCTTTGCAGGAACCGTTACGAATGAATTTGAGTTCTTGGCGTTATTTGCTGATACTTGGCCTGAGCTTTTCGTTAGGTTTGGGAACCATTGCTGACGTAAACGCATTTGTTGCACCGATATCCGGTGCGCAGGATTCTGGTCCACGACTAGGTTCCGCAACTGAGTTGGAACGTCCGAACTTGGGCAATCGCGAGGGCGCCGGTTGGTGGCATCAATTTCGCGGCCCCAGTGGTATGGGAGTGGCGGTTGGCTGCCGTGATTTGCCGATCCGGATGGGTGCGAATGAAAATGTGGTTTGGAACGTCGCCGTCCCGGGAACGGGATGGTCGTCGCCGGTTGTGGACGACGAACTGATTTGGATGACGACGGCGGTTACTGATTCGGGTCGTCCCGGAAGTGATGCGGGCAACGCCAACGGTTTGGATCTCGTCTTGTTGGCATTTGAACGCGGGAGCGGTCAACAACGTCACTTCGTCAAGTTGTTCCATATGTCACAGCCCGATTTGATTCACAGTCTGAACAGTTACGCATCTCCAACGCCGTGTTTGGATCAAGATCATGTCTATTGCCATTTTGGAACTTACGGGACCGCGGCCGTTCGCCGAAAAGACGGAACGATTGCTTGGGCCAACCGCGAGATTCAATTGCAACACGCGACGGGGCCGGGTTCCTCGCCGATCCTGTTTCAAGATTTGCTGATTTTCCATGCCGATGGAATGGACTCGCAAGGCATTGTAGCCTTGGATTGCGAAACCGGACATGTTCGCTGGCGAACGGAAAGATCGGGAGCCATGTCCGAATCTCCCGACCAAAAGAAGGCTTTTTGCACGCCGTTGATCGCGACAATTGAGGAGCAGGCGTTATTGATTTCGCCGGCGGCGAATTGGTTGTATGTCTACGATCCGGCGACTGGACGGGAGCGGTTCAAGGTGCCGTACGGCGAGACGGGTTACTCCGTGGTTCCTCGGCCTGTTGTTCGTGGGAATCTCGCCTATTTTTGTACGGGATTCGATCAGAGTCGTTTGCTGTGCGTGGATGTGTCGCCGTTGGCGACCGGATTGGCGGAAGATCGAATTCAATGGACCGTCGATCAACGAATGCCGACCATGCCTTCGCCACTGCTGGTTGATGATTGGTTGTATTTGATATCGGACGCGGGTATTGCGACCTGCGTGAATGCTGATTCCGGCGAAGTGGTCTGGTCCGAACGTCTCGGGGGCAAATTTGCGGCATCGCCATTATTGGCTGACGGAAAAATCTACGTCGGCAACCAGGCGGGAGATTTGTTCGTTCTGAGACCTGGTCGCGAATTGGATGTTGTCGCTTCGAACCAACTTGATTCGGCGATCATGGCGTCGCCGGTCGCAATAGGTCAACAGATCATTGTGCGAACTGCGGAACGACTTTACTTGTTTCAGCAGCGTTAAACGTTGACGACAAACGCGCGATCCATCGTTGTCGAGTACTCGACAAAAAAAAGCGGCCCTTCAACGTCGTGTTGAAAGGCCGCTTTTGGTTGCACGCGTGACTTCAGTTTTCAGAGGACGCCCAAAGCCAACGCACAACAGTCAATTGGCCCGATACTGACGACAATCCATGTGCCAGTCAAAAAATGCTGGGGAAACTTGTGGCCTTGTTCCCACAACACTTCTCAAACCCGGGCCAGCGGACGGACGCTCAACGATGTTCTCGGAGGTCGTGTATGCGACAATGCAAAAGATACTCGACAACGTTACAGCGTCAATTACAAAATCTATTTCAAACGCATGCATTGCCAGGATTGTCGTTGTAACATGCTGGGGCCCAGTGGTTTACGGATGTAAAAAAACTGAACGGACGGCTCAAAGTGAATGCTGGCAAGGCATTGCTAGCTTGAGGAAAACCTGTTCATAATCGGTCACAAATCGGGCGGCTGAAAAGTGTTTTTGGACGTGATTTTGGTTCCAAATCCCGATGTTTTTTGCCATTTCAGGGTCCTGGGCCAGGGAGACGACGGCGTCGATGTAGGCGGTGGGATTTCCGTTGGTTACGACCTGTCGGCGGCGTGCTAGCGGCAGATCGACGGGGTTGGGCGGAGTATCGAGACATTCAAGCTTGGGACGGAAAATGTCGGCCACGCCGTGGGTGTCGGTGGTGACGAAGGGTTTTGCCAGGCTCATGGCCTCCAGGATCGCGTTGGGTTGGCCTTCCCACCGGGAATGGAGGAGCACGAGAGTGGAGGCTTGGATAAAGTCCAGTGGGTTGGCGCGCCAGCCCAAGAAGTGGATTCTGTCATGGCAGTCCAAACGAGCCGCTTGGATGCGAAGAGTGTGCTCCAACGGGCCTTGGCCGACCAATACCAGTCGAAATTCGGGTAGTTGACGGAGGATTGCCGGGGTGATCGACAGGAGCTGGTCCAACCCTTTCTGCTCGGTCAGTCGGCCGACAAACAACAAAACCGGAAGCATTTTTTTGGCGGAATGGACTTCATTTGGCCCGAAACAGTCCTGCAAGTCGGGCGGGGGTGGCCCGGTTGGTTGGGGATCGGGCACGCCGTTGGGAATGACCATGACTTGTCCGGGGCGGCAAGTTTCGAGCGTGTCGGGTTCGATTGGTGGGCGTTGTCCCAGATAGTGCTGTGCGACTTGGTGGCTAACGCAGACGGTGGCAGCGGCTTGGCGGAGGCACCATTTTTCGATGGAGCGGACCAAAAAGCGGGGTTCCGCTTGACGAAACCCTAATACGACTGGAAAAGGTCTGGGTGAGCCATTGTCGTCGCGTCGATACCGTCGCCCGGCCAGAATCGTTGCCAGATTCGCTCGAACGAGGAAGCTACAGGCGATTTTGGCGGCTTGGTCGCGAAAGTTCTGTTCGAGCCACGCGATTTGGGATCGATTGGGCCAGCCGCTCCAAGACTTTTTCGAAAAGCTCACGGGGATCTCGGCCTGCTCCAACTGCGAAACTAGGTGATCCCGACCGGAGTTCGGCCGAGGGTCCAAGCTGTTGATGAAGACCTGGTGTCCTAGCTGTCGCAGCCCTAATGCCAAGTTCACGAAGTTCTTTTCTGCTCCGCCAACGTCTAGTTCAGAAATCACCAACGCTACTCGTAGCGACCGACGATGGGACGGGCCGACGTCGGGCCGAGGACGTTGAGTCTGCGGGAGATTCGGTGAAGGATCGTTCGACGAAGGAATCATGAAAAACAGTGGCACGTGAATATGGAGTGGCCTGCTGGCGAGCAGTCGCGCGGTTGTTATAGTACCAAGGATCGTGACATGACGGCGAGGCCGAATGAGTCCCGATCCCAGAACTTTGGAAATTCTCAACTTGACGCGTAAGTGCGGACGGAGTTGGGCAAGGCATTCCGATCGGGGAAGTTAAGAGTTTCGGCGGAGTCGTGAACCAGCTTAGGGCTGCAAATCCTTTCGAAAAGAAGGCAAGTTTGGGATGTCAGAATCAGTGGCTGGAAACAAGGAATCCAAGCCTTCAGAAATGGACCAATACGACTTCACGATTCCAAAGTCGTTGATCGCCCAGAGCCCGTTGCCTCACCGGGCGGACGCTCGGCTGATGGTGGTTGATCGACAGAGTCAGCAAATCGAGCACATGCATGTGCGGGATTTGGCCGAGTTTTTGTCGCCGCGAGATCTTTTGATTTTGAATGACACTCGGGTGGTGCCCGCGAAATTGACGGGTGTCCGACAAAAGACCGGAGGTCGCTGGCAGGGTTTGTTCTTGGAAGCTGATCTGCAGGGCGTGTGGCGTCTGATGTGCAAGACGCGGGGAAAGATGGATTTGGGAGAGACGGTCACCTTATTTGATCGACAGGGCCGAGAGAGCTTTTCGCTTGTGATGGTGGCTCGATTGGAGGAAGGGCAATGGGCTGCGGTTCCGCAGCTCCAGTTGTTGGATGAAGATTCACCGCTGCGAATCGCGGTGAAGGCGGCCCGACAACAATGGCCGGTGTTATTGCAAGAGGTTGGGCAGATTCCATTACCCCATTACATTCGTGGTGGCAACATGGTGGAATCGGACCTGAAAGACTATCAGACGGTTTACGCAAAACATCCCGGTGCGGTGGCCGCACCGACTGCTGGTTTGCATTTCACGCAAGATGTCTTGTTGGGGCTGAAGCGTCGCGGGATTGGCATCGGTCGGATCACCTTGCACGTGGGTGCGGGCACCTTTCGTCCGGTCCAGACCGATTCGTTGGACAAACATGTCATGCATCAGGAATGGTGCAACGTGGACGAAAAATCCGTGGCGCAGATCCAGCATCACAAGCAGTTGGGTGGCCGAGTGATTCCGGTGGGAACGACCAGCATTCGCTCGTTGGAGACGGCCGCCCGCTCGGGAACACTGCAACCGTATTGTGGGGACACGGGCTTGTTTATTCGGCCCGGTTTTCAATTTCACGTCGCAGACGGATTGATGACCAACTTTCATTTGCCGCGCACGACTTTGATCGTACTCGTTAGGACGTTCGGCGGCGATGCTTTGATCAAACGAGCCTATGAAGAAGCGATCAAACGCGAGTATCGGTTTTTTAGTTACGGGGACGCGATGTTGATCATCTAGTCTGTCGAACTTCCGGTAGGCTTGAATCACAATGAGCGAGAACATTCAGGAGAAACAGATGAGTACCGAAGAGCAGATTCTGGTCGTGCCCACCCGGTTATTTCACGAGTTGGGTTGTTTTCAAGGATTCTCGGATCGCATCGACCATTACTTGCCTGTGCTTCTGAATGAAAGCCACACCGAGTATCGACCGCGTTCGTTGATGGAACAGGACCCGACGTTCAAGCAGTTGATTCCGTATGTCGTATTTCGCGTTCGCGCGGCGGATGGACATCATTACTTTCATTACACCCGCGGCAGTGGACAGGGCGAGCAACGCTTGCATGCGAAAAAGAGTGTTGGAGTGGGTGGCCACATTTCTTTGGAAGATACCCAGCACCCAGACGCATATTTTGCTGGGATGCAACGGGAGTTGGAGGAGGAGATTCATATTGGAACCGTGATCGATGAAAGCGAGCGCGAGTCCGGTACGTCATTGGCGGTGCCGCCGTTGGGCCGGATTATCGGTTTGATCAACGACGACTCGAATGAAGTAGGCCGAGTTCATTTGGGTGTTGTTCATTTAGTGGAATTAGCGGAGCCCGTCGTGCGGGCCCGAGAGAAAGATTTGTTGGACGCTCGGTTTTCTTCACCACCGGACTTGGAAGCGATGCTGGGGCAGTTTGAAACTTGGTCGCAAATCGCGCTGCGATATCTACTGGCGAACGAATCGGTTGGGAATCTGGTTTCGGCTCCCAGCAGTGCCGGTTGAAAGACGAGGATGCCGGGAATGTCGTTGGAAAAGGTGGTCGATTCGAATCGCGTCATCTATTTGGATTGCCATTCGACGACTCCGACGGATCCGATCGTTTTGGAAGCGATGTGGCCGTGTTTCTCCGAAGTGTTCGGAAACCCTGGTAGCCCAACTCATGCTTATGGTGTGAGGGCGCGGGAACTTGTCGACGCGGCGCGAGCAACATTTGCCCGTGTACTGGCGGTCGAATCGGATGAAATCGTCTTCACCAGCGGAGCGACCGAGAGCAATAACTTGGCAATTTTTGGCGCTGCCAAACGTTGGCAGGGAAAACGGAAGCACTTGGTCACCATCGGCATCGAGCATCCAAGCGTGTTGGAACCAATTCGTCAGTTGGAACGCGAGGGGTGGCGAGTTTCGGTCGTACCCGTCGGGCAGCAACAAGCGACCGGCACTCTGACGCGAGAAGGAAGCATGTCGGTTCCGGTTGGCGATCTCGAGTGGCCGGGAGTCGTGGATTTGGAGGCATTGTGGTCCGTTTTGTCGGAGGATACCGCGTTGGTGTCGATTTCGATCGCCAATCACGAGATCGGCGTGATTCAGCCAATTCGGCAGATCGCGGATTTGGCACATTCGGTAGGCGCGCTGTTGCATACGGACGCGACCCAGGCGGTGGGTTGGTTGCCGTTGGACTTGGACAAATGGCAAGCCGACATCGTCAGTTTTTCTGGACACAAGTTTTACGGGCCGAAAGGTGTGGGGGCGTTGTATGTGCGACGGCGTGAAACTTACCCAGGAGCTCGGCCGGTCCGCTTGTTTCCGAGAATACTCGGCGGCGGCCAGGAATTCGGTTTTCGGTCTGGAACGTTAAATACGCCAGGAATTGTGGGCATTGCGACCGCATTGCGGTTAGCTCACGAGCGGCAAACTGGAGCGGCAAAGGCGGTTGGCGAACTGCGGCAACGGTTGTGGAACCAATTGACGGAGTGGGTACCGGATATTCAGCTTAACGGTCCGAATTGGCAGGCGGGCGGCCCCCGCCTCCCGAACAACCTGAATTTCGCTGTGCCGTTTGTGGAAGGTCAGACGATCATGCTCAGGGCCACAGGGGTCGCGGTTTCGAGCGGCAGTGCTTGTTCCAGTTCGACGCCGGGAGTTAGTATGGTGTTGCGAGCCATCGGTCTGAGTGAGGATGCGGCGCGAAGTAGCTTGCGAATCGGCTTGGGTCGGTTTCACACTCGGGATGACATCGATCTGGCCGCCGAACGACTGAGTCAGGGTATTCTGCTCAGTCGTGGCTGAAGACAGCTTTCCAAACCGGGGGTTGGCGGCTATGATTAATCGAACCATTTGTTTCGAAATATAGGAGCAAAACAAAAATGGCAATCACACTGACAGAAAAAGCAGTTAAAGAAATCAACCGCATCATCCAAGAGGACGGTTCTCTTGGGGCGGATGTCAAGGTACGCGTCGGAGTGGCTGGTGGCGGATGTTCCGGTTTCCAGTACACGTTCCAGTTGGACCAAAACTTCGACGAGACCAAAGACAATTTGTACCTGCAACACGGGCTAGGCGTTGTTGTGGACAAGAAGAGCGCGTTGTACTTGGAAGGTACAACCGTCGACTTCTACGAGGGATTGGACCAACGCGGCTTCAAGTTCGATAATCCGTCGGCCAAGCGATCGTGCGGTTGTGGAAGCTCGTTCCAAGTCTAAGCTTTGCTCGCTTTTGAAAAAACTTGACCATCAAAACAAAAAGCAGGTCTCCCCGATAGAGACCTGCTTTTTTATTCGCTGCGACTGGAGTTGGCTGTTGATCCGTCGATGCTAGATATTGCCGCGTTAGCGACGCCATTCCAAACCGAAGGTGAAGCCGATCGTGGTCAGCGATTGATCGCGAACTCCCGTGACTGGTTCGCCAAACCCGAAGGCGGAGAACGGGTTTAGGCCAGTGGTTCGCGTGTCGGCTCGGACGACACCGTCCCACATGTGCAGGGCTTGTACACCTGCTCGTAGGGCGATATCGCGAGTCACGTGATAGGCGGCGTCTAGCCCGAGGTCCAGTGTCGGAACAAAGCTGTTGTCACTGAAGGTTGCTTCGAAGATCTGGACCTGAGTTTCTCCGAATACCATGTCCGAGGACATGTACCGTTGGGTGTTGTAGCCGGCAGCGAGGGCCGCGTCAGCTCGCCAGGTCCAGCGACCGACGGTTCGGTTGTATCGAGTACCCACATGGGCCCCGAATACCGAGTTCTTCGCTCGTTGCTTGAATCGCAAGCCATCTTGATTGGTTGGCCCAAAGAACGGAACGATGGAATCTTCAATCGTTTCGTCGCTAAAGCCCTGCCACCGACCACCGAAGTACGGTTCAAGCAAAGCCCCGTTTGACAATTCCTGACGGAACACTCGGTTGAGTTCCACGTTTCCAATCGTCGTTCGGGTCAGAAAGGGTCGAGCGACCAAGGCATCTTGGCCTTGCGAGAAGAATCCTCCTTCGCTGGTCAACCAATTGAGGTCCCAGCCGGTGCCATCTTCGCCCATGTGACCTAAGTCGAACCGGTTACCCCACATGAAGTCATTGCCAGTCGCCACATTGTTGGCGTTGACCGTTGACGTTGGCCCTGGTCGAGATGTCGACATGTAGGTTCGGTCGTACGTGAAGTACCAACCGGTGTTGCCCTGTGGTTTGGTGCGAATGTCGTCCAATGTCATTGGAGCGAACATTTGCGCGTCGTAATTGAACAGGCTGGTCTCGTACTGTCCATGGACGTCGGGAGTTGGGCCGACGCCTGGTTCCGGGGCACCCATCGGCCCGGTTTGACCGTACGCCGGGAGCGTCGTTGAACCGATGGCCATCGTCAGGATGGCCAAGGTAGTCGTGAATAGTCGCTTCAACATGGTTGAGATTCCGCTTTTCAGCCAATCGAGGGCCTGCCCTATCGGGTAAACACATGACGCGGGCAGGAGCAACGTCAACGGTAGTATCGGAAGTCAGCTTTGTAAGGGTTGAATAAGAAAGGTAAAATTTCGCGAATATACCAGCAAAACCGGTCGCAACGGCAAATAGATCCCCCCCTAAAGGGCTGGTGAACCTGTGGATTCGGCATTTTTCTGGTCAGTTCTTATCCAGCGGAGTGTTTTTTGCCCCTTGTATACGATGCGGTTGGTCTTCTGGGTTCCGGCCCGAAACGGCGGCTCAAAATGGAAACTTCTTTGATTGTACGGATTTGACGGTTTTTTCCGTTGAACCTTTGAATCAGGGCAAGTAGTATGGGTGGCAGTCGTCGGCTAGATCGACGCATGGTTTGCGGTTGGTGGGACTTCATAGTCTCCCGATCGCGTGGGTTTGTCCCAAATTTACTGTGGTAGGAAACTTATGACTCGTAACTTTTCAGTTGGCCGACGTTTCGTCGGTTTCATTGCCGTCGCGATGGCGGCGGTTTGTGGCAGTACCGCCCGAGCGGACGTGCCGTTTACCATTACGATGAACTACGACGTCACCGGGACCGGTCAGTACGAGCAGTATCGTACCGATTTCGCTGAGACCATGTCGACGATTGAAAATCTGTTGGTCTCGTGGCGTGGCCCGCGAGCCATTGAAGCTCAGTACACTGGGTTCACGATTGATGTAACCTTTGATGCCATCGATGGAGAGTTTGGCGTGCTTGCGTTCGCGGGCCCACGCGATGTACTTCGCTGGGGTGGGCCGGGATACGGCAAGCACGGCACAAGTGGTGCTGTTGTGCGAACAGGAGCGACGACGTTTGACGAAGACGATATGGCCTATATGGCAGCCACCGGAATTCTTCGTACAACCATCATGCACGAGACATTCCATGCACTGGGCTTTCCTGGGGTTTGGGATGACTTCGGTTATCGCTCGCGAGTAGGAGCCGGGTTCGTTGGTCCGAATGCCTTGGCCGCGTATCGTGAAGCGACCGGGAATCGTTTTGCTCCGTTTGTACCTGTTGAAACCGCCGGTGGTGGTGGAACAGCCGGCGGACACTGGTCTGGTGCCGATCCATACTTCTACAACCCACAGACGGGTGTTGGCGAGCTGATGATTGGTTTCGCGACCGAGCAGGCCTGGTTGTCGCCGGTGACATTGGCCCAGTTCCGCGACCTTGGCTATCAGGTTCCGAGTCTGGGTGGTGGTCGAGTCGACGACTTTTGGCCGCGAGGTCCTGGACTTCCAAAAGAACCAGCTCCGGATGACGACGATGATGACGGACGAACCGATGACGGCGGTCCGGAAGGTCCTGGTGGACCTGGTGGTCCTGGTCGACCTGGTGGACCGACATCGCCCGGTAATCCGGGTGGATGGGTCGATTGGGGTGGCCGTGGCGGCTTGAACTCAAGTGGCGGGTACGCCGGTGGACCTGGTATTACCAGCGTTACCGGGGTTCCGGAGCCGACGTCGGCTTTGGTTTTGATTTTCGCTGCTGGGTTCCAATTCGCTCGCAATCGCCGCCGACGCTAGATTTAAAAGATCTGCAGAGGTCAAATATCCTCGCCGTTGAAAGAACGGCGAGGATTTTTTTTGCTCGCACCGCCTTTAGTTTTCGTTTGGGACGTCGGCAAATGGCGAAACTCTTGATGCGCCAGAAAGTTGTAGCCAATCCCTGGTTTATCGGGTACATTACCTAGCGAGCGGGGCGATTTTAGTTCTAGAAAAATCCGAAAGGTCCGTAATGAAGTCGTGCTGTGGTTTGTGGTTGGTTCGGCCGATTTTGGTGATGGCCGCAGTTTGCTTCTTGTTCGGCACCGGCAATGTTTGGGGTGCTGGGATCGCGCCGCAAGACACGGCGGCGGCTCAGGAGAAAGCCACAAATGAAAAGCCCAAAAAGAAATCGACGAAACACGACCGCTTTGTTCGGATAAACAAGGACGAAAAAGGTCGTCCGATTTCGATGGATACTTCGACGATTCGATACACCAAGAAAATGCCCGACGGAACGGAGTTGGCGGTGGACTTGGTTGGTGTCGTGCATATCGGCGAGAAAGATTACTTCGCCGCATTCAACGAACAGTTCAAAAACTATGACGCGTTGCTCTATGAATTGGTCGCCCCGGAAGGCACCAAGGTAGACGCTCGAAATCAAGACGGCGTGAACCCGGTTGCGGCTCTGCAAAAGGGCATGATGGCGGGGCTCGATTTGCAGTTTCAATTGGAGCACATCAACTACAACGCCAGCAACTTTGTTCACGCAGACATGACTCCCGAAGAGTTTGGGAAATCGATGACGGAGAACAACGAATCCGTTGCCAAGATGTTCTTTCGGATGATGGGGACCAGTGCCGCGATGAGCGGCTCCAGCGGCGAAGCTGAGATGCTTCGAGCATTGATGTCGAGTGGCGACGACCGAACCTACCGCTTGCGACGGTCCGCTGCCAATCAACTGATCAAGATGGACGTTGGCATGGTCGCCTTCGAAGGCGACAATGGATCGACGATTATCACTCATCGCAATCGCAAGGCGCTTAAGGTCCTACAAACGCAAATCGATGCGGGCAAAAGAAAACTGGGAGTGTTTTACGGAGCCGGCCACTTGCCGGACATGGAACGTCGGTTGATCGAAGAGTTTGGAATGACCGCGGGCGAACCACAATGGCAAGCCGCATGGAAACTGCGCGCGGAGAGCAAGTAGCACGACTCGATGGATAGGAGACGACATGAACTATTCAGGTGTGGCTCTCGCGGCGGCGGTTCTTCTGATGTTCGATGTCGTTGGTTGTCGGGGTCAAGTCCCTGCGAAACCGGACTCGGTGACCGTTACCAAGGCTCAGTCGCTTGATGAACGCTTGTTGTTCTTTCCTTCCAAGTTCCCAGAAGGTGATTGGGAACCGAAAGACCTGAAGTATGAAGATGTCTACTTTCAGGCAGAGGACGGCACGAAACTGCATGCGTGGTACTGCCCAGCCGAAAACCCACGAGCCGTCGTTTTGGTGGCCCATGGAAACGCGGGCCATGTGGCTTCGCGAGCATCGTGGCTGCGTTACCTTCAGCAAAAAGCCAACGTGTCGGTCTTGATGTTCGATTATCGCGGGTACGGACGCAGCGAGGGGACACCAACGGTGGAAGGTGTCATACAAGACGCGACCGCCGCACGAGCGAAACTTTGTGAATTGGCGAATATCAAAGACTCCGAGATGTTGCTGATGGGCGAATCGCTGGGTGGCGCCATTGTGGTTCAATTGGCGACCAAGTCTGCTCCACGTGGTCTAATCGTACAAAGCACGTTTTCGTCGCTGCGGGATGTTGCGGACGCTCACTATCCGCAATTGTCGTGGCTCGTTCCGCCGAAAAAACTCGATACAGCCGGGTCGATTGCCAACTACCAAGGTCCGTTGCTTCAAAGTCACGGAACGGCTGATCAAACGATTCCCTTTTCGTTAGGTGAGAAGATATTTAAGAATGCGAACGAACCGAAGGAACTCGTGAGTATCGAACGAGCCGGCCACAATGATTGGATGACAGATGCCTATTTGAAGAAACTTGATCAGTTCATTCAGCAAAACGTTTCTGAGGGGAAAGCATTGCCGGGTCGTCCGCGATAGAGGACGATTGTGAATTTAGCTTTCGATGAACATACAAGGAAAGGGTGCGGATTTGTTTCTACGTATTGCT
>JAUXWY010000389.1 GCA_030681235.1 Pirellulaceae bacterium | reverse complement strand
TTGTGATCCGGATGACCCGATGGCGTTGCGCTTTGTGGGCATAAGGTTAGCCGACATTCGGAGCGTGCTAACGAAACACCTTTCACTCGATAATTTTCTTGAGGTCTCTGAACGGATTGAAATCGATGGATAATCAGTTTGGCTTCGACTTCGCTGAGCGAAGATTCAAACCGGGTTGCCAGCAGATTCGGGGAGGACAGCAGATTTTCTTGATTGGGCCGTTGATGTACTTCCAGCGAGCGGATTGGTCGTCGGTGGGTAGGCCACTGCGACTTCGTCCACTGAATCTCTTCAGTACCCGAATTACTTCTCCAAAGTGAATCCTAGTTCCTCCAAATTCCAGATTTCGATTCGCGTGTCGGCGAGCGAGAAGGCGAGGGACTTGAAGTTGTCCGCGATGGCGGCGGCCAGTGCGGGAGCGTGGGATGTTTCGTGCTCGAACACTCGCTCCCATGTTTGAGTATCGTAGATCGTGACACGATTCGGACGACCAGTTTCCACGATCACAACTTGATCGGTATCGGGATGAAACAATGGGGCCAGGAACTTTGCTCCCGAAAACGATTTAAGCTCTCGCCCCGAGGCCACGTCGAACAACACGATTTGTTTCACGCTCCACCGATCGCGATCCGCGTAGGAGACAGCCAACAAGCTACCGTCGCGGTTCAGCGAAATCTCGCGTGGATTCACTGGCAAATCCAGTTCTCGAATCGCTCGACCTTGTTCCGCATCGACGACCCAAAGGCGCTCGTTGGTCGTCACGGCAAAGCGAGTTCCGTCCAGCTAAAGACAACGTCGCACGTCGCAACAAGCGGCGGTCGTCGATCATGGTGACGCCCGCGAAGAAGGGTTGACCCGCCGCCTCCGCGCCCGGCAACGAGTCCAAACTGATCGAACCACCATTGCTGCGATGCACGAAGTCCGCCAGGACTCGATATGCAGGAGAATCAAAGGGAAGGACGTCTTCTCCGCCATGGTCCAGACGGCCCACGACCTTCAGTAAGATCTTGTATTCACCATCCACACGTGGCATCGCCATGTTCGTAAATGCCGCCAGATTCTGACGCATGGCCACCGGTCGTTGCTCGACCGGCATTTTGTCGGGATCGAGCAGCAGGAACTCGCTATCCTGGGCGTCGCCACCTTTGGCGTGGCAAGTCAAGCATTTGGTGGCTGCCACTTTAGCCCACAGTTCTGTTTCGAAACTGCTCACAGCTGCGGGGCAGCCCACGGACTCGGCCATTGGCCCTTCAGAGGGCGTTTGGAACGCCAAGAGTGTCAACACGCCCCAGTATTGGATGTACATCATGAATTACCGTCATCCGAATCTCGGCTTCGCAACCAATTGCTCCCGACCTATTGAGCCTAATCGGAAGCGGCCCATCAAGCAAGAGTTGCAGAGGGGTCTGACCCGAGTCTGACCCTGTGAAGGCGAGTCGCGTTTCTAACCAATTTATGAGACTCGCCGGAGAGGGTCAGATCCCTCTAGGAATCGGCAGCAAGTGTGATCGAGTGATCGCGGTTGCGATCGGTTTGAAGTACCATAATATTTGAATATCGTTGGGTTTCTGCTAATACAGGGTGACCGATCCTCATGAGCATGATTGACGAATTGACGCGGCGCTTGCCACTTTTGTTGCACGTCTTGATAACGATGCTGGCGATTCCCTATGTCATGTTGGCGTGTGTCTTTTTGATTATTGGACGCATGGCTGCCCAACGCGGTCTTTGGGATGCGTTTGATGCTTTCTTGAATTCTCTGAATCTGGCTATGGGGTGGGGAGCCTTGTTGTTCGTGCTTGTTTTGACCAGCATCCTGGTGGCAGGATTTTTCGAGTCGCTCCGCTGGTGGGGATCGCTGGCCTTGCTGACGCTGCTAATATCGACTTTGGGAGTCCTGATCTTCTATCGCCCAACTTTTCCAACGCTAGGCGAGTTTTTGTTTCTGACTCCAGCCCTTTTGTTCGTCGTCATTTGTGTCTGGCAATTGATTCCAAAAAAATAAAACAAGAGTACGCGGAGCGATTGCCAACAAGACGCCCAACGCGATAGTTCCGCGCCGTCCAACGACTTCATTTTGCATCATCCATTTGTTTCTTCATCCACTGGATCCCTTTGGGGACGCATCGCTCGAGCATCTCGTCGTAATGATCTCCGGTAGGCGTGATAAAAAGATCGGATCTCTTACCTGCGGCAATCAGTTGCTTGTGCATCTCGCGAGAGTCGCTTACCGGAACGTTGCTGTCGTCTTCGGCATGGCAGAGCAGAACCGGGCAGTTCATGCGGGACACATGCGTCAGGGGCGAAGATTGAACCAGGAATTCTCCGATTCGCTTGTCATTATTGCCGAGCATCCTCGCCACAGACGGTGGGAGACGTTTAGGCACGTCACTGACAGCCGCGTAGGCAACGACTCCGGCCAATCGTCGATCGTGTTCGCCGAGCAACAGCACGTGGGTGCCACCCGAACTGTGGCCGACCGCAAAAATCTGTTTTGAGTTGACCATCGGCATTTTTTGCAGAACGAAGTCGATGACGTTGCGACTGTTGACCAGTCCCGCTTGCGAATCAATGAACGCTCGGGTGGCTTCACCTTCCTCCGTTTCGTAATCCGGTGAACCGTCAAATTCATAATCCATGATGGCAAAACCGGCCTGGAGGTATGGAATATGGGATTCAAAATACGGTCCGGTATTGGCACCGGTCAACAAGTTGGTACCAGCAGGTGCCACCAACAGACAGGGTAGCGAACCAGGTTGATGATTGCCGGGAGGTAACAAGACATACATCTCGCCACCGACGCCCGGCTTACTCGGAATGGTCTTTTGTTCGGGTCCCCATTTGACGTGAAAGAGTTTCGCGCCTGCCAAGTCGCGCAGTGGTTTTCCAGCACCAAGTTCCGGCATCGGAGGTGGTGGGATCGACGCGACGGAAAATGGCTCGGTTGCCGCGGCAACGGCGGCCAATTGAGAATTTGCGGCGGTACGTGCGTAATAGAATATTCCGCCACAACAACACACTGTACACACCGCGCCGGTCCCGATAACTCCCAGAATAATCCACAGCCAATTTGTGCCTGACGAAGGTTTTGGCGAAGGCGCTCCAAACGATGGGAACGGTGGCGGCTGTTGAGGAAACTGATTGGGATATTTTTGGGACATGGCAATATTCAGAATGGCACTGGGAGCAAATCGCACAACCGACGCGAAGTCATCGTATCGAATGCAAAAACACCCGGCAACAGTACGGCAGCAAACGAACTAAACGCGAAGCGATTTAAGTGTGGTGGCCCCACAAAGCGATCAAGCGAAGCGATTTGGACAAGCGAATTTTGGACAAGGGAATGTCGGGGTGTGGAATTGAATGTGAAATGATCGAATTAATGACGCGGAAGGCTGCTGTGGTTCATCCGGTTGGTCGGCTGCGTTTGCCTTTTTATCTGTCTGACTCCAAAAACCTATTCCTGCACTTTCGCTCACTTCAATGCTATCGAATTCCTTTGTCCCAAATTCCCTTGTCCCTGTTCCCTTGACCGTGGCCAGGCACACCCGCTCACTGTCGACCGTCATCAATTGGCCGCAGGCCGTTTAGGCAACACCCAATCTTGGCGGGGGAAATGGCAGGTGTAACCGCCCGGGTTTCGCACCAAGTAGTTTTGATGATTCGCTTCCGCCTCCCAGAAGTCGCCGACGGACTCGACTTCCGTCACAACCCTACCCGGCCACAATCCCGAAGCGTTGACGTCCTCAATGGTATCCAGCGCGACCTGCTTTTGTTCTTCGCTGGTATAGAAAATCGCTGATCGGTAAGACATGCCAAGATCGTTCCCCTGGCGGTTCTTCGTCGTGGGATCATGGATTTGGAAAAAGAATTCAAGAATTTTGCGAAAGTCGGTTTTTGCTGGGTCGTAAACCACTTCGATGGCTTCGGCGTGGGTTCCGTGATTCTTGTAGGTGGCATTTTTTACATCGCCACCTGAGTAGCCCACTCGGGTTGAAACGACACCGGGTTGCTTCCGGAAGAGATCTTCCATTCCCCAGAAACATCCTCCGGCTAGAATCGCTTTTTCGGTCTTCATATTGGGCTCCAATGGGGTATCTGGGTTCAAAACGGGCTCGGACTGCTCCAAAGGTCTGGAGAGCTCCGATTGTTGTGTGCAAGCCACGAGCATCGCAACAGCGACACAAAACAACGTTAAACTGGTACGAACAGCTAACTGCGATCGGAACCATGGGATCATTATCTATTTCTCCAGAATCTCAAAAAGTAGAGATCGCCACTTCGAACCGATCCGATTCAAAAAAGCAATCGTTAACAGTCCGCTCGACGGTAATCTTACTCTGAATCGCCAAGCTCTTGAATCGCTGCTGACCAAAACAAGGTGGCCTGTCTCTTTCATTTGTGGCCCTCTTTGATCGGTTCACCCTCTGTTTGTTTGTGGAACTGCATTTAGAATGGGGCGATGTTTCAACTACGCTGTACCGTCCGAGATTGCCAACAATTGCTGGAGCAACGCGAGCGAGAACTTGTGTGCGGTGCCGGCCACCATTTTGATCGTGCCAAACAGGGCTACTGGAATCTGCTGCAACCTCAGGATAAGAAGTCCAAGAACCCCGGTGATTCCGAGGACGCGGTTCTGGCTCGGCACCGTTGGCTTCAGCGAGGACACGCCGGCTCGCTAATTGAAACGCTGCGTCCGTGGCTTGCCAGCGACAAACAGGTCGATCCAAGAACCTTGGATTTGGGTTGTGGTGAGGGTTCGTTTGGCCCCGCCTTGTTTCCGGGCGACGCCCATGCCTATTGCGGTATCGATCTTTCCAAGCGGGCGATCAAATTGGCGGTGCGCCGCTGGCCGGACGCGACTTGGGTGTTGGCCAACGCGGACCGAGTCTTACCGGCGGCGGATGAAAGTGTGCAACGAGTGCTCTCGCTGTTCGGTCGTCGTCCCATTTCAGAGATCCATCGTGTTCTAGTGCCGGGTGGGATCTGCGTGGTGGCAGTGCCCGGCGAGGAAGACTTGATCGAACTTCGCCAAGAAGTCCAACAAGCGGGCCATCGCCGGAGCCGCTGGGAAATGATTGCCGAAGAAATGAGTCAGGCTGGGCTCGAAGTGATCGATCAAAAGCAATGGCACACCACCGTCGATCTACAGCCGGACGCCATGGCAGACGCGCTAGCCATGACGTATCGCGCGGTGCGGCATTCCCAGAAATCGCGACTCGACGCCGTGCAAGCCATGAACGTCACCCTGGCAGCTGATCTGTTGCTATTGCAACGAAAAGAGCATACCAGACCGTTATCTCAACGATCTGAAGGTCACGTTTGACTGGGCGTGAATTGGAAATAGCTCAACGGGTTCGAAGCAACACAAAAAAGTGTATCCGTCTGTTAGTCCAAATCGGACGTGGTCTTTGCCATCTTCAGGGCTTCGCTGGTCACGTACCGTTGGCCCATCGTAAATGCGGTGGGCTTGCCAGTTTTGGACCGCTTGTCATTGAGGATGGGGCCTGCCAGTTGCAGGGTGTCCGGAGAATCGGGAGGAATCGTTGGGCAACATTTGATTTCGTAGCCCGCTCAGAAATTCCAGAAGTCTGTCTATTGACACTGTTATATGACAGTGTCATAATTGGGCCATGAAGCCGATTTTCCCCATCGAAGAACTGCGTCGACTGGCGGCCGTTGCCCTGGATTGGTCGGGCTACGCACCGGCGGAGTCGGCCCGGATTCGAGCGATTCCGGACGTGCGAACGATCCGGTATTACACGACGCTGGGCTTGATTGACGGACCAGCGGAGATGCAAGGGCGAACCGCTTTTTACACCTTGCGGCATGTCGAGCAATTGGTGGCGATCAAACGGTTGCAGGCCCGTGGCCTGACACTGGCTGATGTCCAACAGGAAATGCTGGGCCTGTCGGCAGCGAAGCTTGCCCGGCTCGCGGACTTGCCGGACGAGCTTGAGAATCTATCGAGCCAGGATCCAGCGGCGCAGAAAGAAGCGACGCCCTCCCAAGTCACGGAACCAGAGCCGGCCTTTTGGAAACGAGTTCCTAAAGATAGACGACAGTCCGAATCCGGGAGCGGTAATGGCGTTGATCGAGTGTGGCGAATCAAGTTGGACGAACATACGACGCTCGAAGTCAACGCGTTTGCTTCCGGTATCGACGTCGCGAAAATTCGCGAAGCAGCGCGGCCATTGATCGACGAACTAATACGACAACAACTGATCCAGAAACGTAGGTCCAATCCCAGTGAGGTGAACGATGAATGAAGTACTTCTACCCAGAATTGATGGTGAGATTGAATCGTCCGATACGTTTGGAATCGGAGCGTTGAAAACCCGTCAAGGGAATTTGCCGATGTGCGGCCTGGGTTATCAAACCCTGATTCGTGGCTTGGCGGTCAGGACCGAAATTACTCAGACGTTTTACAATCCGTTTGAACATCCGATCGAAGCGACCTATGTCTTTCCCATCGAAGGGACGATGGCGGTGGTCGATTGTCTGATGATGGTTGGCGACCGGATCATTCGGGCCGACTTGCAGGAGCGGGCGGCGGCGCGTCAGCGGTACCAGGAGGCCATGCGGCGCGGGCATCGTGCGGCGTTGCTGGAAGAAAACCGGAGCGAGACGTTTTTGTTGTCTGTTGGAAATATTCCGCCTGGTGAAGCGATTCGAATCCGGATGATCACTGTGGGACAGTTGCCAGTTGTGAATTCAGTCTGGACGCTCCGGTTGCCGATGGTCGTTGCGCCTCGGTACACGTCCGGTTTCGAGATTCCAGGTCGGGCCACCGGGACAGGAACCGCAATGGATACCGACGAAGTCCCCGATGCATCGCATGTCACGCCGCCCGTATTGCTGCCGGGCTTCAAAAACCCAGTTGACTTGAGCGTGTGCGTCGAAATCGATCTAGAAGCCTTGAAACCGGAAATAGAATGGAGCGAGCATCTGTCCAGTAGTCTGCATACGGTCGTCGTCAACAGTAGTGAAAATCGATGTCGCGTACAAATCAGGCCAGGAAATCGAGTGGATCGCGATTTTATCCTGCGAGGTTCCGTAGCCAGCCAGCGGTTGACAACATCGGCGCGGCTGGAACCGCCCGTTCGGAATGAGCGAGGCACCTTCGCGATCGACTTGGTGCCGCCACAGATCGTCCGGTCCGAGAAGCATGGCCGCGATGTTGTGTTTGTATTGGATCGAAGCGGTAGCATGAACGGCTGGAAATATGTTGCCGCTCAGAGGGGAGTTGCTCGCCTGATCGACTCACTCAATGAACAGGACCGTTTTGGTGTGATTGCGTTTGATGACAAACAATTGTTCTTCGTCGATCCATCCCGGAAACGGACCCCGACTTCGTATCGGGAATTGACGCTGGGCGGGGCAAGCTTGGTGGCTGCAACCGACAAGAATCGGTTTGCCGCGATCAAGTGGTTGAACAACGTCAAGGTCGATGGCGGTACTGAAATGGCTCCGGCGATTGAGTTGGCACTCGATATGGTGGCGTTGGATGGTGCAAGTGAATTTAAAGCGTCGATCATTCTGATAACAGACGGGCAGATTACGGGTGAAGACTACGTGCTGTCCCGCCTGAGCGGGGTTGCGGCCCAACGGCGGCCAAGAATCTACACACTGGGAGTTGATCGCGCGGTCAATGCCAGTGTCTTGCGAAGATTGTCCACCGCGACCGGCGGTACGTTGGAGCTGGTCGAATCAGAATCGCAGATGGACAAGTCGATTCAGGCTCTGGCTACGGAAATCGGTGCACCGGTATTGACCGACATTCGGATTGCATCGGATGAGGAACACGAATTGGTGGTGGGCTCGGCAGATTTGTACGCCAATCGTCCCGTATCGATCTTTGGGCGAACGAAGCGGAGTGAACTGACGGTTCGGATGTTGGCCGTTGACGCAGATGGCAAGCCGTGGGAACAGGATGTCTTGATTCACAGCGATAAACATTCCGGTTCGGGCACACTGATCAGTTTGTGGGGGAAGGGCCGAGTCAGAATGCTGGAAGACCAGTATGCGATTGCCAGTAGAGACGATGAAGCGGCACGACAAAAAATTGTCGATACATCGATCGAGTCGCGAGTCCTCTCGCGGTTTACGGCGTATGTGGCGGTTGATGAAACGGAAGTTGTCAACAAGAACGGATCCGTAGACCGGGTTGTCCAGCCGGTTGAGTTGCCTGAAGGGTGGCAACTGGGCCGTCTGCCCTCAATTCCCGCAGAACTCCGCATCCGCCATGCAAGGTTTCTCTCTTTCGATTCGATTCCGTGCAGTGCCCGCAACTGGCAGGCGGCCCACGTTGAAGAGGTCGGGCGAAAGCTTGTCCAAGAAGGGAAAATTTCGTCGGATCAATGGAATGACTCGCAACAACAGTCGGTGGCAACGGGTCGGAACGCGGTTGAACAGGCCGTTAGTGCCGGATATATTTCCGACAGTGCAGTGGCCCGGACAGCCGCGAACGTCGCTCGAACTCCGTTCATCGATCTGGACCAGGCCCTGGTCCCTGAGAACATCGTCGAGCAGGTACCGGAAACCGTCGCCCGCGAAAATCTGATTTTGCCGGTCGGTGAAGACGGTTCAAACCTCGTACTCGCAACTTGCAACCCATGGGATATCGATACAATCGAGAAACTCCGTTTTATTCTGAATCGGAATGTCTCGATTGTGACGTGCGCGAAGGAACCACTGCAAAACGCGATCAACGAATTGTATGGTCAAATCGATGGCGCGTCAGCCGATTCGATACTCCAGGAGTTTACCGATGCGGCGATCGATTCCGACGATTCCATTATTTGTTTAGGACGTCATCCTGAAACTGTGGGCTCTATCGACAACTTCAGTTCTGGTTACGAATCAATCAGTTTGTCGGACTTCGCGTCAGGCCCCCCGCGTGTTCCATATTCAAAGTTGCCTCCGCTTTCCAGGACTGTCAAGTCTCGTGCACAAACACCAAACAAAGATGTTGCTAGATTTATAGACTCGGCGATGCAGCGTCTGATTCAAGTGATCTTCCAGGAGGCAGAACAGCTACAAGCCGCCAAGGTCATTTTCCGAAAAACGGGCGACTCGGTGGTGATCCAATTCCTGATTGACGGAATCCTGCATGATCGGGACCGGCTGCCATTACGCCAGTGGCGCCTGATACTCGAATTCCTTCAGGCACTTGCCACCAAACGTTCGGAGCGAGACGGAATTTGGGAGGGAGAGTTTTCACGAGAGAGTTCCAATGCGATTGGAGGTGTGGCCACTTCAGATACCAGCACGGCGACGAACCAGAAGATCTCGATCCGAATCGAAGCTGATGAAACCCTCGAGATCCTCTTCACACACCAAAATTGACCATGATACGGCCGCTCCGTTGGGGCGCTTTGGTCGTTGGACCGAGCGTCCTAGGGCGACGTTCGCGGTTCGAGTTGGTTCGCTAATATCCGTTACGACCACCGGGACAATTATAACTTGCCGACAAAACGACGCTCAATACACGCCACTTGGCGTGATTCGCAGCGTCCCAACCGTACGGTTCTTGGGCAATCGCGAAATTTTCTTGGGGATCTTCGCATTGGTAAAGAAGGCCGGATTGGGACGGCACAATCGATTGACCGCTTGCTGCGGCGTTTCATTGGCGTTGAGCATGAGGACCGGTCCTTTCGCCGTGTAACTTGCGCCAACTTGCCAAAGCAGCTTTCCATCGAGCGTCAACATTAGATGACTTGAATGTGGAGTGTACCGAATGCGTTCTCGCCCCAAGCCAATTCCGATACCAAATTGCTCTGCGACGACCTCTTCTACCTCTTGGCCTCGACGAACGACCGCCTCCAAACGAAGTGGAGCGTTATCATCTAAGACGAAGCCTCGCTCCTCCAAGCGATGACGCAAGGCGCTCACGGTTTCATCCGCCTCGATGTGCAAGTGCTGCAGATTCGCTATTAGTGCGATTCGAGTCCCCGGCTCAAAAGCCAGAAGGTCCTTCGCTTCCAATCCCTCGGTATTACCGGAAATCGCGTTGCGACGTTCTTCATTCACCAATTCAAGGCTATAGATTCGATCGTCGCTACAGACCCAGGTTGTTGATCCACGATAATTTTTGCCCAAGCCTGGTATCACCAAGACATTCCAAACCGATACCTCCAAATTCGGATCGAAAATTAGCTTGTCATTGAGAAACAATAACGAATTATCAGCCCATTGGACCGAGGAAATTGCCTGCTCCGGTTCCGTCGAGAACAAACCTTGACCGTTCGTCAAGTCAAATCCATGCAGCACGCGCCCATTGGACATGACCAAGGACTTGCCATCGGGCGAAAAGTCCATTTGTTTCAGTGACTTGATGTACTTGGGATCTGCGGTCATCCGCCCGGTAATTTTGCCATCTTTGAGGCGCAACATCCACAAAGCATCACTCTGAGCAAAAGCTAGATGCGAGTGGTCACGACTGATCGCCCAAACTCCGGGTTTCGAAATGGAATAAATACACTTTCCATCGGATATATTCCACAGAGCAATGTGACTACCAATGGTCAAGAAATGACGCTCGTCTACAAATAATGAGTCCGTCGCAAAGAACCTGTCCTTCTCGCGAATGCTATCAAATTCCCAAGCTTGATACGGGATCAATTGTCCGTTTTCTATTCGCCAAAATACGATGCCACCCGTGTGAGTCACGGTGCTGCCGAGCAGGGTTGCCATCGTACCTAACGACGGCGACACAACGACGTCCAAGATGTCGTCGGTCGGCAGTGTGTAATCGCCCACAAATTTCTCCTCAACGGTGTTGAATAGTAAGATTTGCGATACTTTGGTCTTGTAACTGCGACGACAAATGTTGATGATCTCACTTGCATGACCGTTATTCAACAACTTGGTGTATATAAGATCGTTTTTTTCGAAATCGGTAGGCAAAGGTACCGACATGTCCCGTGAATGGATGGCGGATTCAGTAGGGGAATAAACCCACGGCACCGCTTCCTGTCGAAGTTCGTTTGTTGGTTTAACTTTGCGGGCCGTGACAGGAAACTCTCCTTTATCAAACGCCTTTTTAATAAGTTCGTCACGGCGTCGATTTACAGCGGAGTGGCTCATCTCGTTGGTTGGGTTGCCTGCCTGTTCTTGAAGTTGCTTGACAAACAATTGATCGGGTTGACTTAACTTCTCAAGTGGGATTGTGATTACCAGTTGGTCTTTCTTTAGCAACTTGACTTCCGTATCGTTCAACTCAAACACCTTGGCTTCGACTTTAAAATTCCCGGTGGTATCTGTCCAGGTCCGATACTCGTGGGTCGCAGGGTCCTTACTCGGTCGTTCGATTAGCAGTACTTGTCGTGGGGCAACCAAGAACTTGATTTTCCGCCCGTTCGAGTCTGCTTCAACTCGTAATAAACCATTCCCTGTGATTTCCAGGACGGTCTGCTGTTGACGTTTGCCAAGAAATTCAAAATCGATCAAATCTCCCACTACGATCTGGTCCTGCTGTTCTTGCGCCGCAGTCGCGGCGTGACATGTCCATCCCAACAGCAGGGTGGCAACGATCGATCCCGCAACGATCGATAATCGTCCCAGAACCGGGAGTAATCCATTGGTCTGACACAAGAGTCCTCCGTTCATTCGCCGCCTCCTTTGGTTAGTCGCATTTGATCGCGCTGCAACGATCAGCGACCGGGTATCATGGTAAGTAGATTGTGAAAAATCAGTCTTATGGTACGTCGAAAAACCATGCATGTCCAGTGTATTCGAGTCCCGGAGGTCAAGCCCCAATTACTACCCTACCCATCTGCTGGGCTCCCTTAAGCTATCGAAATCCCAAGCGTCGTTTACCACGTGCTGGGTTTATTCAAGCCGTCGATGAAGAAGATGGACCTCTTCGTTGGGAATGCTTCATCCCTCCGGATCGTCAAGCAGTTGTTGCAAGCGTTCGGCCAGCGGTTGGGGAAATCGTGGCGGCCAAGTCGGGTCGATCAGACCAATTTGAATCATGTCTCGTAGATGTGTGCGATCCTTGTCGCGAAAACTGTTGAGCTTCATTTCTACCAAAGCTTCCAGTTCAATGATTGATTTATTATCGATGTCCATCGTCTGGGTGATTTTTGGGGTGGCAGTTGCGTATTCTGCGCGGACCTTGCGATTGGCCAACAGCACGTGAATGCCTTGGCTCGGTTTACCCTCCGGTCCATCCAGAAACACGATCACATCCATTACCGAACTGCGAACGAATCCAGCCGCAGCCATGGCTGCGGCTGCCCGATCCAAATCTTCTTCGCGGAGCAGAATATCGACATCCCGCGTGTTGCGTACGGCACCGTCGTCGATGGTGGCCACCCAAGCGGCGACCGCATTGCCCCCGATGATCGCATAAGGAACGTCCGCGTTTCTCAGGGCAGTACAAGTTCGTTCCAGTCGTTGTTTTACCAGTTCCACAGCGCGAAACATCCTTTCGAAGACGGAAACTTCTTCCTGAACCACCATTTCTGAATCATCGTCGCGGATCGGCATGCTTCAAGTATAATCGCAAAGCGATTCAGAGACAAAGCCGGAGAGTTTGCTAATTCGCAGAGCAAGAATTGCAGTTTTCAGGAAGTTGCTGGGATCTTCGACCGGAAATTCGATGTTTGTCCGTGGCTAACAACGTATCCAGATATTGAATTGGCGGCAGAAGCAATTGCACTTCTCCGCCAACAATGCGGACGGGGAAGACCTTCAACTCGTAGTCTTCGCCACTCAAACACTTGCCGCTCTTTAGCGAAAACGGCTTCTTGTGAAGCGGACATGCGACCTTCGGTTCGCCCGCAGCATCTCCAACGATTCCGCGTGAAAGTACAAAGGCGTTCATGTGCGGACACATATTTTGGCAAGCATACCATTCATTGCGGCTGGTGACGTTGTAAACGGCGATTTGGACCTTGCCGTACTTGATGGTAGCTCCACCATCATTGGGGAAATCATCCACGACACCAACGTTGACCCAATCAACCTGCGATACCAACTCCATCTCAATCTTCGATGCCGTATCCTCGCTACTGGATTGGGACAAATTTTCCAAGTTGGAATCGGCGGACGATTGCGTTGACGTCAGTTGTACCAACTGTACTCCGCCCTTGGGCCAATCTGCGGGGCGCGATTGATCTCGCTGCGGAATGAACTCAATGGTCGATTCGTTGTCGCCACAATTGACGAATTGACGAAATCGTTTCTGTTTCTCGGGATCGTTGACAACTTCGGCCCACTCGCAGCGATATGTATCGACCAAGTGTTGCATTCGCCGCTCGAGTTCATCACAAATTCCAAGCTTGTCGTCGATTACAACAGCCTTGAGTTGTTCCAACCCGCCGTCCAAAGTTTCGAGCCACGTCGCGGTTCGCGTCAGCTTTTCCGCCGTAAAGATGTAGTACATCATGACGCGATCGATGTATCTCAACGCAGTCGTCTCGTCCAAATCAGTGGCAAACAAATCCGCGTGACGCGGCTTGGTACCGCCGTTCCCACAAACGTAAAGATTGTATCCGGATTCTGTCGCGATCAACCCAAAGTCTTTTGACTGAGCCTCGGCGCATTCGCGAACGCATCCACTGACGGCCATCTTGATTTTATGTGGGGCTCGGATGCCGCGATATCGCTCTTCCACTCGAATAGCAAACCCAACGCTATCCTGAACACCGAATCGGCACCAGGTCGAGCCAACACAGCTCTTGACCGTACGCAAGGCCTTCCCATAGGCGTGGCCGCTCTCGAATCCAGCATCCACCAATTCGCTCCAAATGTCGGGCAGTTGATGGACCTCTGCACCAAAGAGATCGATTCGCTGACCGCCAGTGATCTTTGTGTACAACTTGTACTTCTTCGCGACTTCGCCAATCACGATCAGTTTTTCCGGTGTGATTTCTCCGCCGGGTACACGCGGCACGACGCTGTACGTTCCACCGCGTTGTATGTTTGCCAAGAAGCGGTCGTTCGAATCTTGCAACGATTCGAATGCTCGATCCACAATGCAGTCGTTCCACAGGCTGGCAAATATCGAAGCGACTGCTGGCTTGCAGACTTCGCAGCCAATCCCAGTGCCGTGCGATTTGATAAGCGCCGAAAACGTCTTGATTTCCTTAATCTTGATAATGTCAAACAACTCGGCTCGGGAGAAGGCAAAGTGTTCGCAGAGATGATTATTGATTGCGACTCCGGCTTTGGCCATCTCCGACTTGAAAATGTCGGTCACCAGCGGCAGGCAACCACCGCAACCGGTTCCCGCTTTGGTACACTTCTTCACATCGCCCAAGCTAGTCAGAGTTTTGTCACCAATGGCTTTACAAATGTCTCGCTTGGTCACGTTATTGCAGGAGCACACTTGGGCGTCGTCGCTTATTGCAGCGACGCCACCCAAGGCGTTGGATAGATCGCTGCCGCCCATGCCCAATAATTGACTAGGGGTACACGGGAACGGAGCGCCGGTTTTGGCCAGCACCGATAACATACCGTAGTCGGACGCGTCTCCAACGAGTATTCCGCCCAAGAGTCGCTTGCCATCATGGCTAAAGAAAAGTTTCTTGTACAATCCTGAAAACGGGTCTTCGAACGCAAGAGGCTGGGCCTGCTCTGGCCCAAGTTCGTATTGACCAAAACTCGCAACGTCAACACCGTTCAATTTTAGTTTGGTCGAGAGGTCTGCACCGGTGAACGTTCGATTCGCGCCACAGAGATTTGCTGCGGCGATATCTGCCATCTCCCAGCCAGGAGCCACCAGTCCATACGCAAAGCCATTGTGCAGCGCACACTCGCCAATGGCGTAAAAACCGGGGACGGAAGTGCGAAGATGATCGTCGATGCAGATTCCACCTCGCTCGCCGACTGCGATTCCCGAATCCTTAGCGAGGTCGTCTCGGGGCACGATTCCAGCGGAGATAATGACCATATCAACTTCGAGCCTGCTCCCGTCCTGGAACTTCAGACCTTCGGCACAGTTTTCACCAATGACTTGGGTTGTGTTCTTATTGAGATGAACTTGCATCCCCATCGATTCGATCTTTTTGACAAGAATCCGTGAACCTCCGTCATCGATTTGTCGCTGGAGCAGTCGATTGGAAACCTGAAAGATGTGAGTTATTAAACCGAGATCAAAGGACGCCTTGGCTGCTTCGAGCCCGAGCAGTCCGCCGCCGATTACAGCGCAGGACTTACAACCTTTGGCATACTCAATGATCTTTTCCAGATCATTGATCGTGCGATATAGAAATACACCGCGATTGTTAACGCCCGGAATCTTCGGGACAAACGGGATTGAGCCTGTTGCGAAAATGACTTTGTCATAACGTGTTGCAACTCCTTTCTGCGAAATGACCACGCCACGCTTGTGATCGATCGACGTCACACGATCACCTAGGTGAACTTCGACCCCTGCAGATTCGTACCAGCCGCGACGCGCTAACATCAATTTCTCTGCATCGCGATGGACGAAAAACGATGTCAATCCAACTCGGTCGTAAGCCGTGCGAGATTCTTCGCAATAAGTAACAATGCGGTAGCGTTTGTCGAGATCATAGTCGAGCAATCGTTCGATAAAACGATGACCAACCATTCCGTTGCCTATGACGACGATCGTTTCATTTTTGGTGGTCATGCCTGATTACTCCACGTCCCATGCTTCTGCTAGCCGGACGTCGACCGAGCAGTTTTTGTATGAGGGTTGATGCGAATAAGGATCAAAATGGGAAAGTGTGAGCCGGTTGGTTTCTTCATAATGCATAGGAATGAAGACTTGGCCGGGCTGTACCGTGGGCGAGAGAAATGCTTTAGCTCGCAACTTACCTCGTTGTGATTCTACGATCACTTCCATGTTTGGCTTGATGTCTCGACCGCGGGCATCCCTAGGATTGATTTCGACAAAAATATTCTCCGCTCCGAGTTTTTGAAGGATGGGCGACTTTGATGTTCGCGTCTGCGTATGCCACTGCGCCGCCGAACCTCTTCCGGTAAGCAGAGTGAATGGGAATCGCTTGGTGGGTGACTCGGGCATGGTGCGAGGCGACTCGAAATGAAAAATGGCTCGGCCGTTGGGCGTAAAGAATTTGCCGTCTTGAAAAAGCCGTCGATGATCACTTTCTTCGCTGGGACGAAGAGCGTCTTTTTCGGTAAAAGGCCACTGGATTCCGCCTCGGTCATCGATCATCTGATAGTCGCGGATGCCACTGATTTCGCACGGCTGTCCTTCGGTGAGTTGCTTTAACTTCTCAAACACCGCCTTCGGGGAGGTCCAGTCGTGAAACATCTCGCTACATCCCCAAGCCTCGGCGACGGCCCGAAAGATATGAAAATCGGCTAGAGCTTGTCCGGGTGCCTTGCCTACTTTCTTAATCAAGCCAATGCGTCGTTCGGAATTGATGAAAGTTCCATCCTTCTCACCCCAACCTGCAGCTGGCAAGTACAAGTCGGCAAGCTTGGCGGTGTCGGTCGTCGGGTACATGTCTTGAACGACAAGGAAATCCAAGTGTTTGAGGATCTCACGACAAACGCTTTGGTTGATCCACGAATGAGCCGGGTTGGTGCAGATCACCCACAGACCGCGAATTTTTCCTTTGAGAATACTCTCGATGATTTGGTGGTATGGTAGACTGTCTCGGTCTGGAATCGCTTCGTATGGAATGCCAAGTATCGTTGCAACCTTTCGCCGATGGGTCTCGTTCTTAAAGTCGTGACCTCCGAGAAGATTGGTTGTGTTACTAAACAGCCGCGAGCCCATCGCGTTGCATTGTCCGGTGATCGAATTGGCGCCAGTGCCAGGCCGACCGATATTTCCGGTCATCAGCGCAAGATTGATAATTGCTTGTGCGGTGCGAGTTCCTTCATAACTTTGATTGACGCCCATCGTCCACCAGAACGACACGCGTTTGCCTTTCTGAATCTTCTGAGCAAGCCGTTCCAATTGCTCGGTGGTAACTCCCGTTCGCTCCGACACGAAATCAGGCGAGTATGCTTGGACGTGCTCGGCAAAGGCTTCGAAAGCCTCGGTGTTTTTGTCGATGAATTCTCGCTCAATCCAACGGTGGGTTATCAGTCGATTGGCCAAACCATACAGCAACACCAAGTCCGACTTTGGCTTCAGCGCCACATGCTCCGTGGCAGCCATGGCGGTTTCGGTCATTCGAGGATCGATGACGATGATCTCGGGATGATGCGGGTTCGCCAGCACTCGTTGCCACATGATGGGATGGGCCACACATAGATTTGAGCCGACAAAAACGAGAACGTCCGATTCCTCCAAGTCCTGATACGTATACGGCGGCGCATCGAAGCCAAATGACTGCTTGTAGGCGGTAACGGCTGTGGCCATACATTGGCGGGTGTTGCCATCTCCGTGAATCATCCCCATTCCGAATTTTGCGAGCGCACCGAGAAAAGCCATCTCCTCGCAGGCGATTTGTCCGGTGCTTAGAAACGCAATCGACTCTTGTCCGTATTTCTGCTGGATGGACTTGAATCGACCGACGAACTCATCAAGGGCAGTTGACCATGAGACGGGTTTCAGCGTTCCACTGGCGTCACGCATCAGCGGTGTCGTGCCACGATCCGTTGCTTCCAGGGCGGAAAGTGCTTCCCAGCCTTTGGGACACGCCATGCCACGATTGACGGGATAGTGAAACGATGGAGATAGATTTACGGCCTCGCCGGCCTGCAGATGAACCTTTAGAGAACATCCCGTTGCGCAGTAGCCGCATATCATGTCGGTGGTCGCGTCGACAGCCATTCGACGAGGCACATTGCCAATCCCAAACGGACTCGGCTGCTGAACTAGATCGGCGGTCAATTTGCCACCAAGATCCATCCATACCGGCAAGAGTTTTTGCGCAAGAGTTTTCTCTCCATGGAACATCAATTGGGCACTCCAGGCATGCGTGGCGAAACACTGGCGGTAAAAAACAAGTATCGTTCGTGCAATTCGCCGATGAATAACAGCACTAGCGACAATGCGGCCGTCGCCATGACAAACAAGGGGTGATAACCATTACCTGCTATCCAAGCCTCGCTCAACAGGAGCCCCGGCAGGGCGATACCACCGACAACGCCAAAGAAGAATCGCTTGACTACGACCATGCTTAGCTCCCCAACCAACAATTGGGCCGCGCGTTTTTGCGCTGTCATTTGTGGGTGATGCAAATGAAACAGAAACGAAAGTTCGGTAGCGAGTTTGATCGCAGTAACGAGTATGGTCAGTCGACAAGTAGCATCGCCAAACAAGTGCATTTGGTTAGCAACCGAAGTAGGATCATCGACGAAGGTTACCGCGAGCAAAATGAGCATTGCAGTCGGGAGTCCCAACAGTGCCGATGTCAACAGGAATTTCGCTGTCGTTGAGCCGAACGTCCACATTGGTCGCCGAGTCGCAACGTAGATCATGACGGAGGTCATCACGGCGACGAGCCCAGAAACGGACGCCAGAAGCCCCAGCGACTGGGCCACTCTATCGCTCAGTTCAAACCCCAACTTGTCATCCAGTTGAAAGCTAGTGGTCGTGGCAACAGCCACGTAAGCGGCGGCGACCGTTGCAAATACACCGAAGCTGAGCATCTCGCGACTCAGCCACGATGTGCGCAATCCTAAAATTGCTCGGAACGCGTAAAAGGGTCGGCCAAGGTGCAATGTGCCCACCGTCAATCCGAGACCACCACACACCATCGCCGCCGCCAAGTGAATCAGTCGCCCGATCGACGGTGAACCTTCATCGGTCGTGAACAAATTCAGGTTGCTGCCGAGCCAGAAGTGATACAGCCACTGTTCGACGACGAACGCTCCCGCCGACATTTGCGTTAGCACGAGCATCCAAACCAGCGGCATATGACCGTGTTGCCGATGCACTCGGAAGTAATCGGCGGGCAACAAGTTCTTTGGCATTGGCTTCGACGACTTGTAGGTCGTCGTCGGCAAGGTCAGGGAAGGCTCCGGAGCACCGGGAAGAAAATTGTGAGTCTCTGCGTCTTCGCGAACTTGATCGACATCGACGATCCGAATTCGAATAGCTTGATTTGGACAGAACTGCACACAGGCCGGTGCCTCTCCCACCGCCAACCGCTGATGGCACATATCACACTTGCGCACGATTCCCTTTTTGTGACTGTACACCGGTACTTCGTAAGGACAAGTCAAAGTGCAATACTGGCAACCGATACATTGGTCGTCCAAATGTCGAACGATACCTGTGGCGGGATCTTTCTCATACGCTTTAACAGGGCAACCCGACAGGCACGCGGGCTCCAAGCAATGGTGGCAGGCCGTTGTGACATGCTGAATGACGGGCAGCGTGGTCGATCCGCCGACAAGCTGCCCAACACTTCGCCACGTTTCTCCAGGCTCAAGGCCGTTCAGGTTGTGACAAGCAGCGACGCAGGCCTTGCAACCGGAGCACGAGTCCAAATCGACTTCGAATGCGAATTGTTGCAATTCTCCCGGGGCTCCGACCGGAATCAGGTCGCGATAGACCCGAGCTGACGCAGTCAGTTCGCCGGACTCGTGCCGCTGCGAGAATTCTTGTACAGCCGTAAGCGTTTGTTGCTCGTCAAGCAATGCGTCAACTAGAGAATAGGTCATGTTTGGTGGTGGCTTGGCTGCTAGATGGGTTGAAGTTCGGGAGCAGTCTCGGGTTCTGCCGCGTCGCTGGACTTCGCGTCGTCGCCGACACCCTGTCGTTTCCGAGCAATTGCGGCCGCCAATTCTCGTCGAGCATCACGTTCCGCATCCCCGGAGAAGCTAACGGCGAACGCACAAAAGGAACTCAGCGTCACCAATCCACCCAGGATCAACATGCAGGTCGGCCAAGTAATCGAGCCCTTGAATAGAAAGCCAGCCAAAACAGCTCCAGCGTTCCCTCCCGCGCCGACAATTCCGGATACCCCGCCGATCGCTCGCTTGTTTACGAATGGCACTACGGAGAATGTCGCACCTTCCGACATTTGCACAAACAAGCTGAAGATGAGCAAAGCCGGAATCGCTTGAATCAGTGTGTGCATCTGCGAAAAAACCATGAGAGCGATTCCCTCGCAGAACAGCACCATGAACAGCAATAAAACGCGACCTTTCAGGCCCCACCGCACGCCGAAAAAGTCTCCGGATGCACCGCCTAGCGTTCGTGCGAACACGTTAGTAAGCCCAAACAAACCAGCGATCAGCCCCGCGGTCTTCATCGCTTCCAACGTGCTGAGTGATCTAAAGTACTCAAAGTTGTCGACGAAATACAACGCAGCAACGTTGTTGACCGTCAATTCAATCCCAAAACAGGCCGCGTAGACGACAAACAACGCCCACGCGCGATAGTCGCAGAAAGCCATCGCAAAAACGCCTTTGCCTTTACCTCCACGGTTGATTTTTCCCTCGCGTTTGAGCGTGCTAAAATTCCCTTCAGGGGTGTCTTGCGTTAAGAAGTAGTATGCAACGCCCGTGAGCAAACAGACTGCACCGGCCACAACCATCGACAATCTCCAACTCGCCGAGGTTGAAAAGCCCATCGTTGTCAGAAGAAACGCATATAAGATTGGCATGACCAACTGCGTAACTCCACCGCCGAGGTTTCCCCATCCGGCACTTGTCGCATTTGCAGTCCCCACAACGTTGGGGGCAAACATGACGGACGTGTGGTATTGAGTGATTACAAAGGACGCGCCGATGAATCCGATTAGCAAGCGGAAGAAAATGAAGCTATTGGCATCATAGGCTAGCCCAATACACATCACAGGAATCGAGCCTACGATCAAGAGCCACGTGTAGGCGATCCGCGGCCCAAACCGATCGCAAAACCAGCCGATGAACAATCGAGCCAAAATCGTAATGGCAACCGACGCAATGATGCTCCAACCAATTTGATCCTTTGTCAGTCCAAACTCATCTCGCACCACCGCCATCAGCGGCGCGATTCCGAACCATGCAAAGAAACACAAGAAGAATGCGAACCACGACATATGGAACGCGCGCATTTGCGGCATTGAAATCTTGAAAAAGTTTCGCCACAACACAGTGGCTTTTTGCGATGCTTCCATTGATCCCTCTTGCGCCATCTTGGCAAATCAAGCGGCGAACCGAGACGCACAAATCGTGCCATTCCACATCATTCGACCAAACGTACACGTGAACACCCTTAGCTTACGTTTAAGGGGGATGAAGCGATTTAGTTATTTGTGTATTGCCCGATTCTGTGCACCATTAGCTTAAATATTGAGCAGCCTTCGCGGCTTCGAATAATGAATTGCGCCAGATTCTACAAGTTGACTTAATCAACAGAATATTTGTCCCATGCCTGTTTGAATTGACCTACGGTGTAATTTCGCGACCGTCCGGCTGCTTTACGCTGTCCGCCAGCCCGTAAGAGCCTCATCCGTCGCTCCTTACGTTGAATAAGGTATTGTCCGTCCGACTTCACTGAATAGTATTCCGCGAACCTTTAATTCCGTTGCCCGTCTACTCATTCTAGTTCACATGCCGATGTGGCTCGACTGAGAAAGGCTCCTGTCTTGTAAACAGGTCCATGCTGGTGCAAATCCAGTCGTCGGCTCTGAAGTTTGAACTGCCTGTTCGGATTACATGCCAAAAACCGAATCTGAACTGAAACTTCGTTCAAACGATTGTGTTTTGACTCGCCGTCGTCTGTCAGCCGCGGCGAGTCATTTATTACCGTCCAACACGAATTGCTGCAAAGGAGCTTTATCATGCGCGACGAACCCACCGAAGACTCCTTTTTTCGAAACAATGAGTAAGCGACGACGCGGTTTCCCATCGGAAACCAAAGTCAAACGTGGCGTACGCATGGTACACGGAGAAAAATTGCTCGAGGAAAAGCTCGGGCAAAATGATCCGTGCCCTTGTGGCAGTGGCAAACGATTCAAACGATGCTGCCGCCAATCGGGCTGCTTTTGATGGCGCCAATCGCGACGAGTACTTTTAGGGAAAAGGAATAAGAGCCTATCCCAAAGGGGTCTGACCCTTTGGCGGCGGGGCGATTTTCTAACCTATTTCAGGGACTCGCCGCAGAGGGCCAGACCCCTATGGGATAGGCTCTAAATCTTCGCAAGACATTTCATTGGAACTGCAGGTCGGGAGTCCATGACGGTCCTAAGGTAGCGATCGCTGGGCGACCAGCTAGTGAATGGCGGGAAGACGGAACGAGATTGCATCGCGAGCTACGGTGGTAAGCTCTTTGCTACATCGACTCGCCCACTGACGCCAGAAGAAACTCGTCAGCTCTATCGAAAAATCCGCCAAAACAATCGTAGCAAATGAACGATGTAAATCCCAATAGACTTCGTGGGGCAATTTTGAGCAAACTGCGACTGCCGGAGTGGACTACATGGTGAGAGCGCGTCGAAAGACGAGGTCGCAGGTTCGAATCCTGTCTACAGTCCCCACGGGCTGTTGGTAGCTCAGTAAAAATGTCTGCACCATTACTTCGTCGCAATTTAACTCTAGGCAAAAAAGAGGTCACGACAATCTGTTACATGATCGGAGAGCATGTGCAAAAAGGCGGCGTTGGGAGTCATTGTCTTTGAGCCTACAATCGCAGCTTTCCAGCAGGCATGGTGTTTATTAGAGATGCAAAAATCGATCTTCTGTTGCAATCGCATCGTGAACCTTTGCCACAGAACCAAGTCTTTATTCTGAATCAAGCATCAAATCGGAACAAGGGGAAGCGGGTCAAGCATAGTGCTTCAACCTGCTTTGCGATTCTTGTTCGACTGCCGGTTGGGAATACATCGTTGCTATCGATGGCACAGTGTCACTGATGCTGGCCTTTCTCAACTACCCTTCGTCGAACAGTTTAAATTGAGGAGTCCATAGGGATGGCAAACAAATCGCTATTCGCAAGCTTGTTGGGCCGACTGTCTAAGGCGAACGCCGTTAACGAGGCGGGTGGCCGAGCGTACAAGCTTGAGCCGAAGCATGCGTTGGCTCAGCTCGCATCCACCGGCACGTTTGGTAACACGTTTTACAGCACGGCCGAGACACAGCTCGACGAGGTCCTGAAGTTGATCGACGAAGTCGACGACAACCAGTTCCTGGCGAAGCTGGCTTTGTACGCACGTGAGAAGGCGTTCATGAAGGACATGCCGGCGGCATTGCTGGTCGCGTTGTCGGTTCGTGATACCGAACTGATGCACCGAGTCTTCGATCGTGTGGTCGATAACGGTCGCGTTCTGCGCACGGTGTTCCAGATGATTCGTTCGGGCCAGTTCAAGAACAAGGCGGGCAAGGGCCGCGTTGGCTTGTCGAGCTCGCTGCAGCGAGCGTTCCAGCGCTGGTTGAACACGGCCTCGGTCGGAAAGCTGTTGAGCGCGTCGATTGGTAACGATCCGAGCTTGCGGGACATCCTGCGTATGGCTCGACCGACGCCGAAAGATAACGCTCGCCGAGCGTTTTTCGGTTGGCTGACTGACAAAGCAGTCGATAAGTGGGCACCGGCAACGGCTGCCGACTTGCCGGCTGAAGTTCAGTCGCTGATCGCATACCGCAACTCGGAAAGCGAAGAGGCGCAAGCCTTGATCGCTGGTGAACTGGACAATGTCCGCTGGGACCTGTTGTCCGATGCCGCGAAAGGCCCGAAGGTTTGGGCGGCACTGGCTCGCAAGATGGGTCCACAGGCACTGCGTATGAACCTGAACACTTTACTGCGACACGATGTGTTCAACGTAGCCAGCGACCATAGCGACCATTTGATCGACTACGTTGCGACCCGGATTGCGGATGAGTCGGAGATTCGACGATCGAAGCAGTTCCCGTACCAGTATTTTGCTGCGTACTTGAACGCGGACGACAACGTTCCGCAGAAGATCAAGACGGCACTGCACAAAGCCGCCGAGATCGCCTGTGGAAACGTACCGGAGTTGCCGGGACCGGTGGTGATTGGTCTGGATACGTCTGGGTCGATGAGCTGTGCGGTCACGGGTAACCGTGGCCGAGGTGCGACTTCGAAGATGCGTTGCATCGACGTGGCCGCATTGTTCGCGGCAGCGATCCTGCGACGCAACCCGGACAGCGTTGTGATTCCGTTCGATACGTCGGCTTACGATGCCAAGATCGATCCAAATGATTCGATCCTGAGCATCGCCGAGCGGTTGGCAAAGTACGGTGGTGGTGGAACCGATTGTTCGCTGCCGTTGGTTGCTGCCAACCAGAAGCATGCGAAGCGCAAGTTCGCCGGCATGGTTCTCGTTAGCGATAACGAGAGCTGGGTCGGAACAGGACGGAACGGTTCGACGGGCGTGATGACGGCTTGGGAGGCGTTCGTTGCGAACCAGCGCAAGCTGGCTGGTAAGGAAGCCAACCCAAAGCTGATCAACATTGATCTGCAGCCGTACCAGACGGTTCAGGCTTGCGAGCGAGCGGACATCATGAACATCGGCGGCTTCAGCGACGCCGTGTTCAACGTCATCAGCGCGTTCCTGGGCGACAATAACCAGCGCTTCGTCGCTGAAGTTGAAGCGATCAAATTGTAACGTGTCGGTTCAGGTATCTCAGGAGTTCACGTACGCAGCCAAAACGTGACTCCTGAATCCTGACTCTTAGGATTTGTCCCGAAATACATTCCGGATTTCGATGGCTCTGCCGATCCAAAGGCAATTTAGCGAGCGCTGGTGTACCGGCTTTAGCCGGCGGGACTTATGAAAACGCTCTTTTCAGCTACTCGCCGGCTAAAGCCGGTACACCAG
>JAUXWY010000383.1 GCA_030681235.1 Pirellulaceae bacterium | reverse complement strand
GACCAACTTGGCTTCAGACACGTCTGCAAGTAGGCCGATCGGGAAAATCCCGCCGATTTACTCGGCGGATTGTTAGGTTTCTCGCTACAACAGCGGACCGGGTTTTAGAGGCCGTAGGACCGGTCTTGCTTCAGGCACGTCTGCAAGTAGGCCGATCGATTTTCATCTTGGGTACGGACCGTCCGAGCTTGCGAATGTGAACCGTTGCGGTCTCGGTTGGAGTTTGTTTGCTAAAGAAGTCTGTCCCTCGACCGCTTCTCGCGCGGGGCGTCTTTGCTAACCTCAAAGCTCCCGCTCCGACCGGATAAACCGGTCGGGGGCGGTGCTGAGGTGAGGTTTCGTTTCGGGTACAGACCGCGCGGGCTTGCGATCGTGAACCGTTGCGGTGCTTCGGTCCGACACACCGGTGCGGGTTGGCCACGGTCGAAATTGCTGTAGGTCGGTCCCTCTGTAACGGCCTAGCAGCGATAGGTCCCGAATTGTGGTACTATCCTTGAACACGATCACGTTTCCTGCCGACTTCATGTTGATTGCCGCCCTGAACCCCTGCCCCTGCGGCTTCCGGGGCGACCCCAGGCGGAAATGTAATTGCTCGCCCCAACAGGTCGAAAAATACATGAGCAAAATATCGGGACGAACCACACTACGAAATACTCTGTATGTCGTCATCTTGCTGCCTTTATTGACACCGTTCAAGGCGCTGACGATCGTACTTATCGCAATTGCCGCATTGGCATTTCTCATTCACGCCGCCTTCGTTCGGGATCGGAGGTTAGGTATCGCGTTTATTTCGATACTGGGGTTGGCAAGCGCCTATTACATTTACTGGCAAGTCAACACGGATCTTCGGTACCAGTACGTTCTAACCCAGGTCAATGCTTACAACAAAGTCGAAGTTGAATGTGAACGATTTCCTTTTCCAAGTATCATGAAACTGTCCATTGAGCAAAGAGTATCAGACTCGGAACTTAACGAAATCCTTGATTTGGATGGATTGGCAGAAATCTCGGAAATCGATTTAGAAAGTGATGAATTAACGGATGCCAGTCTCAAACTGATTGCTACAAAGTTTCAGTTAAGGCGTCTATTTCTAGACTGCAAAAAGATTACGAACGCTGCGATTCTCGACTTCAAGAAGCAGTTTCCAGATTGTACCGTAGTCCCTTATAAGCGGGATCTGAACGACTCCGATTTCGAGGTTTTCTTCGGACCGCCTCCTTTTCTTGAGTAAACATCTTTAAAGAGCCGTTGGTTCGCCTCAGACAATTCGATTCTCGTTTGAAATTGGATCCTGGGATAGAACTACTGGCTCACGCTACCGAGTTAGTTGGAGGCGCAGCTGGCTGGGAAGACCGCTGAAACGCTGTCGAACGACTTGCGGTTTGTTGCGGGCCTGAAGCGGATAGAAGGTGTTTTCGTGTTGCCTGACGCTCGGGACATCGTCGTTGCGGGCCCAGCGGCCAATTGGGTAACAGATCTAGCCGGCCACCAGCGAGCTTTGGATGACGGGCACCCGACTCTGCAGCTCGAGGACCTAATGACCGCGTTGCGTTGTTTTGCGCCTCGTTCGCCGAAAAATCCTTGGATTGCATGTTCGATTGATCCGAGCGAGGCGGGCCTGCGGGCGTATGTTGAATATGTACGTCAGATTCCGGCTCAAGTCACGGCCGCACGCCAAGCGGAGCTGGCCCGAATTGCTCCTCAAGAACTGGCGAACCGACTTGGCCGGTGAGATCCAACTCCCAGTGGACGAATCGGTCTGGTGGTGGGATTGAGGCGTGGCCGTAGCGACGCTCGCCAAAGCGTGGCTTTTCTCAGATATGGTCCGCGTTTTGGCAAACGTTGCGACGGTAGAGTGCCGGACGTTGGCAGATTTTTTTTTGTGGGTTAGAATCCGACGTCCGGATTGGGTCGAACCAACGAACAAAGAGAAATAGGCTATGGGTCGAGATTTCGAAAACCGCAAACATTCGATAATGAAGACCAGCGCATTCAAGTCCAAACTGTACTCCAAATACGGCAAGCAACTGTACGTTTGTGCCAAGAACGGTGGTGCCGACCCCGTGGCCAACGGATCGTTGAAGCTAATGATTGACAAAGCCAAGAAGGAACAGGTCCCAGCCCACGTGATCGAAAAGGCCTTGGAGAAGGCCTCGGGAGCGGGTGGCGAGGACTTTGTGTCCACCAGGTATGAGGGTTACGGACCCAGCGGTTGTTCGGTAATGATCGATTGTTTGACCGACAATTACAACCGCACCATTACGGACGTGCGGAATTGTTTTACCAAAACCGGCTTCAAGATGGGGGCCCCGGGAGCGACCGCCCACTTGTTCGACCATTTGTCGATCTTTCAATTCCCTGGCGATAACTCCGAATCCGTCTTGGAAGCTTTGATGGAAGCCGAAGTGGATGTCACGGACGTCGAATTGGCAGACGGTGTGATCTCGGTCTTTGCGCCGGCGTCCGAGTTCGCGAAGGCTCGGCAAGCCTTGCATCAATCGTACCCCAACGTCACATTCGAAACCGAGGAAATCAGCTTTGTACCTCAAGGTCGCATCTTATTGTCGCCGGATGACGTGCCGATGTTCGAGAAGTTCATGAACATGCTTCATGACTGCGACGATGTTCAAGAAATCTATCACAACGCGACACTACCCTCATGAGTCAAATGACGGCATCGAACGAATCTGAATATGTCCTGGGGACCGGGGCCGATGAATTGGAGCGATTGGCCTTCCAGCATCGTTTGTGGTGCGACGCCGCCCACCAAGCTTGGCGGATCGCCAAGTTGCGAATAGGCCATCGGGTTTTGGACGTGGGTTGTGGGCCGGGTTTTGCGGCCTACGACTTGGCGCAATTGGTGACGCGACGGGGCTGTGTGGTTGGGGTCGACGAATCTCAACGGTTTATCGATTATCTGAATCAACAAGCCACGGCGCGGCACCTTCCGCAACTCAGTGGTCGAGTGGGCGATGTCCACGATCTACCCGAACTCTTGGCCGATCAGCAACCGTTTGATTTTGCCTACATTCGTTGGTTGTTGTGCTTCGTACGGGACCCCAATGCGGTTGTCACTGGAATCGTCAACTCACTCAGACCGGGCGGCACCGTGGTCGTTCATGACTACTTTCATTACGAGTCAATGACGGTTGCGCCTAGGTCGACGGTTCATGACCGAGTGGTCGAAGCGACCATGCGCAGTTGGCGGGATCGCGGCGGCAACACCGACATCGCTGGCGAACTACCACGGTTGTTTGCGGAGAGTGGTTGCGTCTGTGAACACGTGAACACCCATGCTCGGATTGCGCGGGGTGATGACACGATGTTTCATTGGCCCGAGTTGTGGTGGCAGATCTATGCCCCAAAACTAGTCACGATGGGCTATTTATCGGAAAACGACTGCCAAGACGTTTTGGCGTTGATGAATTCGATTGGAAACGACGGCAATCGCTTCGTGCATTGCCCGACGGTGTATGAATTCGTGTTTCGCAAACGGAACTAGTCAAATTTGTCACGGTTTTAATGCGTCCGAAATTACCTCGAAATACCGCGCGTACCAAGCATTGTCCAGCTCGTGAAACTCGCGTCGCACTTGTGCAATGACAATCTTGCGATCCAAGTCGACGACGAGAATACATCCGGAAAAACTTCCATGCCCCACGGTGTTTGGACTAAACAACAGTTCACCGTCATTTGACGCTGGCGAGTCCTTGGGAGGTCGGCGGTGACGAATCCAGTGCAATCCGACACCGTGATCTTGTGCGGGAGCACCTGCGACCGAAACCGCGCGTGGCAGTAGTTTTTCAAAGGTTGCTGGGGTGAAGAATTGCTGGCCTCGAACGGTTCCTCGCCCCAACAATAATTGCCCGAGGACAGACAGTTCCTTCGCAGTTAATTCCGCGTCGGAACTCGCGTTGCCCATAATCACATCTCCAAACCCAAGCGGTTGAAATAGCTGTTGCTCGTAGAGCTCGACGGCAGACAACCCAGAGACAATTTCCATGGCTTTGGCAGTGAGTTCAAAGCCAATCCCAGTGTAGCGATGAACGTTACCAGGTTCGTTCACTTCGATCGCGTTGAGAATCACGTTCTCGAAATGCGGATTGTTCATCCCACCTGAGTCGAGTTGACTGTCGAACCCTGCCGTATGATTCAGGCATTGGCGGAAGGTCGGAACATGCGAGTCGTTTTTCGGGTAATCCAGAAAAACCGAGTCTAACGTATCGTCGATTCCAATCAAACCCTGGTCGATAAACCGAGCAAACATGAGTCCTGTCACCGTTTTGGTGAGCGACGCGATCCAACAGCGATAGTCGAGATCGATGGGTTCCCCAGTGTCGGCCGCACCAAATGCTTGATGCGTGACCACTTGATCCTCGTAAATGACAATGTTAACAAACGGTTCTCCGGTTGCGGCGGCCCATTGACGGCAGAAGTCATCGATTCGCTCCTTAGCTTGCGAGAAGTCTCGCTTCGACTCGTTTGTGGCAGCGTCTTGGATTTGCAAATCCTCGCCGAGACGCACTGGCAGTACGAGCTGTTGCGTAGGATCCGGTCGCGCCATCAATTTCCTTTTTAGCGCAAGATGGAGACTAGCATTTCGAACCAGAGATGATTCGGAAAACCGACGCGGTCGGTTCAACGGCTCCGATTCATACAGCGCCGACAATAGGATCGCAGCACGTTCGCTATCCCAGATGGCACGAACAAAAGCATCTTTGGCGCTGCGTTTGATTTCGGCTTCGAATTCGCGGAGGAGCGGTGAAGTATCGTGCGCGGGAAAATTCGGGAAATGAATGGTGAGGTCTGGGAAACCCGTGGGATCGATCTTTTCGGGCAACGCAAAGAAAGTAAACGACCGTCGATACGGAAACCCATTGGGTGCGACTCCTTCAACCCAAGCCATCCACCGGCCCGGATGATCCGGAAGCCGGGACTCACTTAATTCGCTGTCGAACCAACGGATCTTTGGTGGACTTGGAACCCCAAGGTCCGAAGCCAAAGCCGCATCTCGCCATACAAGCCGCGACGGAGCTACAAGGGAAAAAACCCAACCTCCCGTTCGATTCGGAATCAGCTCTAATGTTTGAAACTCTGGACTTCGTGCGCCTTGCGAATCTTGCCATGCGTTGCAAGCCGCCGCCGACATGACGCAACAGAATACCCCGATTGTGGACAACCAATAAAGCGGCGCGAGGGTCCGTCGGCCTCGAAAATCAAACGTCAGTAACGCGGAAACGCGTGGGAAGGTAGAAACGGGTTGTCGCATTTTGGAGATCATAATCCAAAATGCCGATCGTTGCTTTGATAAAGCGGAGAGAACAGGATTCGAATATCTGCAGAATCCTCCGAAAAACCTCGGTGCTGTCCACCAAGCGGTGCAGATTCCGGTGCACTTCCCAAAAAGCCCGTAAATCACGGCACTTCTGACGCCGCAATGGTGCAGGGAGTGTCACTGCATTTTTTGAGAAGATGATCGGCCTGCAGAAACAGCGATCCGAGCAGAAGCAAAATAGCTACTGCAGTGAGCCGTCGGGCTGGCGACCCGGCGACTCGCGGGGAAATATACCTATGCCGCAATCGGTTGCTGCGTGACGCTTTGCTGCCAAATGTGTTCGTATACTCGCCGGGCCACTTGTTGCTTCTCGTCCTCAGTGAATGGCGGCGAAGGCAAATTCTGAAACACATGATCGAGTATAAACGTCTCAACCTCTGCCTGAGTCTGCTCTTTATCCGTCCATCGCTCTAATGGCTCTATCAGCTTTTGCACTTGCTCCAATAAAGTTCGACTGGCTTGCTTCACTCGTTCGCGATCCACCTTGCTCAAAGTTTCCCTCGTCAGCAGGTCGAACAACGCCAATTCTTCTTCGCTGAGACCCTCTTCGGCGGCTCGGCGTTGCTCAGCGTCCAGGCTGTTGGCAAGATCGACGAGCTTGGCAAACGTCTCTTCGATGGTGACCCGGTCTTTCTCGCGGTTGTAATCGGCAATGATATCAGAGTACTTCTTGTAGAAGTCCATTCGTTGCGGATTGCGGGCGAGCATCTGAGCAAGCTTGTCCTCAACGATTTGGCGGACATCCTGAAGCGCCGTCGCTTTGCGTTTGCACTTCTTGGCGAATTCGTCGCGGAGCTTCTCCAGGTCGATCTGGCTCAGGTCGAAGAACTTGGATTCCTTCTGGTCGTCGCCCGGTGCCGCAGCGCGAATGGCTTCATTCACGATGCGATGCAACTCTTTGAGCAACTCGGTAACGTCGGCCGTATCGCGTCGCTCTTCGAGCTTCTTGTAGATCGCCTCGATATTGTCGTGGCGTTCGGCGTAAGTAAACGCCGCTGGCTCCATGACGAGCGACTTGAAACGAGAAAACACAACCCGCGAAAGAATCTCGAAACGCCGCTTGCTTTCGTCGGATGTGTAGACGGCTTCTACGCCATCGGCCATTGCCTGTATCTTGGTAAAGCCCCGTGCGCCGATAAGACGATTCGGCTCGAAACCAAGGCCGCAAAGGTGTTTCTCGGTTTCGTCCAAGGCATCGATCAAAGCCTGAACCCGTTCCTCAATTGGAGCAACAATCTCCTCAGCACCGTCCGCATCGTCACCGAGAGCATACTGGGCGAGCGCCTCGCGCAGACTCTTGAGCATGCCGTTGTAGTCCACGATCAGCCCGAAGTCCTTGCCAGGATAAACCCGGTTGGCCCGCGCAATCGCTTGCATCAACGTATGGCCCGTTCGGAAAAAAATGTCCCAGTCACATATTGAACAATTCCGCGACACAGCATCTAAAGAATATGCCTCGCATGAGTTCGGGGCGTTTTGCCATCGACTGTAGTTTTCGTCGCGCCAGTAGTTTCAGTTCTTG
>JAUXWY010000382.1 GCA_030681235.1 Pirellulaceae bacterium | reverse complement strand
AACCAAGAAATGGGCCAAGGATTTGTTCCGGACGTCCACTGCCCAACCGGCGCTCCACGCGAATCGATCGTCAAGATCACACGTGCGGAACCGGGTGGACTTGGTGGCAAGGGGTTGTGGCGGCCGGCGGCGTTAGGACTCCGGCCAACTTATGAGAGTCCAATGATGTTGCGATACCTAGCGGCGAAGTATTTTCAACGCGTCTAGCCTCGAGGAGAATGAAACATGCCCAAGCGATTCAATTGGCAAATCGGTCGGGAACAGGAGTATCCTTACGATGCTCCTCCGCCCAAGCGACAAGTGGCGTACGTGTTCGACACCAACAAGTGCATCGAGTGCCAAACTTGTACGGTCGCGTGCAAGACTTGCTGGACGAGCGGCAAGGGACAAGAGACAATTTTCTGGAACAACGTCGAAACCAAACCCTACGGTGGCTATCCGCACGCATGGGATAGCAAGCTGATGGACAAGTGTGGCGGCTGTCAGTGGAACGCCCAAGATCAGTTGGTTAGCTTGACGGTTTTCGAAAAGAATGGGCCCGGCAAGCCTCCCTTGGGGCACCTGCCGGTCGAAGCAGACTATGCTTCCCCTAACTTGGGCGAAGACGATTTGTCGAAGTCGATCGATCAGGGTTCGTATTTCGAGGGAACCCACGAAGGTTGGCTGTTTTACTTGGCTCGCATTTGCAATCATTGCGATCACCCTGCGTGTTTGGCGGCTTGTCCGCGGAAGGCGATCTACAAACGCGAGGAAGATGGCATCGTTTTGGTCGATCAAGAACGATGTCGCGGTTACCAACACTGCATCGAAGCGTGTCCCTACAAGAAAGTCTTCTTCAACGTCATCAATCGAGCCAGCGAAAAATGCATCGGCTGTTTTCCGCGGGTCGAACAGGGAAATGTGGCGTTGTGTGTCGAGTCGTGTATTGGCAAAATTCGCATGCACGGTTTCTTGACCACCGAGGGACCGCCCCGGGCCGATAATCCATTGGATTACATCGTCAAGATTCGCAAGTTGGCGCTGCCCAGTTACCCGCAATTTGGCACTGGGCCGAATGTCTTCTACATTCCTCCGGTACATGTCCCTGACCCATTTTTGGAGATGGTGTTTGGGCCGGGAGTCGAGGCCGCCAAGGATTTGTATCGCAATCTAAAGGACGATAAACAACTCTTGGGGGCGTTGATGTTGTTCGGATCGAGCCCGCGAATCTTGACTCGGTTTGCCGTTCAAGGTGACGAAGCTGTCGGTTGGGATGTCGATGACGTGGAATGCGTTCGAGTTCCACTCACCGAGCCGACCTACTTTCGTCAACATTACGACGAGCGGTTTGGAGCCTATCGCCAGAACACGGTCTAATGGCATGCCACTGGAACGCCAATGGCAATTGGAACATGGAATACGTTTGAAGTGAGAATGGATCATGAACCAAGAACGAATATCTGAGAGTAGCCGGTTGCTGTTCGGTCTGATGGTCGGTTTGACGCTGATCGTTGTAATGATGGTGGTGAGTATTTTCTTGGCGACTCGCCGCCCGGTGGTGGTTGTACTGCCCGGCGGAGCGGGGAGTGGCAGCGAAACTCCCTTGGCCGGTGGCAGTCCAACAGGACCAAGCCCGTCGGGCCCACCGGCTGAAGTCAAGCCGATTGAAGAAGTCTCGGTTACCAAGTTGGACAGCCTGCCTGTGATTGATAACCCACTGGATCCGTTGTGGGATCGAGTGCGACCGCAAGAAATTACTTTGGCTCCGCAACAAGTTGCCGAGCCGACGTTGATGACAGGTACGGTTTCTAAAATCCAAGTCCAAGCGGCACACGACGGAAGTCGTTATCTTTGGCGCTTGAGTTGGCCCCAAGAAACGCCATCCGTTGAGAGCAGTTTTGCAACGTTCTCCGATGCCGTTGCGATTCAGTTTCCCTTGGTGGACGGAGCACCATACACCATGGGTGGGCCCAATCAGCCAGTCGCGATTTTTTATTGGCGAGCTTTATGGCAGTTGGATGTCGATGCCGGATTTCAAGATACGGTGGTCACTCGCCCCAACGCCTACAACGATTTTTATTGGTTTGCGGACCAGACCGGGCCGGTTTCAGCAGTGGATCTTGCGACCAATGCCGACCCGATGGCCATGCAGTGGATGATCGCCGCAAAATCGAACAATCCGATGGCCGACTTTGGACGAAAATGTCCGATGGAAGAATTAAAAGCGCATGGTTTCGGCACTTCAACTCACGTGAGTTCGAAATCCGGACCAGGCAACGCTCGCGGTGTGTGGCATGAAGGTCGCTGGTACGTTGTGTTTGAGCGGCAGGTCACGGAAAGCGAGATCTTGTTTCAGCGCTTCAAAGAGAATCCCCAGCAGCAATTGATTGCGTTTGCCGTGTGGGATGGTCAGGCTCAAAATCGCGGCGGGCAAAAGAACATCTCCAATTGGATTCCTATGAGGATTACCCCATGAACCCGAGTTTGATCCGATTCGCAGCGCAAGCCGACTTGGTGTTGTTGACTGCGGACATGCTTCGACCGCCTCTACCTGCAACGACAGCGGCCAAGTGGTGGTCCGAACCCGTGGCGAACTGGGAAGAATGTTTGCGGGCCAGTGGACTTCCAGACACGACCAACTCGGACAACGTGTCGTTGCGGTCCATGTTACGAGAAGTGTTCACAACCGCTGAACAAACATCCGTGGATGAATGGTCCGACGAGTACTGGCGATTGTTCGATGGTCCGACATTATGCCCGATCAATCAGGCGTCGTATGATCGACGCGATAAGGGAACCATCTTGGGTGATCTCGCAGGGTTCTACCAGGCCTTTGGTTGGAATCCAACGCCCAGCTCCGGCGAACGTCCCGATCACTTGCGATTCCAATTGGAATTCTTGGCCGTGCTGTTGGCTATGGCCAGCCAAACGGAGGACTCCGAGCGAAGTGAGATCGTATCGGATGGCTTGCGCCAGTTTGCTCGGATTCATATGCAGGACTGGGTGCCATCGTTTAGTTGGCAGTTGTGTGAAGTCTCGCGAGTTCCGTTGTTCGGAGCGATTGGAACCTGGATCGTCATGTTGTGGGATGGGTTGTCGCAGCTCCATCAGTGGTCGCCGGAACTATCAACGGGCAAGTTCATCAAGCCTGAACGCGATGGCGAGAATCCCTACGAGTGTGCGGCCCACGGGCTGTTGCAGTTGGGTACTCATTAATTCGAAACATTGCCACGGTCGAACAGGGCCGTCCCGCTCGTAGAGATGTCTACGAACACGTCAGCTTGACCAACTAAATACGGAATTGTTAGTCTGTATATCTGAATAAACGCGCACTGGCAACGAAAAGAGTCATGGAGGAATATCAGCATGGTCAGCGAGCACATGAATGGTCCGCAAATCATCCAAGGGGGAATGGGGGTCGCGGTCTCCAATTGGAAGTTGGCACGGGCGGTAGCCCGGCGTAACCAACTGGGTGTGGTGTCGGGAACCGCCATCGATGCGGTCTTGGTGCGACGATTGCAAAACGGTGATCCGGACGGCGATATCCGGCACGCATTGGACGAATTTCCGTTTCCCGAAATGACGGAACGGATCCTGCACCGCTACTTTATTCCGGGTGGGAAACAGCCGGAACAACCATACGCGCCAACGATGATGATTTCCCAACAACCGACGTCCGAGCAAATCGAGTTGGTGGTGATTGCCAACTTTGTTGAAGTGCTGCTAGCCAAAACTGGGCACGATGGTCTGGTTGGTATCAACTACTTGGAGAAAATCCAGACACCCACATTGCCTTCACTGTACGGTGCCATGTTGGCTGGGGTTGATTACGTTTTGATGGGCGCCGGCATCCCACGTTGGATTCCAGGGATTTTGGATCGCTTGAGCGAAGGTCAACCGGTGACATTGCCGCTTGCGGTCGTGGGCGCTTTGGCTACGGATAACTATTGTTTGCGATTTTCTCCGCATGATTTTACTTGTGGAGAGGTTCCCTGGTTACGTCGTCCGAAATTTTTGGCCATTGTTGCTTCGACAACCTTGGGGACAATGTTAGCCGCCAAGTCTGATGGGCATGTGGATGGATTTGTGATCGAAGGTCCGACCGCCGGCGGACACAACTCGCCGCCTCGCGGAGGTTCGTCGTTCAACGAACAGGGCGAGCCGATTTATGGTTTGCGAGATGCTGTTGATCTAAGCGTCTTCCGAAAACTTGGCCGTCCGTTTTGGCTGGCGGGTTCTTATGGCTTTGCCGAACAATTGCCCGCAGCGATGCAGCAAGGTGCGGCCGGCATTCAAGTCGGCACGGCCTTCGCCTTTTGCCAAGAGTCAGGAATTGAAGACTCGATCAAGCAGCGCGTGATTGCTCTGGCCAAACGCAACATGTTGAGTGTCCGCACGGACCCGGTTGCATCGCCGACAGGATTTCCGTTCAAACTTCTTCAATTGAATGGAACGATCGCGGACGACCGGGCTTCGGAATCGCGGTGTCGGGTCTGTGATTTGGGATACTTGCGGCAAGCGTTCCGGAAAGCCGACGGTACCGTGGGGTGGCGGTGCTCCGGCGAACCCATCAACGCGTACCTCAAGAAAGGCGGGGAGATCCATGAAACTGCGGGCCGCAAGTGTTTGTGCAACGGTCTGATGGCGACGGTTGGGTTGGGGCAACAGCGACGCCGTGGTGCGGAGTTGCCGATGGTGACTTGTGGGAACGAGGTCAATCGCATTTCTCAATTTCTAAAATCACCAGCTGCGGGTTCTTACTCGGCTGATGATGTGCTCGACGCTCTATTGGGAGCGGACGCGAATTCACGGCTCGAGCCTGTTTCGTCGCCGTCGCTTTAGAAAAATGTATCATCACGATCGGGTTTGATATCGTAAGGAGTGCACATGAGTACGATTCATAGTGGAGCGGATAACGGGTTGCCAGCGACAGGGCCGACTCCTTGGGACGACAACGAACCAATCCTCAATTCATCAAGCGGACTGAGGATAGCCGCTCGCTTCTGTCCAGAACAAGTCCATGATCCTTTCGATACGGTGAAGTGGGAGCGACGTACGGCCTTTATCAAAGACGACAACGGCAACAATCTATTTGAGCAGACGGAATGTGAAGTCCCGGCGGATTGGAGCCAATTGGCATCCAATGTGGTCGTCAGCAAGTACTTTTACGGCGATCCACATCGGCCCGACGAACGAGAGTCTTCCGTTCGGCAATTGATTCATCGAGTCACTAGGACCATTGCGGATTGGGGACTTGAAGACGGTTACTTTGCTTCGGCGGACGATGGCGAACGGTTCTACCGCGATCTTACTTGGTTGTGCTTGCATCAAGTTGGCTCGTTCAATTCTCCAGTCTGGTTTAATGTTGGACTATTTCCGAAGTACCAGACCCACGGGGCTGGGCAGCAATGGCGTTTCAATATCGAACGCCAATGCTCCGAATCACTAAGTAATGCGTACGAATTCCCGCAGGTCTCCGCTTGCTTCATTCAAAGCGTCGCGGACCGCATGGATGATATTATGCGGCTGGCAGCCAGCGAAGCCATGTTGTTCAAGTACGGTTCTGGTACGGGGACGGATCTGTCGACCATTCGCAGTTACCGGGAGCGACTTTCGGGTGGTGGTCGCCCTAGCGGGCCACTGTCTTTCATGCGAGTTTTTGATCAGATTGCTGCGGTCATCAAGTCCGGTGGTAAGACGCGTCGAGCCGCTAAGATGCAATCGTTGCAAGTGGGGCACCCAGATATCTGGGACTTTGTTGAATGCAAATGGCGGGAGGAGCAAAAGGCGCAAGCGCTGATTCGAGAAGGATATGACGCCAACTTCAACGGTGAAGCCTATGCCTCGGTCATGTTCCAGAACGCCAATCTCTCGGTGCGACTGACCGACGATTTCATGAGAGCGATTGCTAAAGATGAAACATGGAAGACAAAATGGGTTAGTCATCGCGGCGTGGGCAATGCGCCCGAATACCCCGCCCGTCACCTATGGGCTCATATGGCCGAGTGCGCCTGGCACTGCGGCGATCCCGGAGTGCAATACGACTCTACGATCAACCGTTGGCACACCTGTCCAAACAGCGGGCGAATCAATGCCAGTAATCCCTGTTCGGAATACATGTTCTTGGATAATTCTGCCTGCAACTTGGCATCCATCAATCTGATGAAGTTCCGTCGTCACGACGGAAGTATCGATACAGATGGATTCATGGCAGTTTGCCGATTGTTCTTGATTGCGCAGGATATTATCGTGGATCGGGCCAGCTACCCGACAGCCGAGATTGCGCGGAACAGTCACGAGTTCCGACCGTTGGGTTTGGGATATTCGAACTTGGGGGCGCTGTTGATGACCAGCGGATTGGCATACGATTCCGCCCAGGCTAGAGGGTTGTGTGGCGCCTTTACAGCACTCATGCACGGTGCTGCTAATTTGACGAGCATCGAGTTGGCGCGTACCAAAGGGGTGTTCGCCAAATACGAATTGAATGCGCGGCCCATGGGGCAAGTCATGGAAATGCACCGATCCGCAGTCGAGCAATTGGATGATTCGGTCCCGTTGGAACTGAAGGATGCGGCTCGAACATTGTGGGACTCTGTCTTGCAGCAGGGAGCTCGGCACGGGTTTCGCAATGCCCAAGTGACGGTTCTGGCACCAACCGGTACCATCAGTTTCATGATGGACTGCGATACGACGGGAATCGAACCCGATATTGCCTTGGTCAAGTACAAACAATTGGCCGGCGGTGGGACGCTCAAGTTAGTGAATCGCTCCGTGCCATTGGGGCTACAGACTTTGGGATACACCGCAAAGCAAATTCTGGAAATCGAAAAGTTCCTCAGCGAGCACGATAACATCGAGAATGCACCACACTTGCGCGACGAGCATCGGCCGGTCTTTGATTGTGCGTTCGTTCCCGCCAGCGGCACTCGCAGTATTCGTTGGCAAGCCCACGTCACAATGATGGCGGCTGCGCAACCATTTCTTTCGGGCGCGATCAGCAAAACGGTCAACATGCCAAATACCTGCACGCCGAAAGACATTGAGGACGCGTACTACTGGGGTTGGGAACTAGGCCTGAAAGCCATGGCGATCTATCGAGATGGATCGAAACAAAGTCAGCCCTTGTCAACCAAGAAACAAAAGGATGTCAAGAACGAAACTTCGCCTACGGCTGCGAGAACCTTGGGGCAGCCGTATCGCGAACGACTGCCGGATACACGCCATTCCTTGACCCACAAGTTCAGCATTTCCGGACACGAAGGGTACCTCAGCGTTGGTCTATTCCCGGACGGTCGTCCAGGAGAAGTGTTCATTACAATGGCAAAGGAGGGTAGTACGGTTGGTGGATTGATGGATAGTTTCGGGACCGCAATCTCGCTGGCACTGCAGTACGGCGTTCCGTTGGACGTCTTGGTGAACAAATTCAGCCACACGCGTTTTGAGCCGATGGGTCATACTCGCAACCCTGACATCCGGATCGCCAAAAGCGTTGTGGACTACATTTTCCGGTGGCTCGGCCATACTTTTCTGAAGGCCGCACCGGCGACGACCGAACTGGACATACTCGATTCGTCTCAGGAACGTTCGAATGTCGAGGCGATCAATTCAGTTGCCAAATTTCAAACCGACGCACCGGCCTGCGATCGATGCGGCGCGATTACTGTTCGCAACGGCAATTGTTATTTGTGTTACAACTGCGGCAGTAGCATGGGGTGCAGTTGAGCGAAGGATAAACACAAAAAAATCTGCCGAATGGACCGCAGGGCGATGAATTCGGCAGGTTTTGTGTGTGGTCACTCGTCGATCAAGTAGAACCGTCACTGGATTAGTTTGGACATTTCATTGAAATCAAACGCGGGCATTGTTTCGGTTCGCACAAAACCGTGGCCAGCCAGCTTGAGCATGGCGCGCGACGCGGTTTCCAAATCGGCGGCCTCGAATATCAAGATGCCATCGATCCTGCCTTGCGTCCACAACTGTTGGTGGATCTTTAGTCCGCTGGTTTCGGCTTCGTGACGGAATCGATCAGCTCGCACGGTCGTCTCGTGCAAGCTGCGCGAGCCTTGTTCGGTAAATCGGATTAGTGTTACGAATCGCATGTGTTTGCCTTTCGAATTTGGAAATGTATTCTTGATCTGGAACAAGCTCCAGAACAAATGAATCAAGAACCAAGCGACTCGCTGCTGCTACCGCAGAGCAATTGGCATGACGATTGGCTTGATTCAGCGGATTCCATCAACTGGGCGATCGTGACCGAGCGGAAGGTTTCCTCGATGGTCTCCAAGCCGCGATCGATTCGTTGATGAAGGGGACAGAGTGAATGGCGATGCGAGGTCAAACGCAATGGGCAGGTCGTGATTCGCTCGATCGGATCGATCGCATTGATCACGTCCAACGCGGTTAGTTCGTCGGCGGATCGCACCAGGGTGATCCCACCTTGAATCCCACGCCGAGCGGCGACGATGCCAGCCCGCGTGAGATGTTGTAGGACTTTGACCAAGTAGCCAGGAGCGGCATGAATCGCTTCGGCAATCTCCCTCACCTTGAATGACTGGTCCGGGTGTTGCGCCAGCCAAACGGTGGCCCGCAATCCAGACTCCGCTGCTTCCGACAACAGTTTCATGCATTTCTCCGCGTATTCTGGCAAAACCTCTCTGGCTCCCTTGACGCCATTCTAGCGAATCGCTAGATTCATGTAAAGAGTGCATGAATGCACGAAAGCGGTTGTTCGGCGGGCAGGCGGTGGCTGGGCGGCGAGTTTGCCTTATTCGTTCGGGGGTGGGAGCGAGCTTTTTTCGATAAGACCAGGAGGAATCCAATGTTAGTGAAAGACGATGCGATCACGATTGGGCAATTGGTTCGCGAGTGCCCGCGACGAGCTCGGGTGTTCGAAGACCTCAAGATCGACTATTGCTGTGGCGGCAAGTTGTCGCTGCAAGAAGCCTGCCAAAAGCGCGGCTTGAACGTTGTTACGGTCTGGGAGCAATTGGAGAGCGAGGACTCGATGAATCGCGACGGCTCCGAGTACATCGATTCGGACGCGATGTCGTTGACGAAACTTTGCGACCACATCGAACAAACGCATCACGCCTACCTCAAGGCGGAACTGCCGCGACTCGATCAAATGACGGCCAAGGTGGCCAAAGTTCACGGCGGCGAAGACCCGCGTTTGCTCCAGGTTCGTCACAGCTTCGAGGCATTGCGGGCGGAGCTGGAACCGCACATGATGAAAGAAGAAGTGATTCTATTTCCAATGATCCGAAAAATGGAAGTTCATCGCGATCAGAATCCGGATCAACCTCTGCCGGCGTCTCACTGTGGCACGATTCGAAATCCGATTCGGCAAATGCTGTTGGAGCACGATCATGCCGGTGACGCGTTGCACGCGATCGCCGAATTGACAGATCAGTACACTGCACCCGATTGGGCCTGCAACACCTATCGCGCGATGCTGGATGCGTTGCAAACCTTGCAACTCAACATGCACCAACATGTCCACAAAGAGAATAACGTGCTGTTCATCAAGGCCGCCGAGTTGGAAGAACAACTACAAATTGTGTAGTACAAATTGTGTAGCCATCCATGAACAAAACACGCACAAGAGCCGCCCCCAACCGGCTCGTTCCGGTTGGAACGCAAGTTTGGCAGCTAGAACGATGCCCCGCACGCGAGAAGCGGTCGAGGGACAGACTTGTTTAGCAAACAAACGCCACCGAGACCGCAACGGTTCACGGTCGCGAGCTTGGCCGTTCGTACCCACGAACAAACTCGATCGGCCTACTTGCAGACGTGTCTGAAGCGAAGTCGGTCCTGCGGCCTCTAAAACCCGTGCTTGTGGTTGTTCAGCTTAGTGGTCAAGCCTCGCCCCACTGGCTTAAAGCCAAGTGGTGGCGGTTTGGCTTCCAAAGAACAAAGAAGGAGCAAGAGCCGGCCCCAACCGAGTTCATCTCGGTCAGAAAGACAAAAGAGCCAGGAACCGTTTCCAGCAAAAATGGCGTATTCGGTCCCTGACACCTTTGTTTCTTTCGAGTTACAATACCGAAGCGGCATCTCAACTTGAGCAAAGGACGAATCGCGATGACGAACCTGGACCGAATCACAATCGACCCTACCAAGATGAATGGACAACCATGCATTCGTGGCATGCGGCTAACTGTCCGGAGAGTTTTGGAAGCATTGGCAATCTATCCAGATCGCGGTGAGTTAAGGAAAGAGTATCCAGAACTTGAAGAAGAGGACATTCGCCAATCGCTGGCGTATGCGGCGGCTCATCTGGATGACAAAGTTCTCGAACTCCGTGGCGTTTCATGAGGTATCTGCTTGATCAAGGCCTATCGAGATCGACAGTCGAATACCTTCGGGAAATGGGAATCGAGTCTGAGCATGTTGGCACTCTCGGAATGGCGGCGGCCAGTGATGCGGCAATGCGGCAATCCTGGAGGAAGGCCGGAAACGAGAAGCTGTAGTGGTAACGTTAGATGCGGACTTCCATGCGTTGCTGGCGCTCTCTGGAGCGTTGTTCCCATCCGTAATTCGGATTCGGATCGAAGGAATGAAAGGCGAACAGGTGGCAAGTATCATTCAACGAGTTGAAGCCGCAGCCATGAGCGATCTTGTATCGGGCGCAGCGGTGACAGTAACCGAACGGCGCATCGCACTTCGACGACTTCCCTTGAGTGCAAAATAGGATGAATGGTGCCGGCCACGCTAACTTATCCTGGCGTAAAGCCAAGTGGCGGCGTTGCGGTACACAAGAACAAAGGAAGAGCATGAGCCGGCCCCAACCGAGTTCATCTCGGTTGAGCCCAGGATTCACCACTAAGCCGCACGCCGCAGCCGCAATGTAAGCGGTCGAGGGACAGACTTGTTTAGAGGACAAACTCCACCGAGACCGCAACGGTTCACGCTCCCAAGTTCGGACGTTCGGACCCAAGAACAGACCCGATCGGCCTACTTGCAGACGTGTCTGAAGCGAAGTCGGTCCTACGGCCTCTAAAACCCGTGCTTGTGGTTGTTCCGCGTAGTGGTCAATCCTCGCCCCACTGGCGTAAAGCCAAGTGGCGGCGGTGCGGTACGCAAGAACAAAGGAAGAGCATGAGCCGGCCCCAACCGAGTTCATCTCGGTTGAGCCCAGGATTCACCACTAAGCCGCACGCAACCGCCGCAAAGGAAGCGGTCGAGGGACAGACTTGTTTAGCAAATAAACCCCACCGAGACCGCAACGTTCACGCCGGCAATCTCGGACGTTCGTACCCAAGAACAGACCCGATCGGCCTACTTGCGGACGTTTCTGAAGCGAAGTCGGTCCTACGGCCTCTAAAACCCATGCTTGTGGTCGTTCCGCGTAGTGGTTAATCCTCGCCCCACTGGCGTAAAGCCAAGTGGCGGCGGTGCGGTACCCTAGACCAGCGTGCGAAGACGCCCCACTGGCGAAAAGCCAAGTGGCGGCGGTGTAGTACCCAAGATCAGCGCGTGAAGACGCCCCACTGGCGTCAAAGCCAAGTGGCGGCGGTGGCTCCGCGCGTCATCCGAGCGAATTTAAGCCATCTTTAGCGGGTGGCTCCTTTATTGGCATTTATTCATCGCTTGTTTCCATTTTTCGGCTGAATACGACAGACTACGGGGGTGGTCGTGTGTTAGAATCAGGCCCTAGCGGGGTCCACATCCGGGTCGTTGAATTATGGAAAACCAATCCATCACGGGCTGGATTGACCAACTTGCCGATGGCAATGAACTGGCAGCCAAAGAACTGTGGGAACATCTTTCCGCACGGGTCTGTGAGTTCGCACGTCAAAAACTCGACCCACTGACCAGTCGCCGATACGATGAGAACGACGCCGCAAACAGTGCGTTTCATAGTCTCTGCCGTGGTATCTCCGATGGCCGACTAGAAGCTAAAGATCGCAATGCCTTATGGGGTCTGTTGGCCGTCATCACGAGTCGAAAAATATCTGCACAATTGCGGCATGCCCATCGTCAGAAACGCGGCAGCGGAACCGTTCGGGGTGATTCCGGGTTTGCCGAGCTTGGCGATGAGGGGATCAACGCGGTCGGTTCCAAACAGCCGCCACCCGACGAGTTGGCCGAAGTCGCGGAAAGTTGTGCCCAACTGCTCGACGCGATCCCGGACGAAACGCTGAAGCGGATCGTGTTGCTCAAGTTTCAGGGGGCGACAAATAGCGAAGTTGCCACCGAACTGAACTGCACGCAACGGACCATCGAACGAAAGCTGGAGCGAATCCGTCGAATTTGGACGGAGGCGGGTCTGCATGATGGGGAGCCCTAGTCACGGGTAAACGCAATGCCGTTAAGCGCCGCTCGGTTGTAGGCACATTTCGTGTGCCGTGACCACCCCAAAGCAGTTGTTTCTTCGGGATTGGCGGACGGCACACGGAGTGTGCCTGCCACCTCTTCAACGGTATTCCGGGTAAACGTTAGCCGACTTGTGTCGGTGTTTCTAACTGTTTGACCATAGAGGAGTGACGAAGCACTTTCACAATTCGAATTCCATGGACAACCCCTCATTCAAAAATCCGGCCTACGAGGCGCTGACGAATCAGCAACTTATTGAAATCGACGCTCTTGGCGACCGTTTCGATCAAGAGTTGCTGAAGGGCGACGCTCCGCGCATGGAGGATTTTTTGACCGACGCTCCGGAGGCCGTTCGAGACGAACTGCTGGCGGAACTGCTGGCGATGGAACTTGAATACCGTAGTCAGCAAAGCGAAAACCCGCAACCAGACGACTATCTTCAGCGATTCCCGCAACAGCACCGTCTGGTTGCTGCCGTGTTTGAAAATCTCGCGAAACGGACAGTTCCGACCAGCGCAAGGATGGCTCGAGTCGGCGACGCGAACTTTGCCCCAACGGACGTGCCCCCCAACCTGGACAATTTTCAACTGATCGAAGTGATCGGGCGTGGGGGAATGGGAGTCGTTTGGCGGGCGGATCAGCTTCGCCCGGTCAAACGTCGAGTCGCGCTCAAACTGATCAAGTCGGAATTTCAGTCTCGGGACGTGCTGGCTCGATTTGATGCGGAAAAGCAAACGCTGGCGATGATGGACCATCCCAACATCGCCCGAGTCTTGGATGCGGGCACGACTCCCGATGGTCGCCCGTATTTTGTGATGGAACTAGTCGACGGAATTCCCATCACTCAGTACTGTGATGAAAAAAAATTGAGCGTCGATGAGCGGCTAAAGTTATTCGTTGCCGTGTGCCACGCCGTGCAGCACGCGCATCAAAAAGGCATTATTCATCGCGATCTAAAGCCGTCGAATGTTTTGGTCGCCGATATCGACGGCGAAGCAGTTCCCAAGGTCATCGACTTCGGTTTGGCAAAAGCCGTCGACCAAAGATTGTCGCTGACGGACATGACGATGGAGACGGAGTATGGCAAAGTCGTCGGTACGGTTCGGTACATGTCACCGGAGCAGGCTGGGCTGGAACGAACGGATGCGGCGAACATCGACACTCGCACAGATATCTATTCGCTGGGAGTGATGCTGTATGAACTGCTAACCGGTTCGACACCCTTGGATAAAGAGCAGTTAGGGAAAATCGCACTGCTGGGAATGCTGAAGACGATTCGGGAGGAAGACCCACCTCGCCCTAGCAGTCGCCTGAGGTCATCTTCGCCCGGCATCAACTCTGCTGTAAGTGACTTGCGGCGTTTGCATCCCGCCAGACTCCGGCAAATTCTCAAGGGGGAACTCGATTGGGTCGTGATGAAGGCCCTGGAAAAAGATCGCAGTCGCCGATATCAAACCGCCAATGATTTCGCCAAGGACTTGTCCAATTTTCTGACGGGAGAAGCGGTTACGGCAAGGCCGCCATCCACCTGGTATCAGATTCAGAAATTTTCCAGAAAAAACCGCGGGCTCGTAGCGGCCCTATTCGCCATTGCCGCCGTTTTGCTCATTGGAATCGCGGGAACGACTTACGGGATGTTTCAAGCGATCCAGAAAACCAAACTTGCGGAATACAAGACGGATGAAGCGCGTACCGAACGCGGCAAGGCCGAAGTCAGTAAACGAGTCGCGGTGTTGGAAAAAGCCAATGCCGAATCGAACGAACGCCGCGCGGTAAAAGCAGAGGAAATCGCGTCCGGCGAGGCACAACGCTTGCGAGATTCTGAAGCGGCGGCCAAGTTTCAACTCGCGGTAGCCAGGTACGATGCCAATCGAGCCGTGGAGGCTCGAACGTTGCTGCATCAGATCCCAACTGAATATCGTGACAACTTCGAGTGGCACTATTGCAACCGGAAATTCCAGGGCAGCGACGTAACCTGTATGGGGCATACTGGCCCGGTTTACGAAGTCGCTTTCACTCCAGACGGAACGCGCGTGGTTTCGACCGACGAAAGTGGTACCATTCGAATATGGGATGCGGCAATCGGACAGGAACTCGGCAAACTCAAGTCGCATGATGGACGAATCGACGGACTCGCCGTTAGCCCAGATGGTTCATTAATTGCGTCGGCCGGGAGTGACGCGACGGTCAGACTGTGGGACGCAAAGTCTGGCGACATCATCCATACGATCAGCGGACATCTAGGTGCTATTAACGGGCTGGCGTTCAGTCCCAGCGGAGATGGAATCGCGTCGGCATCGGTAGATCAGACCGTCAAAGTCTGGGACCCGAAGTCGGGCGCGGAGATCTTCACGCTTACCGGGCACACGGCGTCTGTCGTGGGCGTCGCCTTCAGTCCGGACGGCAAGCAACTTGCTTCGACTAGTAGTGGTGACCGTACGCTGCGAATCTGGGACTCAGGAACCGGGGAGCAAATCAAAGTCGTCCAGCACTCCTATCCGGAAGTGCGACGCCTGGCTTTCAGTCCCGATGGTACTCGGTTGGCGGGCGTCACGTATAGCGTTTGCATGCTGTGGGATACGCAGACCTGGGAACATGTCGGCGAAGTGAGTCGACACAATCGAATCGTTCGTTGCGTCGCATTCAGCCCGGACGGAACACAGTTGGCGACTGCGGGTGATTCGACGGAAATCAAGATTTGGGACACTCGAACGGGCAACTTGATCAATACGCTCAGTGGACACGCCAAAACGATATGGGCAGTCGCCTTTAGTCCCGACGGGAGGCGACTTGTCTCCGGCTGCCGGGACGGAACCGTCCGGATTTGGAATACTCACGGCGATAACGACCTCACATTGAGTGGGCACTCGGGATTTGTGCATTGCGTCGCCTTTAGTTTGGATGGCAGGCAACTCGCATCGGGATCAGAATCGGTCATCCTGCGGGACGCGCAGACGGGCGATGTGAAGTTCAGGCTGAATAGGCATACGGCCAAAGTCAATGGGCTGTTCTTTAGCCCGAACGGGACGCGGCTTGCTTCGGCATCGGATGACAACACGGTTCGCCTTTGGAACACCGAAACGGGTGAAGAAGTCGCCGTCTTGAAAGGGCATACCGGTCGTGTTACCGGAGTCGCGTACAGTCCGGACGGTAACAGGCTTGTGTCGTCAAGTAGGGACGGGACGATTAAACTCTGGGACGTGCATGCACATGAGGAAACCGCGACGCTCAACGGCAATCAGGGTACTGTGTATGGTGTCGCCTACAGCCCGGATGGTTCGTGCTTTGCGTCCGCAGGCTATGACAACACGGTCAAACTGTGGGACGTCGAGACCGGCAGTGAAATTCGAACGTTCACTGGGCACACGGGGCTCGTGAGGACGTTGGCGTTTGACCAGACGGGTAAGCGACTTGTGTCAGGCGTCTATGACACAAAGATCCGAGTATGGGATGTTGTCTCAGGCAAGCAAATTGCGACCGCTCATGCCAGCAGCGGCGCCGTATTTGGAGTCGCCTTCAGTCCTGATGGCAATCGGTTCGCAGCGTGCGGAACAGACCACTCCGTTCACCTATTCGAATCTTCAAGCGGTCAGGAGTTCATGACGTTTTTCCCAGGCAAAGATGGTGTTGAATCCGTCGCCTTCAGCCCTGATGGTACACGGCTGGCCGCTGCCGTCGCCGGAATGGGTAACATACGTATCTGGGACGCTCCGCATCATAGCGAATCCGAGATCCTCAGTGGCCATTCCGATACGGTGTCAAGCGTGACCTTCAGCCAGGATGGTTCACGAATCTACTCGGAGTCCGAAAATGAAAAACTGGTCTGGAATGTTGCGACGCGCGAGACGATTCCAGATGCAATGTGGGCGCCGTCAGAGGTGCTCACCCACACTTGTCCCGACGGTCGATGGTTTGTGACCACCGAATCCAACAACGTCGTGTTGGTCGATCTGGAATACAAGAATACCCCCGACGAAAAAGCGAGGCGAAAAACGAAAGCAAGCTTCGATTCGTTTTGGCACCAAAAGCAGGCGACAGATGCCATCACCGCTGAAAATTGGTTCGCCGCAGTATTCCATTATGGTTGGTTGCTGCAACATGATCCTGATTCTTTAGAGTATTACGTTGGCCTGCGGTCGAGTTACCGAAGGCTCACTGCTCAGACGACCGACGTCGCAACGCTTTCGCGGATAAACAATGTAATTGGGGAGAACCACGGCACTTTCTATTCTCAAGATGTGCCGCAGGTTGTGACGTCCCTTCCGGCAAAGTCTTTCATGGCATCGGGCGACTCGAATGAGCCGACCACGACGTTGGAATCCAACCACGCGATTTACTTCGCTGGTTCTAGCTATGGCGAACTGGGCTCCCTCCCCTTTTACAAAGCCAGTTTCACGGTCGAGGGCTGGTTCAAGTCGGTGGTGTCTAAAGGCAGCCTGGTGAGATCGCCATCTCTGCCCTATGCCGTTTTTTCGCTTAGGTCAGGAGATCTGCCCGCGTTGGTAACCGAGGTCCAACAGGACGGACGTTTTCGGGTCGTTCATCGCAACCCGCCTGGGACTGCGGGTGGAATCGACCTGCGCAGTCAGACCCACGTGACCGACGGCCAATGGCACCATTTTACGGTCGTGCGCGACAACGATAGAAAACTGCATCTTTACATCGACGGCTCATTGGAAGCATCGTCAGAAGACACCGTGCCCGACTTTGGTGACGCCACGTTGGCGGCGTTTCTGGGCGTTAACACGAATCAGGCTCCTCGTTATTTCAGCGGTTCAATGGATGAGGTCCGTTGCTGGAACGTTGCCAGGACAATAGAGGATATCCAGCGTGACAGAAACAGACCGGTCGATCCCTCCAGCGAGGGTCTGATCGCCTACTATGATTTCAATCAAATCCACGAAACATCGAACCTGGAAGCGACTGTTGAAAAACTAGGTCAACAGGAATTGCACTTCGCTCCCGTGGTACGGGAATCCCTCCAACTGCCGCCACCAATCGATTGACGAGTACACGAAACGAAAGTAGTCGCAGCGTTGGAGCTTCGCTAACCGATTCGCCTCGGGCAGACGCAGATAGTAGAGCGAGCGCCCCGATCGCTCTTGGAGACGAGTTGAGCGTTGGCTACGTGAAAAAGCCTGCATCGAAAAGACGTCAGTTGCGACTCGAAATATCGAAGCCTGACACAGCGTCAGGCTCAAGGCTCGAATGAATTCGTAGTTTCATTTGGCCGATTTGCTGTCGCGGCGCGCCGCACGGCCATTCGATTTGATTTCGCTAATTCGAGCTCTTAACCCTTTTTTGTCGAAAGCTGTGACTCGACCCGCCTTCGCATCTCGCAATCCCTCATTGATTTTGGCACGAGTCGCCTCGATTGCGATTCGCTCGGCTTCATCCTTCTTCTGTAAGAGTCGCAAAGCTTCGCGGATTACCTCGCTAGCCGAGCCGTAAAAACCAGACGCGACTTTGGCTTCAACCAGCTTCACAAGTTCTTTAGTTAAGGAAACATTCATGGCAACAATCCTCCAAGTCACAGTATCGACCAGATGACAAAGAATGTCAAACTCTGTTATCAGCAAACCGAAAGACAAGAACGATCGAGAATTTGCAAGCCGGAGACACCCTCGGGGGCAGCATTCTCTGTGTTCCTCCGTGCCCTCTGTTTTCTCTGTGGCTCACAACTATCCCGGTGGCCATTGAAGTTGGCGTTGTCCGAGAATGTGGAAGTGCAGGTGCGGGACACTTTGGCCTCCGTCGCTGCCGATGTTTGTGACGACGCGGTAACCGTTGCTTAGACCCAAGTGCGCGGCGACTTCGCGAATGAACACCATGATCCCGCCCAACCATTCGGCGTCCGCTGGGCCAACATCCGCCAAACTCACGACCTCGTGTTTGGGGATCACCAACACGTGGACTGGTGCTTGGGGTGAAACGTCGTGAAACGCCAGAAACTGATCGTCCTGCAACACGATCTTGGCAGGGATTTCGCCGTCAATGATTCGTTTGAAGATAGTCTTTGGTTGAGTCATGTGGATCGTTGCTCCATTGAGAGAATGCTTTGCAGGTCGAATGCTTGATCGGCGATTAGGCATAAAATGCCATCGCGAATCGGATAGAATCGCCGAGAATGAGAACAATACCAGCCACCTTCGACAGGTTGTGCAATGCCCTGCCCTTCCACGGTCACCAGTCGTTGTTCACCGATCTTTTGATTGACGGTCGCCACTAGCTCGGGTGTCGCAAGTTCCAACGGTCGCTGCGATAACGGACATTGAAATGCAGTAAACATTTAGCGTTTCAATCCGTAGTCGTCGATCTTGCGATACAGCGTCGCGCGGGACATCCCGAGCAACTTGGCCGCTTGGGGGATGTTGCTCTCGGAACGCAGCAAGGCTTCGATGATCAACTTGCGTTCCCAATGATCGATGCGCAGCGTTTCCATTCGATCGGGGCTGGTTGAAGTGAGCCCCAAGTCTTCGGCCAGGATCAAATCCGAGTCGGCCATGATCACGGCGCTGTCGATCACGTTCCGCAACTGACGAACGTTGCCAGGCCACTGGTAACTCAAGAGTTTTTGCCGACCTTCAGGAGAGAGTTTCAGTTCCGGGCGACCGTGTTTGTGTTTGAACACATCCAAGAAATGTTCGACCAATAGCTGGATGTCCGGACCACGCTCTCGCAAAGGTGGAACATAGAGTTCGAACACGCTAAGTCGATAAAACAAATCTTCGCGAAATTTTTTCTCTTCGACAAATTCTCGCAAGTCCCGGTTCGTCGCGCAGATCACTCGGACGTCGACTGTCAATTGCTGAGTCCCACCGACCGGCAAAAACGGATGCCCCTCCAAGATGCGGAGCAGTTTGGCTTGCCCATCGAGAGTTAGTTCACCCACTTCGTCCAAGAACAGTGTGCCGCTATCGGCCTGCTGGAACCAACCTTGATGGTCGGAATCGGCACTGGTGAAGGCCCCTTTCTTGTGTCCGAACAATTGGCTTTCCATCAAGTCGCGCGGGATGGCGGCACAGTTTACGGACAGGAGTGGCCGATCGCTGCGCGGGCTCGCGCGATGCAGGGCTCGAGCCACCAGTTCTTTGCCCGAGCCACTTTCGCCACGAATCAACACGCAGCCGGTCGCTTTGGAAATCTTTTGGATCTTGGCTTTGAGTTGTTCAACGGGTTTGCTCTCGCCTAGAATTTCATCCGACTCCGCCGCCGATTTCGCCAGACGTTCATTTTCTGCTTCCAGCATCGCGTGCCGATTCGCTCGGGCGAGTCCCAACGACATGATATTCGCGGCCGAGCAGGCAAGTCGAAAATGTTCGTCGCGAAATTTGTGTTGGCGTCGATAGATGTGGACCGCTCCCACAACGGTTCCATCTCGCAGCACTGGGACACAGATAGAGTCGACGAATTCCTTTTTGCCATTCTCCGTTTCATGTTCCACTCGGATGGCCCGGCGATGTTGAATCACCCGGTCGGTAAGTTTTGGCTGCAGTTGAACATTCTGCGCTTCATCGTCAGGCAACACGATCTTCGGTTTGAGCTGCCCGGTTTCGCTGAGCCACAAGAAACCCGCGACATTGGCATCGGTGCGTTGGACCAGGCGTTCCAGGCTTAGTCGAACAACTTGTTCCGGCGTCTCAGCTCCTAAGAGCTTGACCGCCAATTGAAACAAGAAAAAAAAGTCTTCGCCTTGAGCGATGTTCTTCAAAAAACCCAACGTGTATTGGCCTGTATCATCGGGCGGAAGTTGGTTCTCGAAAACGACGGTTTGATCGATGGTCGAACGATGCTCGCCACCGGCGGCTGGTCCCGTAAACTGCGAAAAGGCAAACACCGTCGAGCCGATCCGGAACTCGTTGCCGTAGGTCAATTGAGCGTGGTTGATGCGTTGTCCGTTGACGTAGGTTCCGTTGGAGCTTTCGGTATCGCGAATCCACCAGCGATCGTCGTCAAAATAAACGGTGGCATGAATCCGCGAGCTTTGTGGGTCTTGCAATTGGATTTGGCACTGCATGCCGCGGCCGATCAACGTCTTGACTTTAGGATCCAATTCGAAGCGAGCCCCAGCCCGGGGTCCAACTTTCATTTCCAAGCCGATCGCGGGAGTTTTTGGGGACGCGCTCATGAGTCTCGCAGAGATGGAAGCCAAGGAACCAGCCAATACGGCACCGTCTCATTATGCGACACGCGAAGGGCTTTTCCTAGTGGCGTTCCGGCGGTCTCATTTGCCGACGTCTGCAATTGCGATCTCGACCTCGAGATCTTGTCGTAGATATTGACACTCGCCGTCCACATCCTCGCATACGAAATACAAGGCATAGACAGGAAGCTTGATGGTTCCGGTGGCATCAGCCGGGACTTGGACCTCAAAATCGACGCGGCGGACTTCAAGACTTGTCGACTCGTTCGTTCCAGGAGCGACCGTATGCGAACGTTGGCTTATTTGACATCCCTCTGGTACATCCACCCAAACGTGGAGCGGATCTGCCTCGTTATTCCAATGGGCTTGCAGCGTCACATTCGGAGAGAGCGCAATGTGGACTCGTGTTGAACCGCCGGGCCGAACCTCTGACGGTACCAACGTGATCTCCGCCAAGATCAACGAGTTTGTATCTCGCTGAATCCGACCTTCGGGGTCAGGAGATTTCGCTTCCTCCGATGCAATCCCGAATGAGCGAGCGGGATGGGCCAACTCCGCCCCCTGCGGAACGACAACCAAGGGCAACGGTTCTTCACCTCGGGCAGAGATTTCTTGCCGAGCTTGTTCGACCCAGTCGTAAAATGAATAGGGCTTTTCTAGTCGTGGGCCGTATTGCTGAATCCTGCGCCGCCAAATGTACTGGTTCGGATTCAGGGCCAAGGCCTGCTCCCAGCGTTGCACCGCATTTCGAAAGTCGTCGGGTTGTCGCAATGCGGAATCGTAGCGTACGCGATACGCGACTCCTGAACGAAACATGGCAGCCGCATCGTCGGGTTTTTGTTTCGACGCGTTGGCATAAGCCGCAATGGCCGCGTCGACTTGAGTCGTGCCTCCCCAAAGAATCGCCGCGTCCGCAAAGTCGCGATACGAGCGGGCGGTTTTTTCTTGAACTGCGATTTGCTGCAACGCCGCCAGATCAGGTTGCTTCGGCACTTGCCCGTCGGCGTCCGTACTTGCTTCAGGCGTTCCTGTCCCATCCTTCGAGAACGCAACATTCAAGAACTCGGCTTCAATGGTGTCCGGCCGCGGCCGAGTCGAGCGAACGATGCCATGTTCATCAATGGCAATGACGATCGGAACGGCCGTGGACTCCATGACGTTGATCGGGTCCCAGAGAATCGGCCAGTCGAACTTTTGCCATTGGGCGAAGAGTCGGCAACGATCAGGATGTTGCTCCTGAGTGATTCCGAGAACAACCAACTTACCGGATGCGACCCATTCTTGAGTTTTCTTGTGCCAGACCGGCACATGTTGGCGGCAGCCCGCTCACCACGACGCGAACTGGATCAAGAGCACTTTCTTACCGCGAAACTGTTCGAGAGAAACTGGCCGGCCATCGTCGATTGTCGGCAGCGTGAACGGCACGTGTGGCGAGCCGACTTGCGGTGCATAATCGTCCGCCAAAACCGGCGCGGTCACTGCGGCGGTTGAGGCGAATAGCCACAACGCACCGATTAAACTCCAGCGAACAGCAAAATGCATCGAACAGCTCATGGAATTGCCTCGTCACGGTCGAACGGAAAAATCGCGTCAACTCAACGAGACTTCTTCTAGACTTTCGCTGACCAAGTTGCAAGATGGGCACGAGAGGCAAAACGTGCTACTGCTTGGTATCAACGGTTTTCGCCTTCGCAAACAATGTAAAGGCCAAGTCGGGGGCAGTCAGCCGCCCGGTCCAACCGCTCGGTGTGTTTGGCGACTCGGCAAACCAAGTGCAGCGCAGGAGAAAATTTCCTGATTCCAAATCGCGGAACTGCGGCGAGTTAAGATTATTTTGGCGTGGCTTGCTTTTGTTCGAAGTCATATTCCGAGAGAATTTTTGCGGCGTACCCAGGTTGTTCAACGATGTCTCGATCAAACATTTCTTGCGGCAGATCCTTGTTGATCGAAAACCAGTGAAAATCAAGTTCGTGTTCTACATCTTGGGAAAAGCCTTGACCGGATCGCAATCGCATCAGTTCACGCGTTTTTTCTCTCAATCGCTGTGGCAGCATCAACGAATCTCTTTCGAGCCATTCAACATGCCCTGAAGTATGCGCCTTCTGGATTTTGTCGGTGTATCCGGGGTAACGGGCATACAAGACTGGAACGCAGCTAACAACGTCCCAATCGACCGAGTACCTAAAGCCACCGACATTGCTCTTGGCGACAGGGATTCTCGAAAAAGTACGATATCGATTTTCACCAACATGTCTAACGCTTTCAATTACATCTGGG
>JAUXWY010000371.1 GCA_030681235.1 Pirellulaceae bacterium | reverse complement strand
TGAAGCCGGTACACCAGCGTTCGCTAAACAGGTTCCTAGCTGGGTATTTCAACGACCTCTACCTCCGACCACCACATGAACCCAGACCTTGAACATCCGATTCAACTGGAGGTCTTCTACGACGGCGATTGCTTGTTGTGCAGTAGGGAAATCAGTTGGCTCAAGAAAAAGAACGTGGACGGGTTGATCCGGTTCACGGATATTGCGGCACCCGGATTTGATGCGGCGAAATTCGGTAAGACTTGGGACGAATTGATGGCCGAGATGCACGGTCGCTTGCCCGACGGGACCTGGGTGATTGGTCTGGACACCTTTGATCATCTCTATCGAGTCCTTCGCTGCGGTTGGATGGTTCGTTGGACTCGTTGGTCTTGGTTCCGGCCAGCTGCTAACCTGATGTACCAAGTTTTCGCCAGATATCGCACCAAGCTGCCCCGCCGAAAAACGGGTTCTTGCCGAGTGGACGGTAACTGCGGCGCCCATTTGAAGTAAATGAAATTCCATGCGGAAACCGAGTTTAGCGATTATTGGGAGCGGCATTTCTGGATTGTCGGCGGGTTTTTTTCTCCACCGTCACTTTGACGTGACCCTGTTCGAGGCCGACGATCGTATCGGAGGTCACACGAACACGCGTTATGTGGATTTGGAGTGTTTGAAATTGTTGCCGCGTTACAACGAGGAGTTGGCGAAACGAGTTTCCGACGGTTCCGTGCTTCCTGTCGATACCGGCTTCATTGTCTTTAATGACCGTACGTATCCGAACATGATTCGGCTGTTTGCCGACTTAGGTGTCGCCTCGCAAGCGACCGAGATGTCGTTCAGCGTTCGCTGCGACAAGACCGGCATCGAGTACAGTGGCAGCACGCTCAATAGCTATTTCGCCCAACGACGCAATTTGCTCCGCCCGAGTTTTTACCGGTTTTTATTCGACTTCAAGCGGTTCGCCAAACAGGCCGTCGAGTGTCTGGAGACCGAAGGTGAAACGCAAACGGTGGGACAGTTTTTTAAGCAGAACCGCTACAGCGATGCTTTTTATCAGCGATATTTTCTGCCGATGGGGTCGGCCATTTGGTCCTGTCCGCAGGGTGTTTTCGAGTCATTTCCCATTCGATTCATCTGTCAGTTTTATCATCATCATGGATTGTTGACGATCCGAAACCGTCCTCGGTGGCGGGTCGTTTGCGGCGGATCGATGCAATACATCGAGCCGTTGACACGCGGCTTTGCGGAGCGAATCCACACAGGATCTCCGGTCGTTTCGGTACGACAAAAAGAAGCTGCGGGAGCCAAAGATGCCGCTAGGTGGGAGGTCGAGGTCCAGCCGCGCCAATCGGATGGGACTCGTTCAAACGTCAGACATGCATTTGATCATGTGGTGTTGGCGTGTCACTCGGATCAGGCATTGAGGATCTTGCAGCCGAAGGCAGGCTCGGCGTTGGAAACGACGCTCCAGGCCTTTCCGTATCAAAGCAATCAAGCCACACTCCACACCGACGTTTCCGCACTACCGCGAAACCGACGAGCGTGGGCGGCTTGGAATTATCATTTGCCGATCAGCGACCGAAAAAAAACGCCAACTTCAGATTCGGTCGATCACGCGACGGTTACCTACAACATGAACCTGCTACAAGGGTATACTGATAAACAGACTCGAGGGAAAACGTTTTGCGTGACGCTCAATGGCGACGCAGGAATCGACCCGCAGCAGGTGATCGAGAAGATTCCATACGCCCATCCGATCTTTTCACTCGAGAGACTGTCGGCTCAGCAGTCACACGATCAATGGATCGATGCGAATGGTCTTTCGCTCTGTGGCGCCTATTGGGGAAATGGTTTCCACGAGGATGGATTGAACAGCGCTCTCAAAGTTAGCCAAAAACTGTTAGGAATGGACCCATGGAAAGCTGTTTGTACCGCGGATGGGTCGAGCACCGTCGGTTCCAACCGGTAGAGCACCGCTTTCGGTACCGACTTTTTCTAGTGTGTCTTGATCTCACTGACCTTTCGGCGGCGTTTTCCGGTTCGTGGACGTGGTCGTTTCGTCGGCCTAACCTCGCGTGGTTTCGTCGCAGCGATCATCTGGGTGATCCAAGTCGAGCTCTCGATGAGTGCGTCCGTGATTTGGTGGAGGGGTCGGGACGACCACGCCCTGCGGGAAAAATCTTGTTGCTGTGTCATCTGCGATATTTTGGCTTCGTGATGAACCCCGTGTCCTTTTATTTCTGCCTGGACCCAAACGGCCAATGGCAAACCATGGTGGCAGAAGTTCGCAACACGCCGTGGGGGCAGGGCCATTGCTATGTTGTGGATCGGGAGAACGCAACCAAAGCGGCTGGCGAGTCAGGAAACGTTTTTGCGGATTCGAACCGTCTGACCAAAAAGCGATTTCATGTTTCGCCATTTATGAAAATGAGTTTTTGCTACGGTTGGGCGGTGAAGTTCACTGAAAACTCGTTATCGATGCATATTGAAAACGTGCCAATCCAATCGGAAAATATGGATGGGCAGGAGTCAAATTCCGGTGAGGAAAATGTTTCTTCGTTCGCGACGTCCAAACGGTTCTTCCATGTGACGATGAGCTTGAAAAAACGCCCATGGACTCGGCGAGGAAGGTGGGCGATGTTGGTGACCTATCCCCTGATGACCCTCACGGTGTGGTTGGCAATCTATTGGCAAGCGTTCCTGTTGTGGCGAAAGCGAGTGCCCTACGTGCCCCACCCTGGTATCGAGGAGACGGCTCAGGCAGTCGAATTCAAAGAAACGGGCAAAATCTACGTTTCGACTTGATTTATGGTTAATGTATCACAGCCAAAGACGGATTAATCGGGAGGATTAAAAGCCTATTCAAAAGGGGTTAAACCTGTTGGAGGCGAGTCAATTTTTAGGCCGTCTCAATGAGGTGGTCGTTGTATTTCCGGATCGTTGCGAATTTGTAGTTTCGTGTTGAAGTATAGAAAGACGAGTATGAATTTGGCTGAAGGAACAGCTTTGGTGGACGCTTTGGATAGTCCGCCGGTCGGCGACCTCGCGTACAAGGTTCAGCGTCCGAAGTCCGTTCGGTCTGGCGTCAAGTTTCGATCGGGTAGCGGTCAAGTTACTTCGCAGGACTCGGAACAGCTTTCAGATCGGCAAACCCTTGGTGGATCGGAAGCTTCGGAACATGAGACATTCGGTGCCTTGCGGTGGAGGGACCGCCAGTTTCGCAACTTGTTGTTTCGGCAACTCAATCGCATCAAAGCCGGGCAATTTTCAGTTCAGGACGCGGACGGAACTTTCGAATTTGGAGCGACGGACTCATTGATTCCGCCGGTGAGAGTCGAGATCCATAATCCCTCCGCGTATCGCCGTTTGGTTTTGGGTGGAGACTTGGGTTTTGCGGATAGTTTGATCGCCGGTGATTTCTCGGCCGACAATTTAGTCGCCTTGATGAGAATCCTGGTCGACAACACGCGAACCGGCGACCGTCGGATCGGAAAGCCTTCTTTCGTTCGGCAGCTTTGGGGTCGAGTGGGTCATTGGTTGCGGCGAAACCATCGCGCGAATTCGCGGAGAAACATTGAGGCTCATTACGATCTTAGCAACGAATTCTTTGCCAAGTGGTTGGACCCAACGCTCAGCTACTCGAGCGGCGTTTTCCCTGAACTTTCCAAGTCCATTGGTCCATCAGGTGAAGAATGGCGAAGCGAAGCGTCGATGGAATCGGCGTCTTTGCTGAAATTGGATCGATTGTGCCAGAAACTAGACCTTAACTCCAGCGACCATCTCCTTGAAGTTGGCTGTGGATGGGGCGGTTTAGCAGTTTACGCGGCGAAGAAGTATGGTTGTCGCATCACGGGCGTGACTCTTTCTCCGGCCCAATTGGAAGTCGCGCAGCAACGGGTCGAGGCCGCCGGACTTGCGGATCTCGTCACGCTTCGTTTGCAAGACTATCGTGACATTCAAGGTCAGTTCGACAAGCTCGTGTCGGTGGAGATGATCGAAGCCGTTGGTCATCAATTCCAAGACGAGTATTTTAGGCAATGCTGCCGCTTATTGAAGTCGGATGGCCGCATGGTTCTTCAGGGGATTACGATCGTCGACCATCGTTACCAGGATTACTTGAAACAAGTCGATTTCATTCGTGAGTACGTTTTCCCTGGTGGTTGTTTGATCAGTACTTCGGGGGTCCTGAAGTCAGTGGCCCAGGAAACGGACTTCCGCGTGATTCATATTGAAGACATCGGTTTTCATTACGCAGAAACGCTTCGTCGTTGGCGGACGGAATTCCATCGTCATTGGGACGATATCGCCGACATGGGCTTCGATGCGAGGTTCTTCCGACTGTGGGACTATTATCTCGCTTATTGCGAGGCGGGTTTCGCGGAAGGCCACGTCGGCACGATCCAAGTTGTCTTGGACCGGCCAAAGAAATTGGTCCCATTGTCTCTGGGCGTCGCCCCGGGAACACGGTAACGCAAGGGGAAAGCTCATGGACGTTTGGCTAACGCTATTGGCCGGGAGTGTGCTCCTGGCGGTCACGATGGCGATTCTGTGGTGGACTCATGGCCGAAGAGGGAACGCCGGGATTGTTGATGTCGCTTGGACCCTCGGTGTCGGTTTGCTCTCACTAGCCTATTGTGTGACGGCTTCGGAGGGAGACGTCACTCGACGAGTTTGCCTAGCGATCATTGTTGCGATTTGGTCGGGTCGGTTGGCATGGCACATTCTACATCGCGTGCGGCGGATGCCCGAAGACGGTCGGTACACGGCACTTAAGGACGCCTGGGGTAGTCAGGCGCCGCGGAAGATGTTTTTCTTTTTTATGTTTCAGGCCATCGCGGCAGCGGTTTTTAGTTTGCCAATGCTGATGGTGGCGTCGAACAGCGTTGCGTTTGGAACGAACGATTATTTTGCGGTGCTCGTCGCGTTGATTGCCTTGACCGGCGAAGCGATTGCCGACCGTCAGTTGCAAAGATTTCGAGAGGACAAGGCCAACCGCGGGAAGACTTGCCGTTCCGGACTGTGGCGGTACTCGCGGCACCCCAATTATTTCTTCGAATGGCTGCATTGGTTTGTTTACGTCCTGATGGCTTGGTCAACTCCATACGGTTGGGTCACGTTGTTGGCACCATTGGCCATGTTGCACTTTGTGCTCAACGTGACTGGAGTTCCACCAACCGAAAGACAGGCTCTGCAAAGTCGAGGTGACGACTATCGGTTGTATCAACGCGAAACGAGCGTGTTCTTTCCGTGGCCGCCTCGTTTGGGTAGGGCTGCGGCGTCCGTGAATCCTTCGACCAAGGGCAGGTAGCTGATCACCGCGCGTGTGAAACCCGTGCTTCCAATTCGTCAGGCGAGAGACAGATCGAAGGACCGTATCCTGCTCTCTAATAAAAGAGTCCCTTGAAATGAATTCGATAGCTGATCCTAGTGCATCATTTCGTTCTAGCTTGGTCGGTTCGGCGATTAGTGCCATCGAGAAGGGTTGGGTTCCGGACTCCGTAACACGCTGGGGAATCAGACGCTTGTGCCGGCAACGGATCGATATGTTGCCGTCCGATCCAAGCCCGACCGATTGGAACGGTAAAGACGCGCATCCCTGGAAGCAAGCGTTCGCGGAATTGATGAACCGGGGCCCGATTGCGGTAGAGACTGAGGCAGCCAATCAGCAGCATTATGAACTGCCGCCCGAGTTCTTCACGGCCTACCTGGGCCCTCGGCGCAAGTACAGTGCGTGCTTGTGGGACGACGGTGTCCACGACCTTGCTGAAGCGGAAAAGCGGTCGTTGGGGCAAGTTTGCCAGCGAGCGAAAATTGCGGATGGCATGGAGGTTTTGGATCTCGGCTGTGGTTGGGGTTCCTTCACGTTGTGGGCTTTGGAAAAGTACCCGAGTTGCCGATTGACTTCTGTTTCGAATTCGGCTCCCCAACGGCTCTACATCGAGCAACAGGCGGCCGCGCGTGGTTGGACCGACCGTTTGACGGTGTTGACGGCGGACATGAACCACTTTCAACCGAAGGCCAACAGTTACGATCGGATCGTCTCGATCGAGATGTTCGAACACATGCGGAACTACCGCCGGATCTTAGAAAAGTTGCGACCAAGTTTGCGAGCGGAAGGTTTGCTTTTCATCCACATTTTTTGCCACAAAGCTTGGCCGTATCTCTTCGAGGTTGAAGGTGCCGCCAACTGGATGGGACGTTACTTTTTCACGGGTGGCATGATGCCCAGTTTTGATCAGTTTTCCGCGTTTGAGGATCTTTTCAGCAACATCGAAAAATGGAGCGTCAATGGAGTCCATTACGGCAAGACGCTCGACGCGTGGCTGGAAAATTTCGATCGATCGTCCGCCACGATCAACCCAATTCTGAAACGAGTCTATGGGGACCAATGGTTCAAGTGGAGTCAGCGATGGAGAGTCTTCTTGATGGCGTCGAGCGAATTGTTTCGCTACGATCGCGGCAACGAGTGGTTTGTGGGACATTACCTCTTGAAGCCTACGCCAAACGGTTCTTGATTTCCTTGACGACTTGCTCGATCTGAGCATGGCACGACTTCCATGCTTCGTTGATTTCGAAATCGTGCCAGATCGCGGAGCTCAATTCGATGGCCTCACAACTCGCGTGAGCGGATCGGGTAGCCAAAAACCCCAACGATCCTTTGATAGAATGGGCCGTGCTACTGGTTTTTTTTCGATCGCCAGCCAAAACTGCAGCGTCCATTTTGGCGGTCAATATCGGGATTTCCGTGAGAAACGTGTGCAGGAGATCTTGCAACAACTCGGGATCCTCGGCAGAATTTTTCATCGCCTTGCCCCAGTCCACTTGCTCCATTTCGCAGGTCGCGGGTGACCGAGTGCGTCTGGCGGTCGACTCTGCGGTCGACTCTCCGCGCAGTCTCGGAAACCGAACGGAGAGCGACTCCAACATCTGGTTCAAATCCCGAGCCCGAATGGGTTTGCACAGATAGTCGTCCATTCCCACCGCCAAACAGTTTTCGCGATCGCCTTTCATGGCGTGGGCCGTCATGGCCACCACCGGAACATGCGTCCCGGTCGATAACTCGCGACGCCGCAATTCCTGTGTCGCGTGAAATCCGTCCATTTCCGGCATCTGCACGTCCATCAACACCAGATCAAACGTATCTTCCGCCAAGCATTCGAGCGCGTCGACACCATTTTGAGCGATGATTACCGAATGCCCCAACTTCTCCAAAAGTCCAATCGCCAATTTCTGATTTACTTTGTTATCTTCCGCCAACAGAATCCGCCAACTGGGACCAGTCGTCGCGGGAGATGTACTCGTCACGTGGTGACCAGGTAGCGGCGAAATCAAATGCTCGGCGGCTAAGGCATTGACCACCGCATTGTAAATTTCCGATTGTTTGGCCGGCTTGAGCAATTGCCAAGTGACGCCCAAACGGTGGAATTCCCGTTCGTCTTGCGGTCGCATCCCGGATGTCAACAAGATGAGCGCCGTCGGACGAACGTGCTTTTGCTGGAATAATTCCTTGGCCAATGCCAGACCGTCCATCTCGGGCATGTTGTAGTCTGAAATAACGAGTTGAAACGGTTGTCCCGCAGATTTGTTTTCGGCCGCCACACGCAAGGCGTCCGCACCGCCTGTGGTAATCGTGGCCTGCATCCCCCAATTGCCCAACATGTCCCGCAAGATTCGACGGTTGGTTTGGTTGTCATCCACAACCAGGACCCGAACGCCCTGCACCACGACAGCGCGAGCTGTGGATTCGTTGACAACAAGTTCCGGCCCCATTTCCAAGGGAACCTCAACCGTAAAGCAACTCCCGCTCCCTAACGTGCTTTCGACTTTCAGATGTCCGTCCATCAATTGAACCAAGCGAGAGCAAATGGCCAAGCCCAATCCTGTCCCACCGTACTTGCGTGTGGTCGAAGTGTCCGCTTGCTCGAATTGCTGAAAGATCCGATCCAAGTTGTCTGGTGAAATTCCGATCCCGGTATCCTGAACGCTCAATTCGACCAAACAACGCCCGTTCTCCAACGCCTTGGCCTTCAGCGAGACAACCACTTCGCCGGAGTCGGTGAACTTGATTGCATTGCCCACCAAGTTCACCAGAATTTGTCGGAAACGCGCCGCATCGGCCACGACACTGTTGGGGAAATCACTGTCGATCTGCAACACCAACTCCAACCCTCGGTTGTGAGCGCGAAATCCCAATCCTTTAACTGCATCACCCAAACATTCGCCAAGATCCACTGGAAGATAGTCCAGTTGAAACTTTCCGGCTTCGATCTTTGAATAATCCAAGACATCGTTGATGATCGCCAACAGCGACTCCCCGGAGTCTTGGACCATCTTCAAATAGTCCATTTGGGAGCGATTGAGCGGCGTTTCCATGAGCAAATCGGTCATGCCAATAATCGCGTTGAGTGGCGTGCGGATTTCATGGCTCATGTTCGCCAAAAACTCGCTTTTCGCGCGATTGGCCGTTTCCGCGATCGCTTTTGCTGTTCGCAATTCTTCTCGTTCCGCCCACAGGGCCTGTTCGGCCAAGCGTTGACTTGTGATGTCCCAGAAGATCGTTTGAATTCCGATCACTTCTTGTTGTTCGTTGCGAACGGGCCCTTTCCGAGAAGCAAAATACCGAGTCTGACGGTCAACGACGGCATCAAAAACATCCTCCAAGATGTTCCCGGAGTTCATGACCAACTCGTCTTCTTGGCGAGCCGCCTCTGCCAATTCGGGCGAATAGAAATCGGCGACCGTTTTGCCAATGATTTGATCGAGTGGATAGCCAATGACCTGCGCGAAATTCTCGTTGGCAAAGACGATCCGCCCCGCGCGATCCTTGCGAATAAAGCACGCAGGGATGTTATGGATCAAAGAAGTGAATAGCGAGCGGCTGTCCTGTAGATCGTCCGTTGAATATTCCGCCATGTCCTTCCTCCGGTCGTCATGGTCATCAGCTCAGTTGCATCGTTCGTTCGTTCGTTCGACCGTCAAGAATTCGCGCGACGTTGGATCAATGTGACCTGATTGCCGACAGGGTTGAAATGCATTTCACTAAAAAAAGTCCCCATCAAAACCAGTCCTCGCCCGCCGTGTGTCAACGATTCCGGATCGCCTGGTTGTGGGACCGTGGAAGTGTCAAAGCCCGGCCCCTGATCCGTGATCACAAACGTGGCCTCTTCGCGCGTGATTCTCGCCAAGACATGGACTTTCCGGTCACGATAATGGGCGTCCGTCAGACGCTGTTTCAGCAACGTCACATCGGGCGCGCTGGTGTTGCCACGCGGAACTTCCAGATTGCCGCGAAACATGGCATTGTGCAATGCATGCTCCAAGGCCACTCCCAAGCGAACTCGACGAGTCCCGGTCACGATCCGCATGCTGGTCACGATCTGCTGCAACAGTTCGACCAAAGGCTCGATCAAGTCGACGTCGTTCTCCAATTCGAATTCGAATTCCGTTCGGGTCGAACACGCGATCAATCGATGGTATTGATGATCCGAGTTGGTCAAAGCGAGAATTTGTATCACGGTGTCGGACAATAAGTCGGCCAGCTCGGCTTTCGGAACAAACGAAGCCGCGCCGTGCTCCAAGGCCAATGAGGCAATATCTTCGGAGCCATGAGCGGTCATCAACACGACCGGAATCTCACTATAGTTCTCTTCTATGGCCGTCAACAATTGCAAGCCATCGATGTCCGGCATTTGCAGGTCGGTCACGATCAAATCGGGGCATTCGGTTGCCAACAGCTCCAAAGCCTGTCGCCCACCTTCGGCGTAAATCACGCGAATATTTCCAGTTTTTTCCAACAGCCGTCCCGCAAGTTTGCGATCGACTGCCGTATCGTCAACGACCAGGACCGTGGGCATCGTATGTCTCCTGAAAAGTGAACTGTACGTGTTTCATCGTAACCGATCACTTCGGGCTCGGACACTAGGAGGCCATCGCAAAATCACTTGGCTCCCCCTACCGACCCCGACTTGTTCCGGCGGGCAATGGTGCGGCGGTCATATTGAAAAAACCGGCCTGTCGACGATTGGATGCAAGGTCCGCTCGTCCGCCCCCAACCGGGTATTCAACTTCGGCGCAGCGTTATTTGGCCCAATTCGGGGGGGCAATTCCAACGCAACGGTTCGGCCCCCGAAATGCCTCGGCTCACTTGCATGGCCAGATCACCGATCGCAAAGACGCCACCGGCGTAACGGACCCCGTAACGCGACGGGGCGATGATCGGTCCAATGACGGGCAGGCAAACTTGGCCGCCGTGCGTGTGTCCCGCCAGCATCAGGTCGAATCCCAGTTTCTTCGCCCATGGCCATTGATCCGGCGAATGACTTAAAGCGATGAAAAAGTCCTCCGACGTCGGCTGCCGCAAACCAGCGACGGGCTCCAACCCTTCGGCTCCGGGGTACCAGGGCAATTCATTGCCCGCCAACCACAATCGGGCGACACCGTTTTGGGTGGTTCGATCCACGGACAAGTACCTGCCATTGGCATCCACCAGCCCCGCGTCGGTCAAGCGCGCTCGCAGCAAGCTTTCGTTTTTGATTCGTCGATCGTGATTGCCCAAAATAAAACAGACACCGTCCGGCGCATGCAACGCACTCAACAACTCCTCAATCCAACCCAGACATTTCGATTTATCGATCAAATCGCCAGTGATGCAAATAAGATTGGGTTTCCAATCCAGGCAATACTCGAAGACCTGCCGAAAGTAGGATTTCCCGATCCGGCCCGTAAAATGCAGGTCCGACAAATGGCTGATCCGGTACCCATCAAAAGCTGGCGGCAAATTCGGAAATTGAAATGTTTTGGATTCCACGCTGAGCACCAACAATTGACTGCCAGGAACCAGTGCGTGAATCAATTGAGCCGGAAGACCATTTAAAAGCTCGGGGTCCTCGTCCTCCAAGTCATAAAAGCGGCTTTCATGTTCGACAAAAAACTTGGGATGCTGGAATGTAAGCTTCCAATAGATCCAGCGACCGATGAAGTACAGCGATAACCAGCTGCAAAAATGCCAATAGCCCGCCAATATATAAAGTGGTCGATCCGCCAGTCTTGGGGCACCGGTTGTCAAACCTGTTTCACTTGCCAAAGCCGGAAAAAACGTCAGTGGATTCGCCCAATTGGGATAGAGCAAAAGGAGATAAACACCACAGCTCCACAAAGCGATGACGTTCAACAGCGTCAATAGTTCGCTGCCCTTCCGCGCGCTGCGCGGGCAACGAGTCGCGTGAATCTGATTGAAGATCAGGCACCAAAACGCCAGGTGCCCGATCGAAAAGAATAGGAACGTTGATAAGGCAATGATCATGAGCACATGTCTTGAGGGCCATTTTCGTCGATCATCCTCTCGACCATGGCAACCGCCTGCTCCAATCGCAGCGGCTTGACAATGCGAGCATCCTTGCGAAGCCCAGCTTCTCGGGCGCGACTCATCACGTGAACCGGGTCATAGAAGCCCGCTTTCTTCATCAACACCAGCGGCGGACTATCGACGCCAAAAATCGGCTGCATCGCCTTCAATAACTCGCACGCGTCCATGTCTTGCAGGCGTTCTTCGGACAGAATGCAATCGTACGAGTTTTCGCGATCCATGTTTCGCATCATGGTCAATGCCTCGTACCCGGTATGGGCCGTTTCGACAATCAGTCCAAACGGCTCCAATAACTGGTGAGCTTCGTCACGCGTCACGGTATCGTGATCCACGACCAGCATTCGCTTGCCGACCAAAGCCGGGTGGATTGGCGTTTGCAACGAATCCGGAATCGCAGCATCCGCGACCACCGTCTCGTTGGCTTTCAGAATCACTCGTTTGACGGCGCGCGTCTTTTGCAAGATCGCCCGCAACCGCGCCTCGACTTCCGGATCGTGACTAAATTTTTCCAAGACCAAGTGAGCTTCGTTCAAGATTTCGTCGATTGGCAATGCGACAGCTTTGTGGATCGCTTGGATGTGTTGTTGGGCGGCATTCGCGCCCTCCGCTGCTAACAGTTCAAACGTGTTGAGAGAATTGGCGATGTAATAGGAATAGATCTCCAAGAACTGCTTGTCGCTTTCCTTGAACGCGTTCGTTACCGGACTCTCAACGTTCAGTGTTCCAATCACGTGCTCGTGAACGATCAACGGAACCACCAAACAACTGCCCGCGCCGATCAACCCGTCCAAGTAAAGATGATCCTCGGCAGTATTGTTGCAGAGGTGGCTTTTTCCGGTCGCGGCAACATAACCCGTGACTCCTTGCCCGCTGGTTGAAACGTACAGAGGTTGTTGCGCTCGCTCGCTGTTGATTCCCACCGACATCAGTACTTTCAACTCGCTTGTCTTGTTGTCGATCAATCGAATCTCGAAGTATTCGTATTTCATGACTTGCTGCGTGTAATGCTGAATGTTCGCCTTCAACACATCAATCCGTTGCTTGAAGTCCCATTGAAAAATCTCTTCCGGCGTCAGGTTGGCAAGTTCCACACCCGCCGCATGAATCGCGTTCAGTTTTTGGCTCAGCAACTCGTCTTTCGTCATATCACGAAACACAATGATCATTTGATCCGTGAGTCCGTTTCGCCCCAACACGGGCGAGACGATCAAATCGTAGACTTGGCCGTTCCGACGCTTCATGCGGGTGGTCGACTCACGGCCGATCATCGCGGCCGTGTGGATCGGGTCTTCATCCACACTTTTAAGTGGTGTGTCCGGAAAGCAATCCATGAACAATTGACCTAGCAACTCCTTCTCGTCCGTCCAAGCCGCTAGTTTGTCGTTCCACCAAACAATCTTTTTATCGGAATCTAATAACGCCACGGCATCCGGCAGATTTTTGAGAATTTGGCTGTCTCGAATCAGATTGCCCAAGCCAACCAGATCGCGAAAGGAATTCTCGCAGATAAACACGCCATCGTACGACCGCTCCCGAAGGAGACTTACGAGCTTGTCCGGGTTGCGAACGAATGTAACGTCGTACTTGTCACGCCAGCCGTTGGGCAACAGGTCATCGTTTTCTTCTGTCTGCGATAAGCAAAGCAACCGTTGCAATTGACGCACCTTCTGCACGATTCGGACCCTGGGGTTGGTCGACGCGACGAACCATCGATCGGGACGTGAACCACACTAACTAATCTTACCCTCAACTACCTCTCGAAGGCAAATCAGAAATTGTCCGTCAAGCGGTAGGCCCATAAGAACCCAGTTCACCGAGTCTGACAATCATACTCTCGGCAAGAAATCCGGAATAACTGAAAAACTTTCGAAGAAACGGCGTCAGCCCAGAATCGACGAAGGATCAACCGCCAATTGGAACGGTTGTTCGAAACGAAGCTGATGGCCGGATTCCAAGAACACTCGGATCCGCACCATCCAATCGATCGATATAAGTTGGCCATGGTAACTCAATGGAGCCAACGGACTAACGGTTTTAAAGATTGCTGGGCCGTGAATCCCGGCAAAGGGCTCGATTTGGCCATCTTTCGACATCAATACCTTGCGACGTTCAAACAAATGAATTCCAAAGTCACGATCGCCTTTGCCAGTGGTTTGCCACAACACCGAGTGCTCGACAACACGAATCGGGTCGAGTTCGGACAAGGAGCCGTCGGATTCCGTGCGTGGAGAAGGTCGCCTGCGACCTGATTCGGCCTCTTCCGGCGGACAAGACGCCACTGAAGTAACAGCAATGCCGCCGAAAACGCCCTCGTGTTGCACCAACCGATACTGGCATTCAAACAGACTGCCCGCGACCACTCGGGGCATGGAACCAGAACGCCCGGTCAGTTTTCCGAGCGGGGCATTTGGTGCGGAAGCGCCCTGGAGCAAAAACTCGCAGCGCCATCCCACAGGGGCGTCGCTTACGGTCGGGCGACGGACTTCGGCAGTACCAAAACCGGAAATTCGCGTTTGAATTCTGGACATCCCGACTTCTTTCCTTTTACGACCAACCGCCAACCGATCTGGTTGCTAGCCGACAAAAAACTGTGCATCGCGTCGTCCGGCACACGAAACTCGACTTGGTGTCGCGGTTCCTGTTCGGTCAACTGAACCCCTTCCGACTGGATCAAACTCTGCTCGAAGGTGGTTTGCCGGTGCGTACAAATGTCCGTACCCTGCTGGTAAGTAGTTTGCTCGAAGCATTCTAGCACCAACACCAGCTTTTCCAATCGAATTTTGCCAACTTGCTGAAAGTAGACTTGGTAGTCATTTCCAGGAACTAAAGGGTGTTGAGACAATTCGACTCGAGTTGGACCTAGTTGGATTTGATCGACTAAACTTCGGCCGGTTTTCCACAACAATCCTCCCGTGACTCCCGCGACGACCACCAACACTCCGGAAGTCATCAGGAGACGCTCGAGCCCCAAAACCTGCCATTGTTCCCAAACGACCGCCCCTAGGACCGTACAGACCCCCAGCATCATCAAAGCGAAGGCTGCCAACCCCAGCCATCGGCCGCGAAACGGTTTTGAATCATTGATCCGAAACCGCAACCGCTCGCCGATGCCGACACGCCCGCGAGGCAGTTTCGGGACGGTTGGTGCGGAGATCAGGACAGTATCATCAAACGCCTTCAAATAGTCCAAGTCCAACGCTTGTTGCAGGAATCGGCTGCGGTGTTCGGGCGATCCCGCGTTGGAATAGAGGGCCCGAATCAGCCGGAACCCTCCCAGAAAAACAATGGCCCCACTAAAAATCATCCCCAAAATTCTGGGGAGCCAATCCGTCCAGGGGGACAGCAGGCCGTCCATCCACTGCGTGACGACGCACCAAATAAAGACGACAAAACCGATCCCCAACAGTGAGCCCGCAAAAATTGCCTCGGTTTCGTTTCCCCAAATACCGACGGTCAGCCGTCGCTGCCAAGGGAATCGATTTAGGAGTCGCTTTAGGTATTTCACGCGCAGTTTCGACTAGCGGGTTTTGACGTCCAACAACTCGAGTTCAAATATGAGAGTCGAATTCGGCTGAATGTTCGGCATGCGTCCCATTTCGCGATACGCCAAGTTTGACGGAATGAAGACACGCCATTTGTCGCCAACTTTCATCCGAGGGATCGTCGTTCTCCAACCCTCGATCAAGTTCGGTTGGTTTACCCCAAACGTGGCGGGCTCTCCGTGAGCCACCGACGACTCGAATTCTGTGCCGTCAATCAATGATCCAACGTAGTGAACTGTGACCACGTCCGTCTCGGAGGGGCTAGCGCCGGTTCCTTCTTGAAGGACCATGTACTGGACGCCATTTTCCAACTGCTTGACACCTGGTTTCACGGCGTTGTCCTTCAAAAAGGCCAGGCCTTCGCGCAGGTTCTTGTCGGATACTTCTTGCAGCCACTTTTGCTGTTTGGCTTGGACGTTTTGAAAAAACGCAATCATGATCGCTTCGACTTTGTCGGCTGGAATTGCCGACGGCTTCTTTCCTGCGGCATCTTGCAGCCCTTGGATTAGCGCTTCAAGGTTGATTTCCACTTGATCCCGAGCAAAATCATTGTAAATCTGTTGGCCAAGCAAATAGCTCGCTTGCTGCGTCAAAACCGGATCGTTGACGACTTCTTGAGTCGCCGGTCCAGCGCCAGCGGGTGCATCTCCGATTCGACCTTGTTGGGCCAAGCCCACTCCGGCAGCATGGCTACAGACCACGCCGATCATCGTACCAACCAACCAACCGAACCGACGTGATCCAATTCCACGAACTAACATTCATTTCCTTCCTTTTCCGGCGTTTATCGCCAGCCAAAACACTATCAAAAACGGGAGCAGTACAGGCGCCAATCGCACCTCGGCATCGTGTCTTGCCGTCCGGCCACGGCTCAAACGTTGGGCAGCCAGCGTCGACTCACAAGCAACGGAGCAAGCGAGGCCTGTTCCCGGCGGTAAACCTAACCTTTTTTGAGAAACTTTGCGACTCCAAATACCTATTTACGAAAACTCACGGCCATGGGAACATGCCCAGAAGAGCCAACACAGCTTCCTAATGCGGTATCAATTTAGCGAGCGCTGGTGTACCGGCTTCAGCCGGCGGGCGGCTGAAAAGAACGTTTTCGCAGCTCCCAGCCGGCTGAAGCCGGTACACCAGCGCTCGCTAAGTTGCCTTTGTATCGAAATCCGGAAGTTACTTTTGGGACAAATTCTAAGACTTACTGTTGGCACGGTATCCACGTTCGCCCGAACGCGGAATTTGGCAAAAATCACTACTAGAAACGGACAGGGATGTCGCAGCCAGCTAACGTCACGAGCCGAACTCGGGCCATGATCGAAACCGCTTCCGACTACGCGGTTTACGTGCTGGTCCGGATCGTTTTCTGTGTCATTCAAGCGATTCCGCTGTCGTGGTGCGACAAGCTGGCAAGTGGTCTGGCCTTTGCCCTCAACGATTGGGTCAGGTTCCGCCAATCGCTGATCCAGGAAAACCTCTCTCACGCGCTGCCGGGGCTCAGTGACGCTCAGTATCACGAGATCTCCTTTCAAATGTGGCGGCACCTGATTCTCATGGGCTGTGAAATTGCTCTGGCGCCGCGACTGATTCACGATTCGAATTGGCGACGTTACTTCTCCATCAGCGATCGCCGAACATTGGCCACGATCTTTTTGGATCCGCGGCCCGTGGTGCTAGTGGCGGGACACTTTGGCAACTTTGAGCTAGGGGGGTACCTCTGCGGCCTCTTAGGAGCACCCACTTACACGGTCGCCCGCACGCTGGATAACCCCTTCGTGCATCGCTTCATCAATGATTTCCGGCAACGGAGTGGACAATACATTTTACCCAAAGATGGTAGCAGTGATTTGATCGAGGCGGCTTTATCACAAGGTCAGACCATGACCCTGCTCGGCGACCAATACGCGGGCGAAAAAGGCATTTGGATCGACTTCCTCGGTCGCTCGGCCTCTTGTCACAAGGCGCTGGCCCTGTTTACCCTAAGCAGTCAAGCTCCGATGTTGGTGGTCGCCAGTCGCCGCACCAATGGACCTTTGCAATTCTCCGTTGATTTTGGTGGCGTGGCGGATCCAAGACACTTGCCGGATGAGTTACAATCGGTTCGCGGACTCACGCAATGGTATAATGAAAGAATCGCTGAACAGGCCCGCGAATTCCCCGGTCAATACTGGTGGGTCCATCGGCGCTGGAAACCGAAGTCCAATCGCAACTCGTCTGCCCCTGCTCGCGAAGTTCGGGCGGCGTAATTGAAATTCGAGCCGTGTCATGCAATTCCGTTCGTTCGAAAACTCCGACACGCCTGCGATTTGCGATCTATGGCGGCAACACTCGAATTTGCGAGGCAAGTACCACGGTCTGAACCCCGTCGTTTTCGAACGACTGGTATTGAGCAAGACGTACTTTGATCCTCGCGGTGTATGGCTCGCGATGGAGGGTGACGAAGCGATTGGGATGGTTCACGCCGCGTTTGGAATTGCGGAAAATCAACAAGGATTGGACCGGCAACGCGGCCTGATCTCGCAATTGCTGCTTCGGATCGGAGGTCAAGCGGATGCCGTAGCCACGCGTCTCCTGGAATTGGCAGAACAGTATCTTATCCAGCAAGGAGCCGCGCAAGTCGAGTTTGGCGGCTACTTTCCGGTCTCTCCATTTTATTTGGGACTTTACGGCGGCTCGCGGTTTGTCGGCGTCTTGGCCGAGGATCAACGAACTTGCCATGTCTTGGCTGCCAACGGCTACACCGCCTGTGGGTCCGTGGTCATCAACCATTGGCGACTGGGGGATTTTCGCCAAGTGGTCGACCGGCAGCAGATGTTGATTGGCCGCAGCTATGGAATAGAAAATGTTTCGGAATCACACCCACAAACTTGGTTGCAATCGTGCCATTACGATGCGGCGTCACAAAAGATTTTTCAATTGAAAGAAAAACGATCGGGCGAGACGGTGGGGCAGGTCGCGTTTTGGGAAATGGAACCTCTGGCCGAGAACTGGGGGCAAAACGCCATGGGACTGGTCGAACTGTCGATCGTACCTCATTGCCGCCGCAAGGGATTGGCGACATATCTTGTGGGCGAAAGCCTGCGACAATTGAAACAAAGCGGCATCGGGTTGATCGAAATCCAGCACGTGGCTACAGACGAGGTCGTCAAAGCGTTGTGCAACAAATTGGATTTTAGGCCGATCGACTCCACGGTCCTTTGGAAGAAACAACTGCAGACCAGTTAGGTCGTGTAGCGGAATCCGCCAAGAATTCCGACGGTGCCCCGAATTAGTTTCTCGGTTCGGCAGAGTTCGGCTTTGAAAAATCCGAGAGTGAGTTTCGCGATCACTAGCCGCTCGGATAGATGACGCTGTTCGACAAGGCGCTGGGCTTGCTGGAATATTTTGATTCGACTGGCGAGGTAATCGTTGACGGTCACGATGTGGCAGCCCTGACGTGGCAAGCCAAACAGGATCGTGGGCGGATGAGATTGTTGCGGGACGATTGAAGTACGTGCAGCCGTACGATTGCGTTCGTGAATAGCAGAGAGCATAATTGCCAATGGGAGGTAATGGATTTGTGCTCAGATCCGGCGGGGAAGTCTGGCGCGAATGACGACGCCGGACTCTGGATTGCGAAGTCGCGAGGCCTTATGACAATTTCGATTTGGTTCATGCTGATCGCCAGTGTTTTGGGCGATTGGGAGTTGCATGACGACACGCCCGTCGAAGTCAGAGTTGGAAAGATTTTTTCGCAAAGCTGTGTCAGCTGCCACAATTCGACCGATCAAGCGGGCGGCTTGTCGCTCGAAACTGTGGTTGACCTTCGAACTGGAGGATATTTGGCGGCTGAGGCCGAGGTCGCTCCGCTATTGTCGGTGTTGATCGCGGTGAATGGGGAACCGCCAGCGATGCCCAAGGATGGCCATCCGTTGACCGAGGAAGAGTTGGCGGTTGTCCGAGAATGGTTGCTGGCCGGATCGCCATGGGGTATCGATCAACGCGTCAAAATCGCGATCGTAGAAGATTATTCCTGGTGGTCTCGCGAACCGCTGCGGGAAGTTCAATTGCCAGATCTGCAATCGCTGTCGAAGCTTTCGCGACTTGTTAGCCATTCTGGCTCGGAGGATGTGTCTCCGGAATCGTGGGTGAAGAACCCGATCGATCGATTCGTGTGGCGAGAGTTTGAGCGACGCGGTTTGGCGCCAAATCCGCCAGCCGACCGGCGAACGATGATTCGACGATTGTGCTACGACTTAACGGGTTTGCCGCCCAGCGCCGCGGAGATTCTCAGCTTCGAGAATGATCAACGACCAGATGCTTACGAACAGTTTGTAGATAGATTGTTGGCGTCTCCTCGTTATGGTGAGCGATGGGCCCGACATTGGCTTGATATCGCACGTTATGCAGACACGACTGGATACGACAAAGACAAACTTCGACCGCACGCGTGGCCGTATCGCGATTATGTGATTCGAAGCTTCAACGAGGACAAACGCTACAGTCGATTCGTCGAAGAACAAATCGCGGGCGACGTTCTTTTTCCCGATTCGCCGGATGGAATCTTGGGATTGGGCTTTTTGGCCGCTGGTCCTTGGGATTTCATCGGACATGTCGAGGTCTCTGAGAGTAAATTCGATGGGATGGAAGCGCGGAACTTGGACCGCGACGAGATGGTGTCGGCAACCATGAATGTGTTTTGCAGTACCACGGTTCAATGCGCACGGTGTCACCACCACAAATTTGATCCGATTACCTTGGCTCAGTATTATGGCATGCAAGCGGTCTTTGCGGCGGTTGATCGTGCGAATCGATCGTTTGACGTCGACCCGACGGTCGCTGCCAAAAGAGCGCAAATTGCTGCCGAGTTAAAAAAAGCCTCGAGTCAGATTCTGGAAATCGAGGCTGCGATGGACGCCGAGGGAGGTGCCAGATTGCGCGAACTGCGCGAGCAAGTGCAGGCGCTGGCAGGAGCCACGAAAGTGTCGACCCCTGCGGTGTGGCCCGATGCCTATGGATACCATAGCCAATTGTCAGATTCGCAGAATGAGGAAAAATGGATCGAGTTCCACTTCGACGAGCCGATCCAAGTGCAACGAATCGTTTTCTACCCGTGTCATGACGAATTCGGAGGAATAGGGGCAGGCTTCGGTTTTCCTGACCAGTTGTCCGTTTCCTATCGCGAACATGAGTCAGATGCTTGGCGTGTTGCCGCAAGCGAGAATACGACGAAAGAGAACCGTTCGAAGAATTCGCCATTTGAAATCGAGTATGCCGAACGAACATTCCTGGCGGAGTCGATACGGATTTCGACCAACCAATTGGCTTGGCGTCAGGATGCATGGATCATGGCCCTAGCGGAAGTTGAGATTTGGACAGCGGGGAAGGAGAATGTGGCACCGCGTGCTAAGGTGAATGCCAAGGATTCGATTGAGGCGGAACCTCGTTGGCGTTTGACGAATCTCACCGACGGTTTGTGGCCGCAGTACTCGAGACAAAATGCGACCGAACAACTTGCGGCTACCAATCAACTGCAGGAACTTGAAGCGGAATTAACGACGCTTGAAGCCACGTTGCGAACTCCAACACGATTGGCGTCGCTTTTGCCATTGCAACAAGAGAAGGCTCGGTTGGAACGAGAGGCCGCGAATCTGCCGCCTGCCAGTCAAGTGTTTGCTGCTGCGACAAATTTCTCTTCTGAAGGAAATTTCAAAGCGACGCAAGGGGTTCCGCGACGAGTTCGTGTCTTGCATCGTGGCAGCGTTAGCCTGCCGCAGGAAGACGCCGTCCCCGGAACCATTCCACTGGCTTCCGACAGTCCGTATCAGTTTGTGGACGAAAAGAACATGGCCGATGAGGGGCGACGGCGCGAGCAGTTGGCTCGGTGGATCACGAGCCCTGACAACCCACTGACGTGGCGATCGATCGTCAACCGAATTTGGCTGGGGCATTTTGGACGGGCCTTGGTGGACTCGCCAAATGACTTTGGTCGTATGGGGCAGTTGCCGACCCACCCCGAATTGCTCGATTGGCTGGCAGTCGAGTTTCGTTCGCGTCAAAGCTTCAAGAGCCTGAGTCGAATGATTGTTATCAGTGCCACGTATCGGCAAGCCTCGCAGGATCACGAGGAATTTGCGAAGGTTGATGCTGACAATTCCGGATATTGGAAATTCAATCGGCGACGTTTGTCGGCGGAAGAAGTTCGCGATTCGATGTTGATGGTCGCGGGTTGTCTGGACGAGACGATGGGCGGACCCGGCTATTATCTCTTCGAGTTGGACCGGCCCGAGCACTCTCCACACTACGAGTACCGGAAGTTCAATCCCGACAACCCAGCAACACATCGCCGCAGTATCTATCGCTTTGTCGTGCGATCTCAACCTGATCCGTGGATCACAACGATGGACGGCGCCGACTGCTCGCAGAGCGTGGCCAAGCGCGATGAAACAATCACGCCGATGCAGGCGTTGTCTTTGCTGAACAACGATTTCACGCTTGTGGTGGCTCGGCGAATGGCGGAACGATTGGCTCGAGAACATTCTGAGCGCGACGTACAGATACGAACTGGATTTGAATTGGTCAGTGGCCGCGCGCCAACCGAGGCAGAGTTTGGACACTTGTCTCTTTACGCGAAAGAGCATGGAATGACAAACCTATGTCGCGTGTTGGTAAATCTTAGCGAATTTGTGTTTGTGGATTGAGGACAAGAGATGAACCACGATAGAACGCTACCGCGTCGGCAGTTCCTGTGGTCCAGTGGCGGGGGACTGGGCGGTTTGGCCTTGACTGCCATGATGGCCGAGGAAGCGTGTGGAGCGCGTCCCGTGAGTCACACGATGGGTCGCTCATCGATGCCTTTGTCAAGCTTGGACGATTCTATAGGCTTGCATCATCCGCCGAAAGTGAAGCGCGTCATTCAGTTGTTCATGGCTGGGGCAGCCAGTCACATTGACCTGTTCGACTACAAACCGGAACTTGAGAAGCTGCACGGACAGCCGTCGGATTTCGGCGAGCGTGTCGAAGCGTTTCAAGATGGCTTGGGGCCGTGGATGAAGTCCCCGTTTGCGTTTCGTCCTTATGGACAGTCTGGAAAGTACTTAAGCGATGTTGTTGCTCCGTTAGGTGATGTGGTGGATCGCATCGCATTCGTTCACAACATGGTCGGCAAGACGGGCGTCCACAGTCAGGGGACCTTCTTGCAGGCGACCGGTTTTGACCGACCTGGATTTCCAGGGATGGGTGCTTGGATCAGCTACGGGCTTGGGAGCATGAACGAAGACTTGCCGACGTTTGTGGTGCTTCCGGATCATCGAGGCTACGCCAGCAACGGTCCGAAGAACTGGGGGTCGGCGTTTCTGCCGGCCAGTCACCAGGGAACGAACATCTTTCCGCAACGGCCGCAGCCTATTTCAGACTTGACCGTTAGCCCAGAGCAAGTTTCTCAGACTGCAGACCAAGCGGGATTCAGCTTGCTCGGGAAACTGGATCGCGGGTTTCTGGACACTCGAGCGACAGATTCAAGAATCGCAGCTCGGATCCGGGCTTACGAGTTAGCGGCGCGCATGCAACAAAGTGCTCCGGAAGCAATGGATCTCAGCGGGGAACCGGAGCACATTTTGCGGATGTACGGTTTAAGTAATCCCGGCGCGGTTTATCCGACTGAAATCAATGCGGCTGAAGAGGCCGAGTACTTTGGCAGAAAATGCTTGATCGCTCGGCGAATGTTGGAAAGAGGCGTGCGTTTTGTTCAGATTTGGTCTGGCAATGACAATGGATTCCCGCGCCGCAATTGGGACAGTCACGAGGAATTGAAACGTGATCACGAACCACTGGCCAGGGGCATGGCCGTCGGCACCGCAGCATTGATTCGCGATTTGGAGCAGCGGGGCTTGTTGGAGGATACGGTCATCCTGTGGACGACAGAATTTGGTCGATTGCCTTCGACTCAAGGGCAAAACGGTCGTGATCACAACCCGTACGTGTTTACGAATTGGGTTTGCGGTGGCGGAATTCGTGGTGGGACGTTCGGCGAGAGTGATGTTTGGGGTTATAAACCACTGGATCGCGCCCGGCCGACGACCGTCCATGACATCCATGCGACGGTGTTGCACTTGTTGGGGATTGATCACAAGCGGTTGACGGTGCGTCATGACGGGATCGATCGGCGTTTGACCGACGTTCATGGTCGCGTATTGGACGAAATGCTGTTGTAGATATGTTTCGACGATTCCCTTTTGTCTCGTGGGATGGCACACAGCTATCCGCAGGAGCCTGGACGACCACACGTGGACCCGAGCTTCGGCCGTTGGTCGTGATCCACGGCATGGGCGAACACTTGTCGCGCTACGAGCGATTTGCAGGTGACTTGGAAACGGATGGTTATCAAGTCTTTGGCTTTGACATGCGCGGGCATGGCCTTAGTCCTGGCGCGCGTGGTGATGCCCCGGGGATTCATTGTCATGTCCAAGATGTTTTGGAGTTCCTCAAATGGGTGACGAACGACCGTCGACTCGTTCCTGATCAAGTGCCGGTTGCTGCGCACAGCATGGGCGGCTTGATCGCGATGCTCGCCGCGCTGGACTCACCTTGTTGGTTCAAGTCGTTGTTCTTGATCAGTCCGTATTTTCGACCGGCATTCCGGCCCCAGGCTTGGCGAATGGCGGCTGCTCGAATGTTGAATCGGGTGTGGCCCACTGTCGCGTTGGATGTGGGGCTGAAATTGGAGCAGTTCGCAAAAGACCGCGCCGTACAGCTTGCGATTCGTGATGATCCAATGAGTCACCAAAAAATGTCGGCGCGGATGGCTCTTCAATTGATCGAGAGTGGCGAGAAACTTTTGCAAACCAGCGAACGATTTCACATGCCTTGTGTGCTGGTCCATGGTGAGCAAGACACGATCAGCAGTCACGCGGCCTCGATCGAGTTCTCTCGACATCAGACAAGGATTGAATTCGTGAGTCTGCCCGGTGGCTACCATCAAATTCACAACGACGCGGGGACTCGACCGCAGGTTCTAGCTGCTTTACGGCAACTGCTTGATATTTGAGCGCGGTGGCGGGTCCTGATTTTTTTGCGATCGTTCGCTGCCAAAACGCGGGCCGCCGTAAATTTGGCGGTGGGAACTGTTTTTTGGCGCGAAGTTGGAATTCGCCAAATTTACTCTGGCCACGCGGTTAACGAACTTGCACGCTCCGTTCGTGCTTGGTTACGAATTTTGTGCCGTTTGGATCTGGCGTAGGTTCGTTGCTGAAAAATCGACTTTCGGATACGATCATCCGCCGCGTGTCGACGCCAAGTTTGCGTCCCACATCAGGACTTCCAGAACGAATCTCCCCAGGGCAGAGACCCGGTAACAATTCATGCAAACGAATCGATGGGAAGCTTGGTTGCCGGTCATTAGCGGGCAGGATGGGTCGGTCAAGGCAGCGGGCCAACGGTTCGTTTTATATTTGCTGTCGGGAGTCTATCGTCTGGGCTTGGCCATCAAGAATCGTCGCTGGAACAAGCCGACGCAAATCAAGCGGGTGGCCGTTCCTGTGATCAGCGTCGGAAACTTGACGACGGGTGGGACTGGCAAAACACCGATGGTGCAATGGTTGTGTCGATATTTACGCGATCGCGACTTGCGCGTGGCGCTTTTAAGTCGTGGATATGGGTCCGTAAACGATGGTCCCAATGATGAAGCCTTGGAGCTGGAATTGTCTTTGCCGGACGTACCGCATTTGCAGGATGCGGATCGCGTTCGTATGGCGGAAGTTGCCATTGAAGAATTGGAGACGCAGTGCCTGGTGTTGGACGACGGATTTCAGCATCGTCGACTGCACCGAGACTTGGATGTGGTT
>JAUXWY010000362.1 GCA_030681235.1 Pirellulaceae bacterium | reverse complement strand
GCGTCGATCCCGGCTGACGGCCAATTGACTTTTGATCATTGTGTTTTGGCCACGGGTAGTTTGCCAACACTGCCACCAGCCTTCAATATTGGCAACGATCGTGTGATGACCTCGGACGGGGCGTTGGATCTGAAAGACATCCCGGAGAAAATGTTGGTGATTGGCGGCGGTTACATCGGTTTGGGGATGGCCACGGTCTACGCTCATTTGGGCACCGAAATCAGCGTCGTGGAATTGGCGGACCAATTGATGACGGGGGCCGATCGCGACTTGGTCAAACCTTTGGAAAAACGATTGCAGCATTTGTTTGGCGGGCGAATTTTCACTGGCACCAAGGTTGGCACGATCGGAAGCAAAGGCGACAAGGTCGAGGTGGCCTTTGAGGGACCCGGGAAATTTGGAGCTGAATTGTACGACCGAGTCTTGGTTTCCGTGGGTCGGCGGCCGAATTCGCGCGGGCTGGGCTTGGAAAATACGCAAGTCAAAATCAATGCCCAGGGCTTTGTCGAAGTCGACAAACAGCAGCGAACCGCTGATCCGCACATTTTCGCCATCGGCGACATCGCTGGTCAGCCCATGCTGGCTCACAAGGCTTCGCATGAAGGTCGCGTGGCCGCAGAAGTGATCGCGGGACACCCGGCTGTATTTGATAAACGCTGCATTCCAGCGGTGGTGTTTACCGATCCGGAAATCGCATGGACCGGCTTGACCGAAACGGAAGCGAAGGCGGCTGGCCAAAACGTGTTTGTGGCCGTTTATCCATGGGTCGCCAGTGGCCGTGCCCAAGCTTTGGGTCGGACCGAAGGTCTGACCAAGGTCATCTTTGACCCTGAATCGGAACGAGTCCTAGGCGTGGGGATTTGCGGACCAAACGCGGGCGATTTGATCGGTGAAGCTGTCCTGGCGATCGAAATGGGTGCAACCGCTCGCGATCTCGCCGAAAGCGTTCACCCGCATCCGACGCTGACCGAAACGCTAATGAATGCGGCGGAGATCTTCTACGGAACAGCTACTGAAATCTACAAACCGCGTCGTTAAGGATTTGTCCCGAAATAAGTTCCGGATTTCGCTGGCTTTACCAATACAAAGGTAGTTTAGCGAGCGCTGGTGTACCGGCTTCAGCCGGCGGGTGCAGTGAAAACGCTTTTTTCAGCCACTCGCCGGCTGAAGCCGGCTGAAGCCGGTACACCAGCGCTCGCTAAACCGATACCGCCATGGGGTATCGGATTTTCGAATTCGGACGCTCCCCCAAGTCGGGAATTTAATTCAGGACAAATCCTAAGGGACCCAGTTCGGAGGACGGGCCATGAGATCGTCGCAGCCGTGGGTCCAACTCCAAACGCTGACGAACTACTCCTATTTGCAAGGGGCTTCGCATCCTCGTGAACTGGTGCAGCAGGCGCGGCAGTTGGGCTATCGCGCTTTGGCGATTACCGACGATGGGACTTTGGCGGGCGTCGCCAAAGCACACATCGCTGCCAAACAATCCGGCCTGCCACTGATTCTGGGCTCGCGATTGCAATTGCGTGAAGGCATCTCTGTTCTGGTTTGGGTCCAGAATCGGACCGGCTATGCAAATCTCTCGCAGTTGATCAGCCGCGGGCGTTGCGCGGCTGACAAGGGCAAGTACGACTTGGGACTGCAGGATCTCCTGTCCCAAGCGCCGGGTCTTTTTGTCGGCTTGGTTCCCCATGGCTGGAGCACCAAACAAATGGCAACCGTGGCACCCGCGCTGCGCGACGCGTTTGCGGATCGAGCCCATTTGGTGGTCGACCTCGTCAAAGGTCCAAATGATGCGATTCTCCTGGGCCGATTGCAGCAGGCCGCCCAAGGGTTGCAATTGCCGCTGATCTTGGCCCCCGAGGTCCGTTGTCACGAGCGGGCCCGACAGCCGTTGCTGGATGTGATGACGGCGATTCGTTTGGGGAAAACGATTCCCGAACTGGCCAACGGAGAATTAGTGGACTTGGACCACTCGCCTTTGAGTATCAACAACGAGCGTCATCTGCAAACTTCGGACGAGCGTTGGGACTTGCAACAGCTTCTTCCGGAAGCGTTCGAGGCCACCACGCGGATCGCCGACGAGTGCTCCTTCACCCTGGATGAATTGTGTTATGAATATCCCACCGAGTTGGCCCCAGTGGGAACGCCTCCGATGGCGTTTCTGCGGCAATTGACTGGGGAAGGGGCCGCTCGGCGGTATCCGGCCGGCGTCCCAGATTCTGTGCAGCGCACTCTAGAACACGAATTGAGCTTGATTGAAGAACTGCGCTACGAAGCCTATTTCTTGACGGTGTACGACATCGTGAACTTCGCACGGCGGCAAAACATTCTCTGCCAGGGGCGAGGCTCCGCGGCCAACTCGGCCGTTTGCTTTTGTTTGCATATCACGAGTGTCAATCCAACCGAGAGCGATTTGTTGTTCGAGCGGTTCGTGTCGAAGGAACGCAATGAGCCACCCGACATCGACGTGGATTTTGAACATCAACGTCGCGAAGAGGTCCTGCAATACATCTACGAAAAATATGGTCGGCAGCGAGCCGGCATGACCGGTGTCAACACCAGCTATTGTCTGCGCTCGTCCATTCGCGACGTTGGGAAGGCGTTGGGGTTTTCGTTGGATCGAATCGATGCCTTGTCCAAACGTGTGGATCGGTATCACCGCGATCCTGAACTCGGTCTGCGCTGCGAACAGGTGGGAATTGACCCGCAGAGTTTGGGTGGACGACAATTGATTGGCTTGGTGGATCAGCTGATCGGTCATCCTCGGCATTTGTCCCAACATCCCGGCGGCATGGTCCTCAGCGAAAGTCCCTTGGACGAAATTGTGCCGATCGAAAACGCGGCCATGCCCGGTCGCAGCGTGATTCAATGGGACAAGTACGATCTGGACGAGTTGGGCATTCTGAAGGTCGACTGTTTGGGGTTGGGCATCATGAGTTGCCTGCACCGCGCGTTTGATTTGTTGCGCGACCATCTGCAAGTGGACCTTGATCTGGCGTCGATCCCAGCCAACGACACGGCGACGTACGACATGATCTGCCGCGCCGAAACGATGGGTGTCTTCCAGATCGAATCGCGGGCGCAAATGGCCACACTACCTCGCTTGAGGCCAAGATGTTTTTACGACTTGGTGATTGAAGTGGCTTTGATTCGGCCGGGCCCGATTCAAGGGCAAATGGTTCATCCTTTGCTGCGACGTCGTGCGGGCTTGGAAGAGGTCCACTACCCCAACGCCAAAGTCGAGCGGATCTTGGGCAAGACGCACGGCGTGCCGATTTTCCAGGAACAAGTCATGCGAATGGCCATCGATCTGGCCGACTTTACTCCGGGCGAGGCGGACGCCTTGCGGAAGGCCATGGGCGCTTGGCGCCGTGATGGCGATCTCACGCATTTTCGCGATCGGTTGGTGCGCGGCATGGTCAAAAATGATTTGACGGAAGAATTTGCTGAACGTGTGTTTCAACAGATCATGGGCTTTGGCGAGTATGGATTTCCAGAAAGTCACGCAACGTCGTTTGCGCTGTTGGCGTACGCGACCTCCTACTTGAAGTGCCATTATCCGGCCGTGTATTTGACCGCCCTCTTGAATAGCCAACCCATGGGTTTTTATCGACCAGCGCAGTTGATTCGCGAGGCGCAGGATCACGGTGTCCAGATCTTGCCCGTCGACGTTGCGTTCAGCGATTGGGATTCAACATTGCCGGAACCCAGCACGGTTCGACTGGGGTTTTCACTATTGCGCGGGATTAACCTGGAAGCCGCAACGGCAGTTTCCACAGCTCGCCGCGAAGACGCGTTTCGCAACTTTGCCGATTTCGATCGCCGCACGCGGCTTTCGGTTCCGATGCGAAAGCTGCTCGCGACTGCGGACTGTTTTCAATCGCTGGGCTTGAATCGACGACAGGCGCTGTGGGAGAGTTTGGCTCGGCCAATTGATCTGGTGAAGCAACCACTGTTGGTCGGTGTGGACGAAGATGCCGAGTGGGTCGACCTACCCCAGCAAGACCTTTACGAGCAGGTCCTGCAAGACTACGCCCAAGCCGGGTTGTCGCTCAAGGGGCATCCGATGGCCTTTCATCGGGTATGGCTGCAAAGCCAAGGGGCCCGAACGTGTCACGAACTGCAAACCACGTCGCAAATCAAAGTTCGCATCGGTGGCTTGGTCATTTTGCGCCAACGACCAGGAACAGCCAAAGGCATCACGTTCGTCACCTTGGAAGATGAGACCGGACAAGCCAATTTGATCCTGCACTCCGAAACATGGAAGAAGTTCTATGACGTCTGTCGTTGCTCGCCGGCCTGGATCGTGACCGGCAAGCTCCAACGCCAACACGACGTTGTGCATCTGATCGTCGAAGATGTGCAAAGTATCGGCGCTCCATGACTCGTCCCGACGACGAGTCCATGTTCGCAGAACCGCGACCTACGGGATCATGGGGTACGGATAGGGGCTGGGGAAAAATCCAGGTGAGAAGATAGGCGACGGCAGCATCGGGTTGGTTCGTGGTGGGTTCGCCAAATGACCAAACGGCGAGCCATAAGCCCAATCCGAATACGGGACGCTGTATGGGCGATACGGAAACTCCCATTCGCCATAAGGCCGAACCGTCTCGCCAAACTGGTAAACCTTGTGGTAGTGATCCGAACTGCCGCCGACCGTCATCGAGCTACGTTGTTGACGGTACACACTCATAAACGGGTCGGGAGTATGCCGTACGACCGGTCTGGCCGCAAATTGATGGACTCGTTCCTTGGTCTGCGGATTGTGAGTGAAGTAACTGCCGGAAGTAAACCAATCTTGGCCCTGTGCCAAGGCTCCATTGGTCGCAACCAAACTCAGGACGACGAGGGTCAATTGGATTAGATTACGATTGGGGATCATGACATTACTTCCGCAGAGTAGGGAGCTGGCGTTCCGGGCCTAGATCCATACTAATTGGACGTTGGACAAATCCAACAGCGACCAAAAAATGTTGCTTATTTGCAACATGGTCGCGAAAACCGAATTCCTTTGTCGCGAAAACTCGACACCGCGCAACGCGGTCCAGTGTCGATTCGCTCTTCAGAACGCTATTGAGCCGGGTAAGCGGAACCGAACGGCGGAAAATTGGTGGCCGATCTTGTAGCCGGCGGAGCCGCAAAAGCCGCCCCCGACCCAAACGGTGTTCCCGATCCAAACGACCTGGCGCCGGATCCATAAGGCATCGCTCCCGATCCAAACGGCATCATGCCCGATCCATAAGGCATCGCTCCCGATCCGTAGGGCATCATACCCGATCCGTAGGGCATCGTGCCCGATCCGTAGGGCATACCGCCACTACCGAAAGCCCCCGGTTGAACGCGGGCATTCCCGTCGGTAGCCGTTTTCGCGACCTTGCGATAATCGCTCCAATTCAGTTCGTGACGATTGGAACAGCCAAGACTTCCGAGCAGCACCAAACAAACTGCACCGCCCATCCAGAAGGCGGAATGTTTTCCGTACCGGACTCGTTTCCCAGAAAACCGAACCATGATTCATCACCTAGATAGTTACTAACAGTCGGCAAACCGGCTCAAAGTTGGGCCAAAACCCGCACTCGAACACGCCCGCACCACCCTCAGTTTAGAGCGAAACGCCCTAGTTCGCAAGCAACTGCGGCGCAGACCGACGGATTCCGTCACGACTCGATCGTACAAAGGCCATTTCGCGAGCGCTGGTGTACCGGCTTCAGCCGGCGGGGAGCTGTGAAAACGTGCTTTTAAGCCGCCCTCTGGCTGAAGCCGGTACACCAACCAGGTCCGCAAACCGCTGCCGGCTAGCGTTCCTTCGAGCGTTTTAAGCCGGCACGTTCCAACAAGGAGCGTTCGAAAAACGCATCGGCCTGCTCGTCCTGTGGCGGAGTTCCGTAGGCGCCATTTTCCAGCGGATCGTACTCGCATCGGAACACGTTC
>JAUXWY010000356.1 GCA_030681235.1 Pirellulaceae bacterium | reverse complement strand
CACCACGTCTTCATGAAGGGTCCGGCAGCGGAAGTCTTCCACGGGACTTGGACCCATAGCACGATCGATTGAGGTATACTGGTAAACGACTTCAAAGTCATGGGGCGAATACGTTCGTGGACCAAAGATCCATGTGTCAACCCTGCGACACGCAGCGGTCGGCGATTTGCGAAGGTGAACTATGATGCGAGTGGCCGGATTCCCTGGGATGATCGTGGCGTTGTTGAGCTTGGTGACGATGCCTTGGTGCATCGCGCAAGAAATTGCCGAACCACGCGCGGCGAAGGAACTGCGGATTGGCATGATCGGCTTGGACACCTCACATGTTCCGGCTTTCACCAAGATCTTCAACGACCCACAAGCGGCCGGCGAGATGGCCTCGATGCGAGTCGTTGTGGGTTTCCCTGGCGGTACGGATTTTCCGCCCAGCCGCGATCGGGTCGCAGGCTTCACACAACAGCTGCGGGAAATGAACGTCGCGATCGCTGATTCCATTCCCGAACTGCTCACTCAAGTTGACGCGGTGTTGTTGGAGAGTGTGGACGGTCGCATTCATCTCGAGCAAGTTTTGCCGGTGTTTCAAGCTGGGAAACCCGTCTTTATCGATAAACCATTGGCCGGTTCGTTGGTCGATGCGGTGGCGATTTGCGAGTTATCCAAACGGTACAACGTGCCGTTCTTTTCCTGTTCCTCGTATCGGTTTACGCCGGCGGTTGTCGAACTGACTAACGACGCTTCGCTTGGCTCGATCCAAGGCGTCGCAACATGGGGACCATGCACGTATCAAGAAGGGACACCGGACATGTACTTCTACGGAGTGCATGGAATCGAAGCGTTGTACACGCTGATGGGACCTGGCTGCAAAGCCGTGTCGCGAATTCAAACGGGTGACGCCGATCTGTTGTCGGGCGAGTGGGCGGATAGACGGATTGGAACCTATCGTGGCATTCGGACCCATGCCTCAACGTTCGGGGCGACGGTTTTTGGCGCGAACAAGATCGTCCACTCGGGACCAGCGGGTGGTTACGAACCATTGTGCGCAGAAATAGCGAAGTTCTTTCGAACCGGAGTGGCTCCCGTCGACGCCTCCGAGACGCTCGAGATGTTTGCCTTTATGGAGGCTGCCGACGAAAGTAAACGCCGAGGCGGTGCTCCCGTCCAGTTAGCGGAAGTCATGGACCGCGCCCGGCAAGAAGCGGAAGGGCGCATCGAACAACTTCTTGGTAAAGACGCGAACCGATGACGATCACACGGCGAACCTTTTGTGAACAAACCATCTTGGCAGCGGCCGCGGCGGCTGCGGCACGAGTTGAGTCTTTGGCCTCGTCTGCAACCGAACACATTGGTCACAACGCGGTTCGCCACGCGCCCCACGACATGATCGGACACGCAATCATCGGTTGCCGCATTCGAGGCAAAGCACACGCCGAAGCTTTTGGCCAACTCCCGGGCGTTGTGATCACCCATGTTTGTGATCCCGATCGTCAATTGGCCGAGGAATTGTCCACTGCGATCGACGCAGCGACGGGACGACGTCCCGAAGTCGTCGTCGACTTACGCCGCGTGTTTGACTCGCAGGACGTTCATACCGTGTCGATCTGTACTCCGAACCATTGGCATGCGTTGGCGACGGTCTGGGCCTTGGATGCGGAGAAACATGTCTATGTGGAAAAGCCACTGAGCCATACGGTCGACGAGGGCCAACGGATGGTTGCCGCGGTGGCTCGCAGCGGACGGATCTGCCAAGTCGGCACACAGAATCGATCACACAGCGGGATTCGTGCCGCTCGCGAATTTGTCCAAAACGGTGGTCTTGGTCGTGTGACGGTGGCGCGAACGATCGTTTATGGCCGACGCCATTCGATTGGCGAACCGGGCCGTTACTCGATTCCGCCGCACGTCGACTCCAATTTATGGTTGGGACCAGCCGCTGATGAACCATTGAGCCGGCCGCAATTGCATTACGATTGGCACTGGGTATGGAACACGGGCAACGGCGAATTGGGCAACAACAACATTCATTACGTTGATCTGGTGCGTTGGGTCGCCGGTCTGCAGGGTCCGGGCGACGATGTCTTCAGCGTCGGCGGGCGACTGGGGTATCGGGACGCGGGCGAGACTCCCAATACACAAATGGTGGTGCATCGATTCGGGTCGTTGCCCGTGATCCAAGAAGTACGCGGGTTGCCGACGGCACCCTTTAGCGCTCAAGTCCGTGATGGCTGGATCGTGTCGGGAACCGAAGGAATGGTGTCCGGCACTTCGTGGTTCGATCCCGCAGGGCATTTGGTGAAAACTTTCCCCGGGGCACTCGAAAATCACTTTGAAAATTTCATGTCGAGCGTTCGGCAAAACTCGCCTAACCAATTGACTGCACCGGTCACCGAGGGGCACCCATCGACCGCCCTTTGTCACTTCGGCAATATTTCCCATCGCACAGGTCAAACGGCTCCGGTCGAGGAAATCAAACAACGACTGCAAGATTGGAAGATGCCGGTCGAGGTTGTCGCCACCTTCGAGCGAATGGTGCAGCACTTGGCCGAGAATCAGGTCGACCTCCAAGCGACACCATTGGTCCTGGGACCGTTGCTGTCCTTGACTCCTGAAGAGCGTTTCGTCGACCATGCGGAAGCGAACCGGCTTTTATCACGAACCTATCGCGCGCCATTTGCTTTTTAGGCGATGAGGATCGCACGGCTGGCAAACTTTCGCTATAACTGTTCGCAGAAGAACGCGGGCCGCCGCAAATTTGGCGGTTGGAGCTTTCATTTTTGCCAAGTTGGAATTCGCCAAATTGGCTCTGGCCACACGGTTAACGGCATTGCGGTTAACCGCCGCGTGTGAACTTTTCGTTTTGCGCGTCTCATTCCACCAAGGCCAGACCTCCCGCGCGTGAGTCAGCGGCCGCGGTTAGTTGGCCGTCCGCGGTCCACGCGATGCCTTGGGCAGTGGCAGACGCTGCGATGCGGCGGACTTCGTGCCCCAAGGCCGTCAGTCCGGCGACAGACGCCGCGTCCATTCGTTCTTCGACCACCGCTTCGGCCGGTCGCCATTGATGGTGAACGCGCGGGGCCTCAAGTGCTTCCTGGATCGATTGCCCCAAATCAACAACTCGGCAAATGGTTTGCAGGGCACAAGTAATAATTCGAGGACCGCCCGCGGCACC
>JAUXWY010000348.1 GCA_030681235.1 Pirellulaceae bacterium | reverse complement strand
CCGGCTTCAGCCGGCGGGAGCGATGAAAACGCTCTTTTCAGCTACCCGCCGGCTGAAGCCGGTACACCAGCGCTCGCTAAACCGATGCAGGGGCACGTTCGCCCCGGCTCGCAGGCGGCTTCCAACAGGCAAGCGCGTTGATTGGCATCGTCGAGACTCGGCGATAGATTTCGTACGTCACGATCGGGCCTAAAACTCCAGCGAGCAATAGGATGGGAGCGAACCAGAAGAAATTCACTCCATCCCAACTGGCGAATTTGAACAAGACGGCTTTTGCAACTCCAATGTACAACGTGTTCATCAGGTAGATTGGAAACGTGTAGTTGCCCATGGTGGCCCAGATCTTCCAATGGTCTTTGGCCCACAAACCAACCAGAACATGACAGGCCGGAATTGAAAGTAGTCCCAACAGTAGTTTGGGGATTCCCCACGTTGTAGCCACCAACAAAGCGCCCAAGAATGGGATGAGGAACATCGCTCCGTGCCGCGACATCCACTTCGAATAGGCCGCGTAGTGATCACCCGCGACACAGCCCAGACAAAACACAAACGCGTATTCTCCCAAACTGGACAAACCCAAGTACCCTGGCAACGGCACAAAATGCACGAAGAGACACAATGGCAGGAGCCAATGGATTCGTTGACGTGTCGCGTAGTAACCCCACGGCATGATGACATAAAACAGGAACAATACTTGGATGTACCACAAGTAAGCGCAATAAGAACCCATGGGGTTGATGACAACATCAAAATAATTGAGCCACGACTCGGGTGCGTTATCCACATGCACGAATCGTCCCGCCAATATTTTTCCGGCGAACACGACCAGCGAGAACAACAAATAGGCTGGCATCAATCGCTTGAACTTGCCAGACACGTATCGGCCATAGTTCACTAGACTGGTGATGGGCTTCCGTGAGTAGGCCAAGATCAGCCCGGACAGAAACATGAACAGCGGCATGTGAAACAAATAAATGGTGTCTTTAAGCGCGACATACCAGTCGTTTCCGACCGGAGCCTCGCGAGCCACGATGTGCCCGATGACCACCAAGAGAATCGCCAGCCCCTTGAGCTTGTCGATAGCGTCCAGTCGTTGTGATATCGGTTTTTCAGTAGTCATTTTGTCGTCGGATTCGAACTGGCCGTTGACGTCGTGGAAGTCCGTCTTTTTTCTTCGATTAAAATTTGGCTCGCGCTAATCAAATCGTGACCAAGAAAGTGGGCGCGAGCGGTGGAACTGACGACGGTCGTGTCAATGATGTCAATTGTAGGGGCGGCCGTAGGGGCGGCCGTTACTCCGCGTATCACCGACATGGGACTCGCATTAGAATAAGCCCCAGCAGAACCCCCGCGGGTTCAGCTCTGAGGCAGGTCGCTTCTTCGCCCGAACGACGCCCCTAACCAAGTCCACTTTGCTTGCGATACACCTCACATGTTCGCGGCGTATTGACCAAGAGAAAGTGATCTTCACTTATGGAATCTGCGGAATCCCAACCCGCCGTAACTGACGCGACTCCCAGATTGAACCCGGTCGTGTTCTGGCCGCCATTCCTGCTGCTGGTCGCGGCCGTGGCGTTGAATTTGGTGATGCCAAAGGCATTTGCGGAAGTGGTGAGCGGCGTCAATGATTGGCTGCTGAAGTACTTTGGTTGGTTGTACACCACAACCGCGTTCGTCTCGCTGGCGCTGTGTGTTTGGATTGGAACAACTCGACTGGGCTCCGTTCGTTTGGGCGGACGCGAGGCCCAACCGCTAATGAGCTTCTGGAATTGGTTTGCCATCACGTTGTGTACCACGATTGCGACTGGAATTCTGTTTTGGTCCACCGCCGAGCCACTGACGCACTATTCCAATCCACCGGACTTTTCAAAGGTCGAAGCGAACTCGGCCGCAGCAGAACGTTTTGCGATCGCAGCGCTCTTCTTGCACTGGACGATCGTGCCTTATTCGATCTATTGTGTCGCGTCGATCATGTTCGCGTTTGCGTTTTACAACATGAAGTTGCCGTTTTCGTTGGGCTCCATGTTGGTACCACTGTTGGGCGCGCGAAAGTCAGCGGCCATCGGTCCCGCCATCGACTCCATCTGTCTGTATGCTTTGGTGGCAGGAATGGCGGCCACTTTAGGCACTGGGATTTTGACGATCAGCGGCGGGCTTCACTCGATCTTTGAATTGTCTCGATCGCCGTGGGCTTGGGCTTTGATCGCCGCTGCGATCGTCGGCACATTTATTGTCTCCAGCGCCACGGGGTTGATGCAGGGCATTCGAATCTTGTCCGATATCAATGCCAAAGGACTTTTTGCCTTGGGGCTATTCGTTTTGATCGTGGGTCCAATCGGAAAGATCTTCTTCGCTGGTTTTTGGGGAGTCGTAGATTTCGGTTGGGTGTTCGTTCGCACCGGTCTGGTGGAAGGCCTGTTTCCCCAAGATGATTGGGCAACCAAATGGTCCATTTTTTACTGGGCGGTCTGGATGGCGTGGACGCCGGTCACCGCCTGTTTTTTGGGGCGCATCGCGTATGGTCGTACCGTTCGTGAATTTCTTATGGTGAACCTAGTACTCAGTTCCTTATTTGCATTGGTGTGGATGACCGTGTGGGGTTCTACAACACTGCATCTGGAACAACAGGGCGGGGCCATGTCGCAGGCCATGAACGAGCAAGGAGCGGAGGCCGTTTCATTTGCCGTCATTTCCGCGCTACCGTGGGGATCGGTACTGGTTGTGTTCTACATCATCAGCGCGTTCGTTTGCTTCGTGACCTCCGCCGACTCCAATACAACGGCGATGGCAAGTTTGAGTTCAAAGGGCGTGACTCTGGAGAATCCGGAGGCCCGGACTTGGCTAAAAGTCGTTTGGGGAACATTGGTCGGCACCGTCGCGTGGGTCATGATCGCGTTTGCCGATGTCGAGGGGGTCAAGATCCTTTCGTACCTGGGTGGCTTTCCAGCCGCGTGTCTGTTGCTATTCGTGGTCGTTGCATTGTTTCGAGTCAGTTTGAACCCGGAGAAGTACGATGTGGTTGACCGAGACGCCAAACGCTAAGATCGACTCAGTGGGATACCCGCGAAACTCACTTCGGCCCCGTGTAGCCTTCCAATAACCACGCCAGATTGAAGCGATAATGTAGCCGACTGCTGATCAAGTGAATCGTATTGTCGGGCGTTTGAGTGGACGCCAAGTAGCCCGCGTGTTCCGCTCGAGTTGGCGTTGCGATGAACTCCTTCGTATGCGCGCCACCATCCCAATTTCCGGAACCCGGTGTAAGCAATTTGCGAAGCGGCCACGTGACACCGTCGTCAAACGAAACCGCCGCATACATTCCATGCCCCGCGAAGGTCTGGCCTTGCTGATCAATGAACGGTTGTGGATTCGCTTCGGGTTGATTCCGATTCCCAGACGTGAATGAAACAAACAGCAAGGGTCCTTCATTCATTCGCCGCAAAATCAATCGCTGACCGCCGCCGATCGGTGGGAAGGGACTGGGTTTGTATTCCCAAGTTTGCCCCATGTCGCGCGAAACACTTTGCGGCATGTGCCCTTCGATCGTATCGCCGCGGCCCAAGGCAAGCAGGTCCCCGTTGGCAAGCTCGACCACGGAGGCATGAATTCCCGCTACCGTTCCGAGACCTTGGCCGCCCGTCAGGAATTCGGGTTTGTCTGCACCATATCCCGCATCCGACCACGTCTTTCCACCGTCTCGACTCACGTGAATGGCCGTGCCTCCATTTGGCCCGGGGTCAGCATCGCAGCACTGGATCAGAAAACCCTGGGAAGTCCGCAAGGTACCCGAGATGACTTGATGCCGGGTCGTATACTCGGGGCCGATGGCTCGCGGCGTGGTCCAAGTAACTCCGTTATCAAGACTAGTCCGTTGGAGCAAAGCCAACTTGGCCCATCCTCTTCCGCCCAATGTCCCCATCCCGTTGATGTGAAACAAAGTGCCGGCACCATCGTGAAAAATCGCCGACCCGTGCATGTTGCGTTGGAAGGCCTTGAAGAACTCGCTGGATGGATCCCACTGATCGGCCTGGGCACGCAGCCGCGACGCCAGAACCGTGAGTTCGGTGCCCGATTCCGAACTAGTCGAATACCAAATGGCCATCACGTCCCCGTTTTGCAACCAAGTGATCGACGGCTGATGATTGTGGTCGCCAAACGGTTGGTCAGGATCAACCGGTGAACGGACAAAGACCAAGGGGCTGTCGAAGCGAGGCTTCTCGTTGCCCTCGGTTAACCAAACGAACTCCGTTTGAGAAACATCGCGAGCCCATCGCGGAACGACCGTCTCTTCAGTTATTTTCATCTCTGCCAACCGATCGCCCTGATCCAACACTTCAAATCGACGATAGGTTTTCGGCGACTCTTGAGCCATGACTGTAACGCCGTTGGAAGCAGCGAACGCTGACAACGACAACAAATTGAGTAGTGTGGACAGAACAAATGACCCATTACGATTGGCGACACAATTCATTTTCCGAGCTCCTTGTTGGCTGGACCGTCATGGAGGGCTATTATCCGTTCGGCAATTGACCATTGCTAGTACTTCGGGGTGTTCCGTCAAAGTTATTGCGAACTAAAGGACGGACTTGCGTGTGTTGGTGGTTAGCAACGAGACCAAAATCAACGTCAGAAACGACAGCGGGATCGTGACAATCCCCGGTTGACTGAAAGGAATCCAACTCTGGTCCGCTGCCAGTCCATACACGTCTTTAAAAGTATCGCCGCTCAATAAGATCCAAGCCAGAGCCGACACCATTCCAACCATGATCGAGGCCGTGATTCCTTGCCAGGTCGCTCGTGACCAGAACAACGCCATGATCAACGCCGGCAAATTCGCCGAAGCGGCCACGCTAAATGCCCAGCCGACCAAATAGTTGACGTTCATTTTTTGGAATGCGATCCCCAAACCAATCGCGATCAAACCAACCACAAGGGCCGAGATCTTGGCAACTTTGATTTTCGCGTGGTCAACGAGTGGCCTGCCCGTTATGAGTGGAACCAGATCATGAGCCACAGCTCCACTGGCAGCGATAATCAATCCGCTAACCGTTCCCAAGACCGTGGTAAAAGCGACGGCCGAGATCAACGCAAATAGTAAATTGCTAAAGCTTCTGGCCAGGAGCGGAGCCGCCATGTTGTTGTCCGACACGTCCATCGCGCCGCTGGTCATGGCTCCAATTCCGAGGTACAGGGTCAGTATGTAAAAGAACCCTATCGTAGCGATGCCGACGATCGTGCTCTTGCGGGCACTGGCTTGATCTTTGACGGTGTAGTACCGAATCAGGATATGTGGCAAGGCCGCTGTCCCACAAAACAACGCCAACATCAACGAAACAAAGTTCAAGCGGTCCGCCCATTTCTCGCTGCGTATCCCTTTGAGGGCCGGGAGATTCCCAGGCCGTAAGATCTCTTTGCCGGTGGTTGGAGTCGCAGAATAGGTTGTCCGGTTTTCAACCGTTTTGCCGCGCCACAACGCGATGGTACTACCTTGCAAGATCCGAAAAAACTCGAAGGGCCCCACAGGACCGGTCGCCGTCGCTCCGTCGGGCAATTCCAAAACTTCTCCAACCGGTCGCAAGTCCGTTTCCCCCGGACCACGACCTTGAGGCAGCCCATTGATCAGATTTCGTCCGTCCGTCGTTTTTTCCACGATTTGATCCGCCAGCCGAGCGGCTCGTTCGCTTTCCGGAACAACGGTAAAGCCGCGTTGCAGAATCAAAATCGTCAAGATCAAGGAAAAGAAAACCAGCAGACCGCCTTTGAGAAACTGGACGTAGGTCGTGCTGACCATACCTGCGGTCATCACAATCGCCACCACGACCGCACCGACCATCGTCACGCCTACCCAATGTGGTAGACCAAAGAGTGGCTGGACCAAGGCCCCGGCGCCCACCATTTGAGGAATCAAATAAAAGACCGAGACCACCAAGGTGCTAATCGAAGCGGACAAACGAATCGCACGCGACTGAAAGGCCGCATCCAACGCATCCGCAAACGTGTATTTTCCGCGTCGTTTCAATGGTTCGGCCACGACCAAGAGTGCGACGATCCAGCCGGACAAATAGCCAATCGAGTAGAGGAATCCATCGTAGCCATAAAACGCAATCATGCCACAAATGCCCAAGAACGAAGCGGCTGACAGATAATCGCCAGCAAACGCAACGCCGTTCACGAACCAGTGGATCCCGCCACTGGCCGCAAAAAAACCGGAAGCACTCGTGGCGCTTTTGGCCAAATAAACGCTGAGCCAAAGTGTCAGGCCCACGATCAGTGTGAAAATGGTGACGGCCGTGTAGTTCACTTCGTAGATCATCGCTTGAACTCCGAGCCGGTTTGCGTTTGGGCATCGCGCGCCGCAGCAGTCGAAACAACACCCGACCCGCGACAGGCCAAACCATAGATCAGAGCAATGACGATCGCCAATAAGATGAGCCCAAACCCGAAGACCACCGAGTTACTGATCCCCAAGAACAAAGTCGCTGCCAGCAAATCCGGTGAAGTAATGCAGCAGAGAATGAACAGCAAGTACGTTACCGCATAGACCGCAAACAATTTCAAACCAAAGCGTTGATTCCGAATGACGGTTTCCCGGTCTTCTTTTTGAACCTGATTCTCGCCATGATCCATGCCGTTTTCCTATCAACCCAAGCCGTTCGTGACGTCGCGCAAAGCGAACAACATCCGTGACGGACCCAACCCACAGATCGGATATCTTGGTATAACGATAGCCAGAAATCAAGATAGCGCATGGACTCGCTCGACACTGGGGAAGACCCACAAGTCGCCGTCGTCACTCTGCAATCGCAAGAAGCCATGTTCGTCGATCCCGGCGTAATTGCCGAACAGAGTCACGGGCAAGTCGGTCCGCTGATCCAAGTCGGCCACTTGCAAGTCGCCGTTTGGCAGAACCTTCCAAGCGCCCATCGCCTGGATTTCTAAACGCTTTCCTCGCAACCAATCAACAGCGGCAAAGCGTGACTGGAGGACGGACAGCGGGGGCGGCCAATCCGACGAACTGGGTAACCATCGGGCTAGGAAATCCGCTAAAACGTTGGGTACGGTGAATCGCTGCTGGGTTTCGGACCAGCTGAACCAATCGGTTGACGCGAATTCGCTGTTCGCGACGTCCGTGTTGTTGATATTGACTCCAATCCCAACCACCACCAACGGAGTTGGGCCGAGCGAACCCCGGTTCATCGTCGACACGATCGATGGTGCTCGACCAACGAGCGGCACAGGTTCGATAAGAATCCCCGCGTTCTTCCGGTCAGCGATCATCAGGTCGTTGGGCCATTTGATTTGGCAGACTTGATTCGTCAGAAAACGAGCGGCGGTTTCCTGCAGGCAAACGGCCGTCCAGATCGCCAATCGATGAGGGACGTGTCTCGACGCGAACGGAACCTCGTTCAATTGACTGGGGAGCGGCACGACAATCGAACAGGCCAAGCCGCCTTCGCCATGCCACCATTGCCGACCGTTGCGACCACGGCCGCGAGTTTGTCGATCGCATGTGATCAACAACGGGAATGAATCCTCCGTCAGCGATCCGGCAGTCTCCCGAGCAACATCGTTGGTCGATGTCACTTCGAGAAAGTGCTGATGGGTTGCGATTCCCAACGCACGCCAGTTTACAGTGGACCATTCCACGCTTGACCCGTGGTCGTTCACCCGGTCGCTCGCAATGATTGTGGTTTTGATGCGGAAATCTTCGAACGAGCCACCGAATAGATCCAAGAGTTTCCGGACTTGCTAATTCGATCAATCGCTTGGCAGTGTTGCAACGTGTATGCGATCTTTTGGGCTCGAAAACGCGGTACCAGCCACAGTTGAGATAAGTCCTGAGTTGAAAACTCGCCGCGGTCGGGTCGCGGCAACACATTCCATAAATCGACCGGCAATTGAAGTTTCAGAGTTTGCTCCACACCCAACAGCAGTTGATCTTGGACCTGATGATCGTTCATTCGCGTCCGAATCTTTCGTCCGTGCCCTTGATAACGCCATTCTTCAATTTGAACCAACGGGATCTCGATGGTCAGATTCGGGTGAGGAAAGAGTTCGCGGAAATAGATCAGCTCGTCAAACAAGTCGATCAATTTGCCCCGTTTGGGGCTCCAACGGCGGCTGATGACTTGGCCGCCTCTGCGATTCAAGCGAACGATTCGCTTCTTGACCACCAGTGGTTTCACGACAACGACGCGGTGATGCTGCAACAAGGCACCGACTTTGCTCCGAATGGCATTCAAGCTGGAATGCTGGACTTCGACCAAGCAGTTCGGCTTCGCAACGTCGATGCGGTAGCTGCCCAGCTCGTGCTCCATGCGATCGCCGGGAGCCGCATACAGCGTCTTGAGCTGGCGATGGAGTGTCGTTTCCATAGAGGCTGCCGTGTTGGGAAAGTTTCAGTCTGACACCGCATTCTATCGGATGAGACGACCGTTAACTTCAACCTAAACTGCCTATTCCTTCGTGACGAATACTCTTGACTCGTTCGCGAGCAAAATGAGCCAACGCCGTAATTTGCAAAAAATTCTTGGCCTCCAACTGCGCTCGCGAGACCATCCAACTGCCACCGACAGCCAGCACGTTCGACATTTCGAGATAGGCCTCCAAGTTTTCCAAGGCGATTCCGCCGGTGGGAACGAACTTCAAGTTCGGGAATGGACCCTTGAGGGCTTTGAGCGTCGCGACTCCGCCAAAGGCTTCCGCTGGGAAAAACTTCACCAACCGCAGGCCCATATTGATGGCCCTTTGCGCTTCGCTGGGTGTGCAGACCCCAGGCACAATCGGAACATTGCGATCCTGGCAGTAGACGATCGTTCCTTCGTCCAGCCCCGGGGAGACAATAAACTGAGCCCCCGAGTCAATCGCCCGCCGAGCATCGTCGCGATTCAAGACGGTTCCCGCACCCACCATCCAACGGTCGTACTTGGAGACCGTTTCGATACACTCCAGACCAACACTACTGCGGAGCGTGATTTCCAATACCTTCAAATCCCCTGCGGACAAGGCTTCCGCCAACGGAACGGCATCGGCAACGTGATCCAAGACGATCACTGGGATCACTCCCTGATCACTGAGGCTTTGGGAAAAATGATCATCCAAGGGCTTTGCCATGGCAATTCACTCCATAATCAACTATTCAATTCAACTCTATCACAAATTAATATAGGCTTCGACAAAATTCCGGAGCTATTGGGGCAACTGGTTGGTTGCCCGGCGAATCGCAGCCGCCAGAACTTCGTCCGTTGCGGGCGCGGACGATCCCGACTCGGTGGTGTCGGACGTTGATTCAACGTCTGGACGGGCCGTGGTTTGGATAACCAAATCCGGCGAAACACCTTGCAGTTCCACACGGCGTCCGGATGGAGCAAAATACTCGGCGGTTGTCAAGCGAATACCGCCTCGGCCCGACGTCAGCGGGAAGATCGTCTGAACCACGCCTTTGCCAAAAGAACGTTGGCCGATAATGGTTCCGCGTTGGTGATCGGCAATGGCCGCGGCCAAAATCTCACTGGCACTCGCCGAATTCTCGTTGATCAACAGCGTCAGCGGCAACTGACCGATATAATTCGCCTGAGCAGCTGAATAGGTCATGTTTTCAGCCAAGTTGCGACCCTTCGTACTGACAATCGTTCCTCGTGGGATAAATCGATCGACGATTTCGACGGCCGCATCCAAGGACCCGCCCGGGTTGTCTCGCAAATCCAGGATCAAACTGCGGAGCCCTTCTTGCCGCAACTGCATCAAGGCGCGATCAAAATCGGCCGGTGTGTTCTTTTGAAAGTTGGACAGCTTGATGTAGCCGATACCTTGCGCCGCATTCACCAATTTCACTTCTTCGATGCTAGGAATCTCCACTCGAGCTCGCTGCATCTTCAGCCGATATTGTTTTCCTTCAGGCGTCTCGACGACCACCGTGACCAGCGAACCGTCGGCACCTCGCAACAAATCAGCCGCAGCGTCGCCGCCGATATCGGTGATCATTTGATCGTTGATGGCCAACATTTTATCGCCGCCACGAATTCTCGCTCGATCCGCTGGGCCGCCGGGAATCGCCTTCACAATCTCCAGGTGATCCTTCTTGCTCCGCAGCTCAACGCCGATCCCGACAAAATTTCCGCGAATCTGCGAATTCAGATCGTCGAAATGACCTGGAGTTAAGAACGTGCTGTAAGTATCGAGAGCGGAAGCGGCCGTGCCAGCAAATTCGTGCATCACGACACTGGGCGCCAATCCAATTTGTCGTTGAGCTTGGTTCGCTAATTCGCGAACCAATCCAGCGAACTCGGCATGGCTTCGGACGGGTACGGAATTCATGCTTGTCCGATAGCGATTGACCATACCAGCGATTTGGTCGACCATCGCGGAATTCACGAACTTGGCTTGAAATTCGGTGTCCTCAAAGGAGATCAACAACGAACTCAAGCAGTGCTGGAAAATCCCGGTCCAATTGGGCCGCTCGATGTGATTCAGTTCGATTTTGAGCAAGATTTCATTCAAGTGAGCGACGGCCATCTCCACCGAATCCGTGCGAGCGAAATGGACGTACTTGCTGTCCGTCAAGCGATTTCGCAAGTCAACATGCGTTCTTGCGGTTTGACGCTGCTTGAGCAGAGTTTCACTTTGGGGAGCCTTCCGCAGAGCCGCTTGATAAATCGTCAACGCCTCTGACCATCGATCGCCGTTGGCCAACTGTTGACCTTCGGCCAACACGGTCTGAATCCAAGGATCCGTTTCCGTACCTGCAGGAAAAGGCGCCGAGGAAGTTGGCGCCGCTGATCGCGCCACGCCCTCGTTGGATTTCGAACCGTCTCGCAACTGCGCGATCGCCGACTCGATTTCCTGCCCCCAAGCGGTAGCCGATGGACTAACCGCCGAACCCAAAGTCGCGGCATTCCCCGATGCGACCGGCCGCCAACCTCCTTGAGCCTGTTCGTCATTCAAGCGAGTCACTAGCGAAATCTGACTCCACTCCGGCAACGCGGACTTGAACTCGTCGCTGGGCAACAACAACGGAACCTGCGAATTCCATTTCTGCTCCGACACGGCCCCCAACGGATGGTTGCCAATGTTCGGAACGTCCTGAGCAAGACCACACGCGGTCGGTTGCACATGCGCAATTAGGGCCAACGCGAGAATAATGGTATGAATGGTTGACCGGTGATTAGCACCGAATTTCAGTGGTTGACAACAACCAACAGGGAAATGGCAAGCGTTCATGCTGGACCGTCCGATGGTTACAGACGCAGGCCATGCGGTCACTGGCGTTCAGGAATTTGCCAGGACCGGGACATTGCGTCGGTTCAGGATGATTATGGAGTGCGTCGGCCAGTTGTCAGATTTGACCCTTGTTCAGGACCAGAACCCGGCGACTAAGTCCAACGCGACGATGGAAGCTCCAAAGGTTAAATCATGGATTTGCCAAGAGTGAAGAAATGACGCCAAGTTCCTTCACTTTTTCACCGGAAGATGGTCTCTGTCGGAACAAACGGTAAGGTCGGTTCCAATTGGCGAGACTTTGAGGCCGAGAGCCTAGTCCGGGTTAGAACATCTTGTTCGCTACAGTCATTCGCTAGCGGAGTTTTCAACCAGCAACGTCGAGCCCGTCCCTATTACGCAGCCGTGCCCGAAACAGTTCGGAAAAAAACCGCACCGGCTAAAATCGTTTTCGACTGGGTCAAGCGTCCGGTTCCAGGATCCCCGCTTTGACCATCTCGCGAGCTCGGTCCGCCAGTTTTATGAAAACCGCTTTTTGTTCGGGCTGAACCGCAACTCCCTCAAGCGACCTTAGCGTTCTGATCGCACTGCGGGGACGCCCCAACTCCAGTTGGACATGAGTCCAACTCAACAACAACGGCACCGTCAGTTGACTCGGAAACGACTTTTGAAAGATATACAAGTAGCGATTCGCTTCTTCCCAGTTTCCAATCTTGGTGTAGCATTGAATCAACTTGCGAAGTAATTCCGAATCCCAAACCGCAAAGCGATTGCTGGCTAACAACTTGGACATCCGCAAATGAAGTTCTGGAAATTGACCTGCTTCAGCCATTCGAACGAGATTCGGCAAGCTTTCATCCCATTCCGCTTGCTCCCGATCGGCGAAATCCGCTTCGATTTCCGACTCCGTCTTCGGATTCAATTCGATTTCATGACGCACAAACTTCTTCGCAAATACCTGTTCGATCAAGTTCGCGCCTTGTTCCGGGATGATCCCGGACATTGTCAAGAAGATCACAAAAAACAAACCAATCAGAAAGCCCGTGCAATGGATCCAATCGGACAATTGCCCCGAGGACGCCAGGACTCCGATGGCCGCAATCAAATAAATTACCGACAAGATCATGATGTTGATGCCAAAGACACGCTGGTACACAATGAGATGCAACCAAAACGAAAGTTTCCGGTCGTAGACATAGATCAACGCGAGGACGATGAGCCCAAAGTTCAACCCAAAAAGTCCACGTACATACCCAAACAGTGTCACTTCTTTGGCATCCATCCAAAAGAAAAAGAACTGGGCCGACATCGTATGCGTCCAAGCAATGACGAGAATGGCACCCAAGTACTTCCAGAAACCGAATCGGCCCTCCAGCAATTGGCCTACCATCCAAAGGAACACCACATTCAACAGATACTCCCAAAAATTGTCGTGCACCAATGGTGCGGTAAAACACGGCAAGATTCGAATCGTCGTTAACTCCGCGCCGGCGCCGTCCAGAAACTGCCGGCTGTAAAATCCAATCACTGAGAAAACCGTCACAACGACACAAAGGATGTTGGTGAGGTAGGCCTTGTAGTGGACATCGCCCGCCGGTCCGATCGGAATCAACAACATGCGTCCAACTCTCACATTCTACTCACGGCCGACATGGGAGGCTAAAGCTCAGCCGTCGAGGACTCGGATGCCTTCTCCCAGGTCGTCGTGGATCGCTGAAATGCCTCGATAAACCGATCCAACAGTGTCTGAAGTTCATCCAACGAAATACACGGTGGCGGAATCAGAATCACAACATCTCCGATCGGGCGAATGATCAAACCCAAATCCCGAGCATGTCCCGCCACGACATAGCCCGCCCGTTCGCTAAAGTGGAATCGTTCGCCCTTGGAGCGATCTCGCACCACCGTCACACCGACCATCATACCACGCTGGCGGATCTCACCCACATGCGGATGTTCGAGCAATTCGCGCAGACGCCGTTGAAGTCGTTCGATCTTGGGTGGCAAACCTTGGAGCAATCGCGGCATCAATTCCAAACTTGCCAGGCTGGCGGCGCACGCCAGCGGATTTCCCGCAAACGAATGACCGTGGTACAAGGTGCGTTGTTCGGCAATTTCGCCCAAGAACGCCGCATAGATGGCCTCGGTCGAAAGCGTTGCGGCAATCGGCAGATAGCCTCCCGACAAGCCTTTACCCAAACACAGTATGTCAGGTGTTACTTGCTCGCGGGTGCACGCGAACCAATCGCCGACGTGCCCAAATCCGGTGGCGACTTCGTCGACAATCAGCAAGATCTGATGTTGCGAACAAATCTCTTTCACCAAACGCAGAAATCCCGGTGGAGCCGGCAAGATCCCACCGGCACCTTGAACCGGCTCGATGATGACTGCCGCAATCTGTTCGGCTTGTCGCGTGAGCAAGTCCTCTAAGGCTCGACCATACTGCGGGTCACACTCGCAACCGGGTTCCGGCCAGGGCTGGTCCGCGCAGATCGGATATGGCAACTGATGATTCGGTGGCAACAACTTGAGAAACGGCGAATGAAAGTGCTCGCTGGGCGCGACTGCCATCGCTCCCAAAGTGTCACCATGATAATTGTTTTCAAACCCAACGATTTGTCGCTTTTCCGGCCGACCCAAGTTGTACCAATACTGAATGGCAGTCTTCACGGCGATCTCGACCGCCGTCGCCCCGCAGTCCGAAAAATGGCAGCGAGTCAGCCCAGACGGTGCCACATCGGCCAGTCGTTTCGCCAAAATCGTCGCCGGGACGTTGGCTTGTCCCAAGAGAGTCGAATGAGCGACCTTGTCTAATTGACGCTGGATCGCCACGTTCAAGAACGGATGGTGATGACCATGGATATTGAGCCAAATCGACGAACACCCGTCAAAGTACCAACGACCGTCGGTGGCCTGCAATTGAACCCCGCGGCCCTGCACAATCATCAATGGGTCGGATGTCAAATACTGACGCATCGGAGTAAACGGATGCCACGAATGTTGAGCATCCCATTCTTTCAAAAGGGCCGCGTTGATCGATTTGCCATGGACCGGATCGATCGCCTCGCCGATTCGTTGATCTTCCTCCATTACTCGCATCCTCCGTGCTGAATCTGTCTTAATGCTTCATAGGCCGCCACACCAACGGCACATGACAGGTTCAAACTTCGCACTTGTGGGCGGATCGGGATTCGCAACCTTCGATCCGCGTACCGCTCCAGCAACTCTTTCGGCAACCCCGCCGTTTCCTTGCCAAACACCAATAGATCACCGGTTTGATACTGAACGTCCGTATAGGTACGGTCAGCTGTCTTGGTAAACAACCACAGTCGCGGAGCGGAGAAATGCCGCAACATTTCGTCCCAATCATCAACGACTTGCCACTCCAAATTGGGCCAATAATCCAAACCGGCTCGCCGCAGCGCTTTTTCGCTGAGATCAAAACCCAACGGGCGAATCAGCCACAGTTTGGCACCCATCGCCACGCAGGTGCGACCAATGTTCCCCGTGTTGGGAGGAATTTCGGGTTGATGCAAGACAACGTGGACGCAGGGATCGTACTTGCGGCCAGAATCAGGCGCACTCGATTGTCCGTCAACTGTCCCGGTCATTCGTCCAGCCAACTCAAATCGCGCACCACAAACTGACAAGCTCCTGCATGAGTGCTGATCTCGCCGTAGAACCGAACCTTCTGGCCGACTTTGAGTCGATCGTAAATCTTCTTTCGCATTTCCACATCAAATGCCCAAATGCCGTACTCTTGTTCATAAATCTGGATCCGCAATGGTCGTTCTCCGGAGATCCGACCTTCTATCATGAACACATGTCCCAAGTTTTTCGGCGAACAAATCTCTTCGTCGGAAGCGAACTTGCGCAACTCGGGGACCTGCGCGGAGCGAACGGCCTGAAAATCAACCGCCATACTTGGATTTGCAGCTCGCGCGCCGCGACTGGGGGCCGTCAAACTCATCCATTCCTGGTTGGAGCCAGCAACCACTTTGCGGAACCGAGCCGAAATTGGGAAATGGTCCGAATACCCGCCGCCGGTTTCACCCAACGGATTCCAGCGGATCGGCAACCGCGTTCCAATCTGAGCATTGATCCCCTCATGAATTAGGACCTCGAAACTGTTGTCAACGTATTGGATCCCGTGATTGTCGTAGACGCCTCGAGTCAGCATCATTTGCATCAAAGTTCCCCAGCGATCTCGGTACGCATCACTCCCTCTTTTTTCCTCAGGCAGTTCGTACCAAAGGTTGTACACGATGTCATCGACCGTGCGAATTTTCTCTTCGTCGCCCTGCGAGCCCAGAACTCCTTGAATGGCCGTCGTCCGCATTTCGGGATAGGCTTCACTTTGGTTATGCTGAGAGTTGAAGTCGCCGCCGATGATGATGTCGGCGCGAGGATCCGCAGCTAACACGGCGTCCAATCGTTTCCTCAATTCTCTGGCATTGCCCTCGCGAATGCGTTCGGACGCTGGGTCAGACGCACCCGACTTCCAATGATTATTGAACGTAAACAACAAGGAACCATCAACGTCGTGCACGACTTCCAAGATTCCACGAGCTCCCGGAGTGTGGTGTGTCGCGGCCTTCCGAATGGGGAACCGAGAAAACGTCGCGTTCACGTGTGCCACCACTCGGCCGGTCGGGTCGGGACGATAATCTGCGACCGCCACGTGGTAACTCCCCAAATTCTGCTCCTGCAGCGCTTTCAACAAGAACGCCCCGGATGGCAGGTCTTTGATGTCCGCCGAAAGTGGTGGAGTCAACATTTCCGCCAATTTTTGGTCCGCAAACTGTCGTTGAAACTGATCGAAATCAAACGGCTGGCTGCCCGGAGTTTGATCTGCTTCCAACTCTTGATACAAAATGATGTCCGGCCCGGCACCTCCGTTGACCATTGCCATAATCTCCGCGTGATTCTGCAACTTTGTCAATAAATGGGACGGCTTGTAAACTTCGGGTTTGTAGTCATCAAACAAAGCGATCCCGTCCACGTCGAACAAGTTCTCGACATTGCAGACGACAACCTGAAACTCCGGCGCCTGAAACTCCGGCGCCTGTGTTGCGTGGGCCGGATAATCCACCAACAATAGGCCGACGAAACTCACTGCCATCAGCCAACAACGTCCAAAACCAGAAAACATGAGGTCACTCTCTTGTAAAAATCACGGGATCGATGTGACGCTTTTTAGACTTCCCCGCGATGCTGGCCACAACATCAAATCGTAGTTCGACGACAAGAACCGCACAAGGCGTAGGCCGCTCCGAGTCGTGCGCCCGGCCCTTCACTCAACGTGCCTGTTCCAAGAGTTGATCCAATTCCAACCTCAGGCGGGCGACGATTTCCGCAGATTCCGGATGGTCGATCAAGTTGTTGATTTCTTCATCATCGTTCCTCAGGTCGAACAACTGCTCGTAGTCCCATTCCGGCCAGCGGAAATATTTGTAGTCTCGGCCGATCACCGCTTGAGAGCTTGGAATTCGGTCCCGATTGGTAATCGTCGGATGCTCGTACAAAAACGATTCCCGTGAATTCGCCGGAGGAGACTTCAGATAAAACTCGCTCAGATCCGAGCCCTGCATTCGAGCGGGAATTGGCAGATTCGCGGCGGAAATGACGGTCGGCGCGATGTCGATGTTGAGAGCCCACGCGGAATTCGCTCGCCCTCGTTCTGCTTCTGGCAGTCGTGGATCGTAAACAATCAACGGCACTCGCAAGGACTGCTCGTAGGGATACCACTTGTCGGCCAACCCTCGGTCGCCATGAAAATATCCATTATCCCCAATGAACACGATCAGAGTGTTCTTTTCGGCCTGTTGCACTTTCAATTCAGCAACGACTTCGCCAACCACGGCATCCATTTCCGTCAGCAGGCGATAATAGTTGATCATCGAGCGCTGGTAATGTTCTTCCGTGTCGAAGCGCCAACCGAAACGCACTCGTCCTTCATTCTTCGGGTTGGACAAAAACGGTGGCAGAGCCGCTAAATATCGCGGATCGGCAAAACGAGCCGGAGGTACAATTTTGTCTTTATAGAAATCTTCACTCCATGCTTGCGGGCGATACTGGTCGGGATGTCCGTCTTCTGCGTGCCCCGCAAAAAAAGACACGCTCAATAGAAAAGGTTTGTCCGTCGGACGTTGCCGCAAGAACTCCAGCGCATCAAGACGATTCTGCTCAGTAACGTGAACTTGTTGGCCGTCTCGCTCCAACCAGTGAACGGCATCGTAAGTTCGCAGAAAATCAAAATCGGTCCGCCGCGCGGCCCCAACCCCGTACTTGCCGACAAAACCTGTCCAGTAGCCCGCCGCCGACAATTGGCCCTGATACGTTTCGCGAAACGCTGCGGGTGCAATATTCACACCAAACCGATCAATGCCGTGCCGGGACATGTACTGCCCTGTCAAGATCGACGCGCGGCTGGTCATGCAGATGCTGGTCGTCACTCGAGCTTCCCGAAAATGAACCCCCCGACGCGCCATTTCATCCAGGTGTGGCGTTTGGATGATCGGATTGCCCGCCACGCCCAACGAATCCCAACGTTGGTCATCGGACACCAAGACAATCACATTCATTTGCCGAGGCAGTGCGTCAAGCAATCGCTGCAAATAGAACTCGACTCGGGCCTCGCCCGAGCGATCCAGTCGCGACAACTTGTTCCAATGAGCCGCCAATTCCGCAGCGGATGGCTCGCAGTGAACCAAGAAATTCAACGCCTCCACGGACTCGAAATACGATGCATCCGCAGCGGTTGCTTCGTCGACCAATTTTTCTATCGCCCGCGCGCGGTGCTTGTTGCCTTGTTCCAGATCAGCGATCCGCGCCAATCGCGCGACCCATTCTCCCGCGACGCCTCGTACGGGTCGACTCGGATCGCTCGCTTGCAGTTCTTGAAACCGTGGCAAAAATTCGCGAACAAACTCCGGATCGTGTTTCTGCAACCCGCGCCACAAAAGACCGATCGCAGCCCAATACCGTACCGCTGGCTCGGTGTCACCCAACAGCACTTGCAGTTCCTGCGGGTCGCCTAGATCCAGCCGAGTCGCCAATTCCGCCGTCATCAAAATGCGCTCGACTGGAAACGCCTCGACGTCGCGGCCAAATTCAGCAGGAGAAGATCCAGCCGATCGTCGGATCATCTCGGACTCCGGCAAGAAGCCCAGATCCCGAGTTTCAATCAAATGGTGACTCAACGCTTCGCGAAAGCGTTGCAGAACATCAAGACGCTCCGGGTTGCCGGCTAGGTTGTGAACTTGAAATGGGTCGGTCTGCAGATCATAGAGTTCTTCACTGGGTTTCGGCAGCCAAAATTGACTTTGCACCGGGTCGCATTGGCCGTTATCAAAGGCGTCCTTCCAAACCCTCGTCGTCGGCGTTTGAAACATGTAGTCCAAGAACTGCCCCTGGATACGGTGCGGCATGTAATTCCGAATATACGAATACCGCTCGTCCCGCACGGCCCGGCTAAGGTCATAACGCTCATCCATTCGATCGCGAAAGCCAAACAAATACTGACGTGGTGCGGCGGTGTTCGGTCCAAGGAACGCAGCGCCCGACGAGTGTTGGGGAATCGGCAAATGCAACAAGCTAAGCACCGTCGGATACAAATCGACAAAGCTAACCAATCGCTCCGAACACTCGCCAGGTTGGAAAGCTTCGCCCATCAGTTTTTGATACTTTTCTGGCGCCCAGACAATCAAAGGCACGCGCAGCCCGGTTTCATACAGCCAGCGTTTCCCGCGCGGCATTCCGGTCCCGTGATCGCCGTAGTAGAAAATGATGGTGTCATCGCGCAATCCGTCCTGCTCCAACTCCGCTAACAATTTGCCGACCTGTTGATCCATGGCGGAGATTTTGTCGTAGTACTGAGCCCAGTCCTGGCGGATCTCGGGCAGATCCGGATGAAAGGGCGGCAGCGACACAAGCTGCGGGTCCAAACCTTGCCGATGCGGTCTCGTGCGAATCTGGCTCTCATGGGTCGTCGTAAAATTAACGACCGCGAAAAATGGCTGGCCCGCGTTTCGCTTTCGCCAGTGAGCACCGGGACTGGAATCATCCCACAACTTCTGCGGCTGCACCAAGTTGTAGTCTTCCTTGGAGCGGTTGCAGCAGTAATACCCCGCTCGCCGTAGCACTTGCGGATACAGTTCCAGATCCGTGGGACACACGGCATTGCTACGCATGTGCTGCGAACCGGTTGTCGTCGGATACATCCCGGAAATGATCGCGGTTCGCGCCGGCGCGCACACCGGAGCATTGGACCAACAATGCTGGTACCGCATACCTAAAGCAGCCAGCCGATCTAAGTTTGGGGTGACCGCCATTGGATCGCCATAGCAACCCAATTCCGGACCATTGTCTTCACTAGTAATCCACAGAATATTGGGTTGGTCCGGTTCGGCAGCCAAGACCACCGAACCGCAGATCAGCATCAAACCGAACGCCAGACCCGAGCACCAGTGTGACGCCACTTATTTCAGCCCCCGCCGAATCAACAATCCGTCCACTTGCGGGTCGCGACCGATGAAGTTCCGATATTGCTCCGTCGGTTCGATGCTGCCACCGCGCGACAACACCGTCGAGCGAAACCGATCTCCCGCATCCCGGGACAATCCGGGATTGTCTCGGACCCAAGCAAAGCTATCCGCCGCCAAAACTTCGCTCCACATATAGGCGTAATAGCTGGCGGAGTAGCCGCCCGGCCAAACATGCGCAAAAAACGCCGTCTTGTAACGCGGTGGAACGGCATTGACCAGAACACCTCGGCGATCGAGAGCTTGAAGCTCGAACTGCTCCATATCTTGAGGAACTTGGTTTGGCGACAATGAATGCCATTCCAAGTCCAAGAGGGCCGACGACAAATATTCCAGCGTGTCGTAACCTTGATTAAACGTCTTGGCCGAAATCATTCGCTCCAACAACTCCGGCGGG
>JAUXWY010000293.1 GCA_030681235.1 Pirellulaceae bacterium | reverse complement strand
CTTTTCCAATTCCACAATGTGAATGGACAATGTGTCGGACAACACCCGGCCTGACTCGCGATCCGTCAATTCGAAGCGATGGTGCGGCTGGCGTGTTTCTGCCCAGACCAAGTCTTCGACCAAGGCGATGATGATCACGGGTTTCAGTTGGCGGTATTCGTCACCGCGACGCAGTTGGTCGGCATAAAGTTCGGACGCATAAAACACCAGGCGTTGTACCAAGCCCGGTTTAACCGCAATCTGGACCTCTACATCGTAGATCGCACCATTTTGGTCCGTCGCCTTGATATCCAAAATGGACAATTTATCCGTTTCGAAATCCTGGTAGTTGAACGGATTTTGCAGCGACACTTGGGTGATCGGGACGCTAGGTTCTAAGATCGAATTCAGCAGACTCACCAATGCCACGTGACTTTGCGGCGAGGCAAAAGTCTTGCGAAACGCAAAATCGTTGATCGGTCGAATCCCCAGTCCCATGCTGAACCCTTCGTACAAACCGCTTCTGGGCAATAAAAGTTTAATTGTACCAAGTTCGGCACGACTACGTGGTGAATCCTGGGCTCCACCGAGATGAACTCGGTTTGGCAGAAAGATAAATGCCCCGAGAGTTCCGCCACGGATTCACACGGATATTCACGGATGTGTTTGAACGGCGGCCATCTCAAACAACTGCGAATAATAGGTCGAGTGCCGTGCGAAGAAGTCCGCGATGTAGCGGTTCCGGGATTGCTGGGTGAGGCAGCCGTGGATTTCCAAATATTGAAGCATGGCGTTCGCATCGATGGGGCGGACTTGCCATCCTCGGCGGGGTACACGCTCGACAAAGCCTTGCCCTGCGAGCTCGCTGAGCATCTGCCGTAGCAAACCTCGCCCGATGTCCCCGAAGAGATTTTCCCGATTCTAACACCGAGTAGGCGGAATATTAATTGCAATCGCTTGCTCAATCGATACAATTCAGCCTAAAGTCATGTTTCAATTAGCTCTTGCTTGAAAGGCCACCAATCCATGGCAACCGCTATTGAGAACTTACTCCCGGCAACCATGTCCAAAAACGCCTTGGCGTGTAGTTTTTCCTGTGTCATATTGCTTGTCGGTTTTCTCGCGAATTACGTTTTTAGTCAGGATAGTACTGCGAAAGGCGACACCGATTCGGCAGGTAGGCAGAGTAAATCCACGAGCATGTTTTTTAGTGTCACGGGAAAGGTAGTCACGCCTGCGGAGCAACCACTCTCCGGGGCAAAGATCATGGTCAGACGGATGTATATGAGTTTTGATATTGAACGGCAGTTGTTTCGCGGCTACCAATTCTCGCGGCCTAAACATGATCGACCTGTCGGACAGTCAAATCGAGAGGGCGAATTTCAACTTCAGTTCTCATCGTCTCCGGCGGTCTACACCGTCTTTGCCCATCGACCAGGTTACGCACCAAGTGGGACCTGGGCGTCACCGAACGACCCGATTCAAATTCGATTGCGTCAGGGAGTCTCGGTTCAAGGAACCGTTGTCGATCAGGACAATCGCCCCCTCAAATCGGCTAAGGTTCGTTTGATGGCTTGGTTCACGTACGAAGCGAACTTAGCATCGTTGGCGGAAATGCGCAAAGAAGTCAGGATGGAAGGGCACTTGGAAAACGATGTGATACACTTGGAGACGAAAACGGCTGGAAACGGAACGTTTCGACTTGATGATCTACCAAAGGATCGTTGGGTAGTGTTGGTAGTTTCCGCGGACAAGTCCTTAACGCAATGTATTGTCGTTGACACTGGCAACGATCCCACGTTAGAAGTAGGCGTCTCGATCCCGCGATTCTTCGACAACGGTGTGATTCGGTTGCAACCGGCCACTAGTGTGGAACTTGTTGCGAAAGCCAAAGACAATGGCCAACCGATCAACTTGCAGGCCGCCTACATGAGTGCATTGAAAGGTATGTTTTCAGGTCGTCTCGATACCGAACAGGTTTTGAAACTCGAAGTGCGGGGAAATCAAACTGCGTTGCCTGCTTTGCCAACAGGGCTGCATCGATTTTGGCTGGTGCCTGATCCAAGTTTTGGCTACATGGGTGCCGTATTAGATATTGCGGAAGACGATTCAACGACTTTGATCAGAAAAGAAATCGAGCTTGTCCGAGGTGCTCGGGTGGTTGGCCGTGTCGTAGACGCCGTTACTGAAAAGCCGATCCCAGGAGTGCCGATTCATTACGACCCAGAATCACTGGAAGAATATGCAGAAATCGGGGCGGACGTCGCCCCGACAACGTCCAATAAAGACGGAGATTTCGTAATGATTGTGCCGCCAATCAACGGTTGGCTGCGGCAAATTGGGCATGTGGACGGGTATCGTTCGATTCGCTTCGACCTAAATGATGACGTGAAGAGTGCGGCTCCAAGTCACCGCATCTCGCCAAAGCTTGATACCGATACACGCGTCGAGTTTCGGCTAAAACCAGCGACGCGAGTTAAATTGCAAGTGATGGATACCAAAGGACAGCCGGTCGCTTACGCTCGCTTTGTTGCCAAACGGCGGAATTCATCTTCGGGCTGGACGACCGAATCGGGGACGGCTGATGAACAAGGGCGAATCGAATTGCCGAATGTTTTCGCCGCAATTTTTGCGGAACAACCCAGGAACAACCGATCCGCCAACTTGCCCACTGAAGAAAC
>JAUXWY010000343.1 GCA_030681235.1 Pirellulaceae bacterium | reverse complement strand
CCCGCCGGCTGAAGCCGGTACACCAGCGCCAGCGAAACTGCCTTTGTGCAGGCGGAATCATCGAAATCGGAAACTCGTTTCGGCACAAATCCTAAATCAGATTGCCGTACCGATGCTTGGTCTCGGAAATCGCTTGCTCGCGAACGTACAGTTGTAACTCCAAACGACCGTTACTCAAGGGCATGCCATATTCGACAAAGGCTTTGTTGATCGCCAACGGATCCAATGTTGCCACACCGACATCCCCCAGCACTCGGGCCGTGATCCCCGTCATGGCACCAAGTCGCCGTTGCATCGCGTCCAGGTCCTCGACGATCACCTCGCCACCGGTCAATTGGGCCCAATGGTCCAACTCCAATGTGGCGCGACTGACGCTAACTTGTAAACGCGTCCCCGTGCGATTGGCTGCCAAAGTCACTTGCGCCAATGCTCGTTTGGAAGTGCTGATCGGGAGCACGCCCAAGCGGACGACATGCAACGGTCGCGGGCAATATCGAAAATGATTCGACTCGCCGTGAACCTGCGATGGATCATGTTCTTGGGAAAATTCGTGCGACCACCAGTATTGATAACTTCGGGCGGACGCTTCCAGACAGTCCCGGTCCAAGTCGTGATCCAACCAGCGACTAAGAACCGGAAACAGCGACCGGAGCTCACCCAAAGGCTCGGATTGAAACTTGGGCAGCGACTCCTGGGTCCACTTGGCAAAACACGCGACATAATTCGGGCCGCCCGCTTTGACGCCTGGCCCGACGCTCGAGTTCTTCCAACCGCCAAACGGCTGCCTTTGCACGATGGCTCCGGTGGTTCCGCGATTGATGTACGCATTGCCTACTTGGATGTTTTCCCGCCACAATCGAATCTGGCTCGGCTCCAACGAATGCAAACCGCCGGTCAAGCCAAAGTCGCTGCTGTTGGCGATCTCGATGGCCTCTGCCAACGATTCGACACAGATCAAACCCAACACTGGTCCGAAACATTCGGTGCGGTGGTACCAAGACCCTGGCTTCACACCCAAGCGAATCCCCGGCGTCCATGAGCATGAATTGCCATCGACCATCTGCGGTTCCAGCAACCAACTTTCACCTTCTTCCAAGGCTGTCAATCCGCGTTGCAAGTTGGGATCGGGAGTGCGAATGACCGGCGTGATCACCACGCTAGGATCATGCGAGCTGCCCACGCGCAGGCTGCGAGCGGCATCCAAGAGTTGATGCCGGAATTTTTCGCTCTCGTACACACATCGTTCGACCAACGCGAGACTGGTCGCGGAACACTTTTGCCCGGCATGTCCAAACGCACCGCGAATCAGATCTTTGACCGCCAAATCCACATCGGCAAAGGCTGTGATGATCAGTGCGTTCTTCCCACTGGTTTCCGCCGCCAACCGCAAGTCGGGACGCCAACCCAAGAACATGCTCGCCGTCTCCGAACTGCCGGTTAGAATCACGGCCGCCGTACGGGGATCGGTGATCAGTTGCTTTCCCGCCAATTGTTCGTTGACCGGCAAGAACTGCAACACATCTTTTGGCACACCGGCGGCCCACATTTGCTGAGCCAGATGAAAGGCGGTCAACACGGACTCGGGCGACGGCTTGAGGATCACGCTGTTTCCCGCCATCAACGCCGCTAAACAACCGCCGGCGGGGATTGCAAACGGAAAATTCCAAGGCGGAGTGACAACGACGACTCCTAACGGTTCCATTGTTGTTCCGTCGAACCAACCGGATCGATCGATCTGACTCTCACAGGATTCGGAAGCGTCACGCGTCGCGATCTCCTCGGCGGAACGACGAGGTTGCCACCAGCGTGCATAGTAGTGGGCAAAATCGATCGCCTCCGAAATTTCAACATCACCTTCGCTCAAGGCCTTGCCGCAGTCGATCATCATCGCGCCCAAGGTTTCCGCGCGATGTTTGTCGAAAGAGGCTCCCACATTGGCAATGATCCGAGCTCGCTCGAGCAAGGGCACGTCACGCCAACGCTGACCAGCGGTTACGGCAACGCACAAAGCCTGTTCGACTTCTTGGGGCCCCGCTTCGGCAAAACGATACCGCTCCCGACTATCGCACGACGGATCGCGGCCGATTCCCGTCGGTTCAAGTTCGCAGACTCGACCACCCACTTCGAGTGGAATGGTCGGGATGTTTTGCGTGGTCCAGTCGCGAACGATCGCGCTGGCCCAACTTCGATTGCGGGCCAAAGCAAAATCCGTATCCGCGTGGTTTTCGAACGGTGCGGCCAATGGCTCCGGCTTGAACGACCATCTGTTCCGGTCCTGAACTCGATTGCTCGTGGCTGCAAATGCCAAACGATCGGCACTAGTAATCAGCTCCGTTCCAATTTCCGACTCGGGACAACACCCGGCCAGTTCGCAGGCCGCGAGAAACGCATCCCGTTGTTCGTTCCATTGGGGCGAGCCTTCTTGCAGCGCAAACAGCGCGCCAAGAAAACTCCCCGGGGCCGTGTTCTCGTCCAGTCGGCGCACCAAATAAGCCACGGCCGCTTCAAACTCTTTTTCTCCAACGGCGGGTGTGTAGACGACCAGACCACCGGTTCGCTGTCGAACTTCGATCGCTTGAGCGTTGGCCATGCCTTCCAACATTTCGAATTCGACACGATCCTGAACGCCCCGTTGTTGACGTAACAACATGGCGAACGCGACTTCAAACAAATTGTGACTAGCGACTCCCAAACGCACGGCCGCCGCATGTTCCGGCCGCAGGGCATACTCCAACATTCGCTTGTAATTGGCGTCGACTTGGAGCTTGGACGTGTACGGGGCTTGAGGCCAACCGCGGAGCGAGGCTTCAACCTGCTCCATCGCTAGGTTCGCGCCTTTGACCAAGCGGATCTTGATCCCAGCCCCACCCCGTGCGACTCGGTCGCGAGCCCATTGGGTCAGGAATTGCTGCATGGTGTGCGAGTCCGGCAGATACGCCTGCAGAACGATCCCGGCCTCCAACGCCATGAATTCCGGTTCGTCCAACACCTGACAAAACACGTCGACGGTCAATTGCAGGTCGCGATATTCTTCCATGTCCAAATTGACGAACTTCGCTTTGCCGCGACCATGTTTGATCGCCGCTCGGTAGAGCGTTCGCAAGCGAGGCTTGATCAATTCGAGTGTTTGGTCGTAGCCAGTCAAGCTAATCTGACTAACGATCGAGGATATCTTGACCGAAACATATTCGATGTCCTCGGAAGCCAAACGATTTTGGTAGGATTGAAAACGCCGCTCCGCCTCGTGATCCCCCAGGACCGCTTCACCCAACTGGTTGAAGTTGATTCGCCATTGTTTCTGTTTTCGTTGAGCAACGTATTCTTGAAACTTCTGGGGATCCTCGGAGACAATGACGTGAGCGGATTCGCGGCGGACCTGTTGGCTGATCTGGGGCATGACCAGGTGCGGCGCCACTTTGCCGATTTGATTTCCAGACCACAGCAGCAGACGCTGGAATCGGTTGAGGTACTTGGGCAGGCCATAGCGGCGAATGATCGAGTCCAAACGAGCCGCCGCCTGTCGCGGGTCGGCAATCTTGAGGACTTGGTCGGTCATCACGATCGTGAATTTTTTGCCAGGCTCGTCCTGCATCATCCGAGCCATTTGCGCCGTCCGGGCCTGCTCGGCCTTTGTTTCGTGCTGGCGTGAGGCTTGGAGCAATTCAGCAGCCAGGGCAACCGCGTTTTGGGGCAGATCCGTTAATGACTTGACCAGATGGTCCGATTGGGGCGTCGCAGCGTTCATAGGCCAAGCAGTTTTTCGCAAAAATAGGCGCCGTTTCCGGCAGTCGGGAGCTCGCCTTCCTAGTGTCCTCGATTCGACTGTCCATTTCTTGAAAATAAGCCTCGTGGATGACGTCTTCTTTCTTCCAGACTCGTAAAAATGCAAATCAGGTCCTTGCGCCACATCCGGAAGTTGTGCGGTCGAGATGTTTCACGCGTGGAACAATTTCTTGATCGGGAGAACTGACGTTGAGTTGGACGGGACGCCTTGCTACAGTCCACACCCCGCACCAATCCATGGAGTAGGGCGAATCGGCGGCACAATCCACTGGCAACCATCTTGCCTCAAAACTGATGATCCCATGTTAAAAAGCTGGCCAGTACGATACCAAATTCGCTTGGGCGCGGGACTATTGTTTCTCGTGATCCTGGGGCTGTGTCTGGCCAGTGTTCAAGGCGTATATAGGTTTCGAAATCTCACCAAAAGCATCCGTCAACGAGCCCTCGAATTACCACTGGCCGTCAATATGGGTCAGGCTGTCAGCGATTTGCGCCGCATCAACGCACAGGCTTCGATGCTAGACTCGGATCCTAGATCGATTGGTGGTTCTTTCTTCTTTGGCAAAGAACCGGAAAGTCCGTTGGGCTTGCGGACAGCGTTTTATAATCAAAAACTCAAGGTGCGCGCCACTTTCCTCGCGTACCAAGAACAGTTGGAACTGGAGCCCACAGCCGACGACCGACTCGCGTATACGTCCAGTGAAGAAATGGCGGTTGCCAATATTTATCGCGCATTAGATCGAATTGATCGCAACACCGACGAAAATCGCGATTGGTACGTCCATACTCAAGTTTCGGCCGCCGTTCTGGAGTCTGACCTGGAAGAATTGCAGCACGAAGTGCAAAGAATACCCAGCCTTTTGAAGCAACGAATGGACGAATTCGCTACCGTTGTGCGCGCCGAATACAATGCTTGGTACGCATGGACCTTTGGCATGACGGCGGTCGCCTTTCTGTCCCTCGGCTTGTTGTACATGATCGCCAAGCGCAGCATCTTCCAACCGCTGGAGACATTGATTCGTGGCTCGCGCCGAGTCGCAAAGGGCGAATACGATTTCCGCATCAAATTAAACGTCGAAGGCGAAGTTGCGGAACTGGCGGCCGCATTAAATGACATGACGGAAAACTTCCAATCTATCAAAAACGACTTGGACGAAAAAGTTCGCCAACGAACCAAAGAAGTCATTCGCAGCGAACAATTGGCCAGCGTCGGGTTCATGGCGGCTGGATTGGCTCACGAAATCAACAACCCGCTGGCGGCCATCGCTTGGAGCGCCGAAGCTCTCGAGAGCCGAGTCCAAGAGTTGTTGTACGATTTGACCGACGAAACCACTCACGAAACCTACGGAAAAGAGATTACAACGATCCTCAAGTACCTGCGCCGAATTCAAGACGAGGCCTTTCGGTGCAAAGGGATCACGTCGGGGCTGTTGGATTATTCGCGATTGGATGACAAAGAAAAGCATCCCACGGAAATGGTGGAGTTGATCCAAGCGGTGATCGACATGGTGACCCCGGCCAAGAAGTACTTGGGACGCAATATCCACTTCCATGGCAAATCTCCAGTATACGGGATGGTCAACGCTCAAGAACTCAAACAAGTGACCCTCAATCTGATCACGAACGCATTGGAGTCGATCGAGCAGACCGGTAACGTGTGGATCGAATTGGAGCAGCGGCATGGACACGTTGTCATCGAGGTTCGCGACGACGGTTGTGGCATGACGGATGAAGTTCAAGCTCACTTGTTCGAGCCATTCTTCACGCGCCGGGTCGATGGTTCCGGCACTGGACTGGGGTTGGCAATCACGTATCGAATCATTGAAGAACATCAGGGAACCATTCAAGCCGTCAGTGCGGGTCCGGGCAAAGGTTCGACGTTTACGATTTCTCTTCCTACGGTGAAACATGAAGAAAAACGCCAATCCTTCGCCGCTTGAGTCGCTCCACGTGATGTGCGTGGACGACGAGCAACAATTGCGAGAATTCATGGAAGACCAGCTGCCCCGCTATGGTCATCGAGTCACGACGTTTGCCGACGGCGCCAGCGCGCTGGCCGCTTTGGGGACACATTCGTTCGATTGTGCTCTCGTGGATCTGAATATGCCCGGCATGAATGGCCTGGAGCTGATTGGTCGCCTTCGCGAACAGGCTCCCGACCTGCAGACCATCCTGTTGACCGGCAATGCCGACTTGAATGTGGCCGTCCAATCCATGCGATTGGGCGCCTTTGATTTCTTGGAGAAACCGTGCAAACTGCGAGAAATGGAGACGGCCCTGCTGCGAGTGGCCGATAAGTTAGCGCTGGTGCGTCAATGTCGGAAACTGGAACGTCAAGTAGAATCACAGACTTCTCGTAAGACCAGCGTCTTGATCGGCAGCCATCCCACGATGCTGGAACTGCAACGCATCATTCAGCGAGTTGCCCCCACGCACTCGACCGTACTCATCCTTGGCGAAACAGGTACAGGCAAGGAGCTGGTGGCTCGCGCGATTCATCAACAGAGTTCTCGTGCGGGTCAAGCTTTTGTGGCCGTCAATTGTGGTGCATTGCCCGAGAACCTGATCGAAAGTGAACTGTTCGGTCATTTGAAAGGAGCGTTTACGGGTGCCGATGTGGATCGGTTGGGACTGTTTGAGGTCGCCAACGGTGGGACACTGTTCTTGGACGAAATTGGCGAGTTGCCCAAGGCCATGCAAGCGAAGCTACTCCGCGTGTTGGAATCCGGCGAGATCCGCCGGGTCGGAGAAGGACTGACTCGCAAGGTCGATTGCCGAATCGTCTGCGCCACCCATCGCGACTTGCCGAACATGGTCCAAGACGGCGAATTTCGCGAAGACTTGATGTATCGTATCAACACCTTCCAGATTCATATTCCCAGCCTACGACAAAGACGCTCGGATATTCCGGCCTTGGCTGAAGTCCTGCTGCTGCGTGTCCGTCCCTCGGCCGCGGGCCAAAGCCCGCAGTTCTCCGAACGCGTTCGCACGCTTTTGCAGGAACACACTTGGCCGGGCAACGTTCGGGAGCTGGCCAATGTGATCGAGCACGCTTCTGTCATGTGCGATCGCTTGCCGATCGACGTGGAGCATCTGCCCAGTCATTTCGGACAAACGCGGATTGGCTTGGCGATGGCCACGACGAATCCGACCGAGATCCTTTCGCTCCGCGATATGGAACAGCGCATGATCGAATCAGCCTTGGACCGTCACCATGGCAACAAAACTGCAGCCGCTCAGGAATTGGGCGTGAGCATCAAGACTCTGTACAACAAACTCAACTCGACATCCGATCGTTCAGCGGCCTAGCTAAATTGCCAGAAACGCGGCCCGATGGGCACGACGGTTAACCGCGTGGGCATCGCCCCGCGCTGGCGTCACTTCTCATTCTTATGTTCAAGCAACCACTTGTACAACTCTTCGTTGTCGTAGGTCTCGGTCCAGGAATCGTGTCCGACACCGGGATAGACTGTGAATTTGACGTCGCCGCCGACTTTTTTCATTCCTTCGACCATGCTCTCCGAACGAGCCAATGGCACGACATTGTCTTGATCGCCGTGGAACGCCCAGGTTGGAACGTGTGCATAGAACCGCGTCATCATCGGTTCGCCGCCACCACATATCGGTGCAATCGCTGCAAACCGCTTGGGTTGATAGGCGGACAAAGCCCATGTACCGAACCCGCCCATGCTCAGGCCCGTCACATAGATTCTTTGCTTGTCGACCTTGTAATTGTCTTCGATTTCGTCCAACAGGACCGCCAACTCGAATGATTCCCACCAACGACCGGCTGGGCATTGCGGCGAAACGACGATAAACGGAAACTCTTTGCCCGCCTCCAAGAGCTTGGGAGGACCGTGCGTTTTCACGAGGTTCAGGTCACTGCCGCGCTCACCAGCTCCATGCAGGAACAACAGGACCGGCCACGACTCTTGTTCCTCGTAGCCCTTCGGGAGTGACAGCAGATATTGGAGCTTCACCGTCGTCGGTCGGTCTAGCTGCTTGGCCTGTTGGCCCGTTTCTTGCCCGATCCCCGTTGCTTGCCCGATCCCCGTGTTCGTCCAACTCAATCCGAGTCCCAACCAGACCAATCCAATCGTCGCCAGACTTCGCCAAACTCGCATGGTTCTCTTTCTAAAATGTTACGACCTTCCCCGCCGGAGAATTGTAGCAGAATTCCCCTTGGCACCAGCCGCCTAAGATCCTCGGTTCCGGGAACAAAATTTCCCTCTTGGAGCTAAAGTCAATTTCTTGAATAATGGGCCTGGTCGTTCGAAAGCGGTAACCGCCAGCGAAGGTTGGTCGGATCTGCCGTCGAAAATCCAGAATTTCGCAGGGATTGCGTAGGTTGAACATGATGTTGCAGAACTCCGTTCGTCGAATTGGCATGCTCCTCGGCTGTTTCACGCTTGCGACGGGCGCTGTGATGAACGGCCCGGCACTGCTATTGGGTCAAGCTTTGCAACCAAAGCCAACCCCTACGGCACCGGCACCGGATAAAGATCCGCTAAAAATTTTGTCCGATACTGCACGACGGATGGAGAACGAGCAGACGTTCGAATTCAAATACAAACTTCGCGAGGGCGAAGTCATTCGCTGGAACGTGGACCATTTTGCCACGACCGAAACAAGAGCTCAAGCCGATCACGACAACACCAAGTCACGAGCCCAATCGGTCGTGAAATGGCAGGTTACCAACGTTGACTCTTTGGGCAACACCACCATCATGCTGTCGTTGGAATCGGCCGACATGTGGCAACAAACCGACGAACTGCCACCGGTGGAATACAATTCGCGCAACCAACGCGGTGAGATCCCGGAAGCATATCGCCAATTCGCCGAATGGATCGGTATTCCGATGGCGACCTACCAAATCAACACCAACGGCCAAGTGATCGACCGACAAGAAGTCTATCGCAGCGTCAAGTTCGGCGTGGGCGATCTGACGATGCCGTTGCCAGGCCGACCGGTGCGATTGGGACAAGCGTGGCGGGCACCGGGCAACCTCATGGTTCGTCACAACGACGGGATCCAACGCAACATCAAGACCCAAGTCGAGTATCGCTTGCAGTCGGTCGACAATGGTGTCGCCACCGTCAGTTTTGATACGCAGGTCTTGACTCCCGTCGACGATCCACGGATTGAATCTCAATTGATGCAACAAATGAGTCAAGGCACCGTGCTGTTCGATCTCAATCGCGGACAAATGGTCGGCATGAATCTGGGCTGGAACCGACGCTGTTTGGGCTTCAAGGGCCCGGACAGCTCCGTCGCCTACAACGCCAAGTACACGATGCGCCAACTGCAATCATCTGATGCCGGCGAGGAAGAAAAGGCGAAAGCCGTCAACAAAGATCATTTGCAAATCGGGATCCGTATGGCCGAAGACGGCCCGGTATTTCGTTGGTAGCCGGCCCAGCGGTTGTCGGCCGTGGCTCGCACACACTGTTTGAATTGGATGGATTAAATCCAGGTCAATTTGATCAGTTCAAGATCGCGGGTGACCTGAACATTATGGGATCGCTGTCGGCATGGCTGTGGGACAACTTCCAATTGGGTTCGAACATGAGGTTCTTGATCGCCGACATTGGCGGTGCCCGGTTTGGAACTTTCCAAGGTTTGGGTGAAGGAGCGTTTGTCGGTCGATTTTCGGGCCAAGATTTGTTCATTACCTACTCCGCCGGCAACGGCAGCGACATTGCCCTGTTCAGCGCTGTCCCGGAACCCAGTGCCTTGTTGCTCTGCTTGATGCCTGTGATCGGACTCCTGTCCACTCGCCGGAGTCGATCGCGCGCGAAGTGAAGCGAGCAAACTTACATACCGCAACCGTATTCGCGGACCGCTTCCGAAAGCGCGGGGGCGCCTTTCATGTAAAGCGACTCTAGCGTGACCTGCAAGCGCTGGCCATCGCCTTGACCATTCGCGAAGGGGGTCTTGGCGGCTAGGTTGGCTTCCAAAAGATCAAAGGCCGCGGCATATTCTCGAACCACTTGGCTGGGCTTCAGCAGCGAACTATCCGAGCTAGGATCGGGGATCGAAGCCACGACTTGCAAATGTCGGCGCAGTTCCGCGACGTCGATCTTGACCAACGCCGGCACATCGGCTTCCAACTGAGTTGCATACGCGGCATCATCCCGCAACAATTGGCAGGCTACCAAGGTCCGAGCCAAAACATACGTGGTAGATTCTTTCCATTTCTCACACAGCGAGGCATCCACCATGGTGTTCGCCGTCGATGAATGAGGTATCGTCGCCGAAGACTCTTGATCAGAGACACTGGGGATGGTTGAATTGCAGCCGATTAATAATGACAAAACGACAAGGAATCCAAGCAACCGAGACATAGACTACTCCGAACGAGAATGACCCTGCGAGCACGACTTCAAAAGGCGAGAGACTCGTTCGAGTCTCTCGTTGACTATCGAAAACGTAGCTTACCTGCGAGTTCCAATTCGCAGGGACATTTCTCGTTCCAAGAGTTTGCTTCGAACGGCTCCCAGTCGTTCCGATATTGACGATTGCGAGCCCGTGGTACCGTCGAACCATCCACCATCGCCCACACTTACAGACGAATCAGTAAGGTTCATTGACGAGCGACCAGGTATCAGGGCAGATTTGCTGCGGACACTAGAAAGTATCCTTGGTCGTCGTATTCGTTTTCGTCGGTGTTCCAAACGGTGGCGCGTCGCCGCTGGGTTCGCCTTACCAGAACGACCTGAAGATACGTCCGCCGATGTGATTCGCCGCGCCGATCATGAAATGGACGCAAGGAAGACTTATCTCAAGTCGCTCAAAGGCGAAAAGCCACGAGAAAGTCGGCCAAGTTCGCTGCTCGCCGGTGTATCGTCCACGGCGTCGAATTCACAATCAAGTTCGACCGAACTCGAGACAAACAGGAACTCGTCGAAATGATTCACTTGAAAATGAAATGCGATAACCGTTTATTGCGGATGTTTTCTTGCAAGTCTTCGATTCGCCGTGCCCGATCCGTCCGGTAATTCGTCAAACACATATTCTGGAATTGTGACCGAACAAAACCCACTAAGATGAAGCCGATCCCTTGAGCAGACGCGTTAAGGTTCGGTCGAGGGAATTGGCAAAGCTTTGCACATCTTTCTGACTGAGTGGCTTGGGGCCAGAAGTCTCCATGCCTGCCGATCGCAAGTGTTCCATGACGTTGCGCGAGGCGAGACGCGCTTGGATACTGGCAGCGTCGTAAACTTCGCCGCGCGAGCCAATGGCAACGCCACATTTTTCGACAACACGTGCGGCCAGTGGAATATCGGCAGTGATGACGAGATCGCCCGCTTGCATCTGGTCAGCGATCGTTTTGTCCGCCACATCGGCGCCGTCGCGAACGGTAATCAACCGGATCAAGTCGGATTTGGGAATACGAATCGATTGGTTCGCTACGAGAATGGTCTCCAGGCCTAGCCGTTGTCCTGTTCGGAACAGAATTTCACGAATCGAAACGGGACACGCGTCCGCATCAATCCAAATTTTCGGTGATCGGTTCGTTGGCGTTGACATTCTTACCGATTCGTTGGAATAATATTTCGAATCGCTAACCATCGTCTCACACGCGTCTTGCACCCTGGATTTTCCGAGGGGCTAGAGGACTGGGGTCGATGTTTAACCATTCGTCACTGGCGTGGGTGCGACTGTACCAGTACACCTGCGGCCGACTGTCAAACAACCCCACTTGCGAGTCCAACTAAACCATCGGACCGCTAGGCTAACGACGGACGATTCGAAAGTCAAGTAATCACGGTGTCCCGGGTGAATCTGCCCAGTCAAACACATGCAGTCCCTTGAGCGAGCGGACATAGATTTGAATTTGACCGGCGGCTCCGACACCCATGCCGATGTGTGCCCAGGAATCATCAATTTCGGGCAACTGCAGTTCGCTGATCACTTCGCAGTCTTCGGTCGTGGCCTTGATCAAACGGAGTAGCCCCGAGTTCGACAACATCAAGAAGCGATCACCCTGAGTGATGAACGAGGCATACTCGCCAAACTGCTTGGGCGAAGTCCGCTTCCGCTCGCCGTCGGCCAAGCCCAAGCACGCCAAACGTCCGTTCTGCAGCAAGATATAGGCGTGCTTATCGATCACGGTTGGTGTCGACATGTAACCTTTGGCCGGGTTCGACCAAGCCACCGAAACGTTTTCCGACGGATTGCGACCACCGGAGCTCGAGGGCACTTGGTACAGATACGATTGATTGTTGTAGGAACTTGTGAACACCGAATCTTCAAATTCGATCGGCGTCAGAATGTTCATGCCGCGAAAGTGTGGGACTTCGGTCTGCCACAGGACTTTGCCGGACTGGGGGTCGATCCCCGCCAAGTTGATCCGCGACTGAACCAAGATTTGAAACTTGTCGCCCAATGTCGCGAAGCTGGGGGAAGAAAACGAACCGCCCGACATCATCCCACCTTCCTCGATCATGGTACGCCAAACCACTTTGCCATCGGTTTTTTGAATCTTAAAGAAGCTATTGGCGGCTTGCAGATAGAGATGATCGTTGTCCATCAACGGCGAGCAAACGGCGCCAAAGGCCGGATTGCCAGTATCGTACTGCTTGGCAAAATCAATTCTCCAGAGTTCCTTTCCGGTCGCCGATTCGAAGCAAACCAAAACGTCCAATATCCCTACCACGTAAAGACGGCTCTCATCGCACGAGGGCGTGCTGCGGATCCACGACCCATTGGAGGCGGCGAAGAACGGCACGGTCATCGAACCGGGCCATCGGACTTCCCACAGCTGCTTCCCGGTCTGAAGGTCAAACGCACGAGTGGTTTCTTCACGCTTGGCCACCGTCTCGGTCGTAAATATCCGTTGGCCATCGGTGATTGGCCCGGAGTAGCTTGGTTCTAGCGTGTGTTGCCAGACCAATTTCAGGTTCGAATCGGTCAGCTTGGCAGGCCAGGTCTTCCCGGTGAACGTTGTATCCCGTTGGGGTCCGCGCCATTGATTCCAGGGGCTAGATTTCGCTGGAACGTCCTGCTTTGGAGGACTGTCTTGGGCAGAGCTCGAATCCTGGGCCGGACACAGGCCGGCAAAAGCAACGATCGCCACACTCAGGGGCAACAGAATCATTTGTGAGAATCGGGCGACTGGCATGGTGAATCCCTTGACCAACTAATGTTAATTCAAGCTTTGGCGTGCTTACGTCAAACCGCAGGGCGGACGACCGGGCCGATTACCGCAACGGTACCTCCCATGTAACTGAAGAATAGTTCCATCAGCTAGTAGAAATCCTGGAGGCTGGGACTTAAACTCATGGTCGTCGCGAAGGAGGGCAGCTGGGAAAAACCGTATTTTCTGAAAGTGGACACGATGAATTGGTTTGCGGGTCTTCTCGGTCAATTAACCGCCAATGACCGTTTCCGGATGGAAGTGCCGGAACTTGCCGATATGGAGCAGCACCCCTACGGTTGGTTGTCCTTATTGCCTCCGGTGGTCGCGATCCTTTTGGCGATCTTGACTCGTCGAGTGATCATCAGCTTGTTGTTAGCCGTTTTCGTCGGGGCCATGATCCTAGGATACTATTCGGCACCCCAGGCCGCGAACTACGAGCCAACCGGGTGGGACCTGATCCAGGCCGGGGCGGTGTCGACTTGGTACGATCACTTGTGGCCTACGCTGTTGAATGCGGACAAGGTTTCGGTTTTCGTGTTTACTTGTTTGATGGGCGCCGTCGTCGGGATGGTCAATCGAGCGGCGGGCATGCGCGGCCTAATCGGCTTGATGTCGCCAATCACCAATTCTCGCGTGGGTGTGCAGGTCTCGACTTGGTTCAGCGGTATGTTCATCTTCTTTGATGACTACGCAAACACGATGTTGTTGGGGACGACGTACCGGTCGGTATACGATCGATTGCGAGTGTCTCGGGAAAAATTGGCGTACATTGTCGATTCAACGGCGGCTCCGGTCGCGGGATTGGCAATTGTTTCGACATGGATCGCTGGCGAATTGGATTTCATCAAACAAGGTTTGTCGGGACTCCAATTGGACAATACCCACGGAACCACGACGCCCTTTGGGTTGTTCATAACTTCAATTCCTTATCGCTTCTACGTGATTTGGGCATTGTTCTTCGTGCTGGTAACGGCCGTCATGCGACGCGACTTTGGACCGATGTTGAAGGCCGAGCGAAGAGCATTGGCCAAAGAACAACATGGCCCCGTCGAGGAATTCTCCTTGCCGAGTGATTTGGATTGGAAGCGGATGCCCGTGTCGAACGACGTCATTCCCGTCGAAATGACGGAGGTGGTCGCGGTCGCCCATGATCCAACCTTGGCGCCGCTAAAAACGCCGGCGCGGAGCATCAATGCCATCCTTCCAATTCTGGTCACGGTCGTGGCGATCTTGGGACTGATGTATCAGACGGGGTTAAACAATCAGCCCAAGGAATCTGCCGTTATTCGCGCCGCAGATCCGTTGGTGGAAGCGCCAATTGACACTTCCTTTTCGGCCACGATTCAACGGTGGGGCGAGACATTTGGGAATTCCGACAGTTACAGTTCGCTAGTTTGGGGCTCGGTCGTCGGCGCTTTGTTCACTTGGTTTTGGCTGAGTTGGCAGCGGATCGTGCCGTCAGTGTCACTGATGCAAGCGGCAGGCCGTGGTGCCGCCAACATGATCCCGGCGTTGGCGATCCTGTGGCTGGCCTCGACCCTTTCGATAATGACCAGTTCCAACCCCAGCGAACCGTACAAACAAGAATTGGACAAGGCTCAATCGATTGCCAAAACAATTGCCGGTATTTCCGAGATGGACGAGACGTTTCCGACGTTGGAACAGATCGAACAAATCGCGGTGACGTTAAGGCTGCATCAAGTGCCCGAATCGGTCATCGTCGAAACCTTGGCCGGTCATTATCGCGACCCCAATCAGTTCTGGGATCAAGTCTTGCAGCACATCGGTGACAAATCCCTAGGCAGCGGATTCTACGGTCGATACTTGATGAAAGACGGTCAACAAGTGGACTGGGGCCAGTTCCAAAAGTCATTGAAAGAAGCGAAACCGTGGCCGGTCAATGGTGCGACTTCTTCTGATAATGCCTCGCTGATTGAGAAGACCATGAGTCTGCACGGGATCACAGAGAGCCAGCAACAAACGCCGTCGGCAGCGTCGAAGAGTAATGACGTTGCGGCAGCCAACGCCCAAGCTCAGGATGCGCCCAAGGAAGAGCCCAAGGATGAGCCCAAGGATGCGCCCAAGGATGTCCCCAAGGAAAACAGGAACGAAGAGTCGAAAGGAACTGAAGAAAGAATCGACGGTTCGATCGATTCGAAGGACACTGAACATCCAATCGAGGTTGCTTTGTGGCCGACAAGTGTCCGACGCCGCAATCAAGATCCAGAAAAGTCGGTTGCGAGTAAAGAGCCGCGGCCTTCGCGCGGCCGGTTCGGCGCCAGAGCCCCACAAGACGGTGGCGAATCGAAATCAAGCGAAACCGCAGAAAGCCAAGACGGACCTGGAGGCGCGGGACCTGGAGGCGGACGTAGCAGACCTGGTGGTGGTGGTGGCGGCGGAGGAGGACCTGGTGGTGGCGGCGGTGGACCCGGTGGAGGAATGGAGGCCAGGTTTGCGAACAGCCGAGCCGAACCAGACCTCTCGAAAGTGTTTGAATCGGTTGAAGGCGGATTGTCGTTCCCCTACACCGATGTCCGACACCGCCTGCACACGGGTCGATATTTGACGAGTATCGTGCTGCGTTGGGTTGGACCCGCCGATGCGAATGCAAACCCTAGTGATCCCCACCCGTTTGCCAAGTGGTTGCCAACGCTGATATTCGTTTTGGCTGGGTTCACCGCGTTTGCTACCGGAACCAGTTGGGGTACGATGGGCATCATCATGCCGTTGGCGATCCCGTTGGCCGGGAGCATGTTGTCTTTAAGCGGCCCGGTCGATCCGAATTCGCCAATTTTCCTCGCAACCATCGCTGGCGTCCTAGCCGGGGCGATCTTTGGCGATCACTGTTCGCCGATTTCGGATACCACGGTTTTGAGCTCCAGCGCCAGCGGCTGCGATCACCTAGCGCACGTTTGGACGCAGCTGCCGTATGCCCTTGCTGTATTTGCGGTGTCGATCGTGTGTGGCACGATTCCAGTTGGTTTTGAATGGCCCTGGTGGATTTGCTTGCCCGTTGGTACGGTAGCCCTTGTAGGCATCATGTACGTTTTTGGGCAGCGAGTCGAAAACGACACGCCCGGATCATCCGAAGGCTCTGTCAAGGCTAATCCTTAGGTTTGGCCTTGTTGGGACGTTCGCCAGAACGTGGATGACGACCATACAATCCAAGTTTTGGCCCAGTTTTTGGCGAGAGTGGCTACCCAAGCTGCCTGGGTATCTCGCCATCGCCGCCGACCGTTGGGCAGCCAACCTGAACACTTAGAAATAGACCCATGCCATCGTCGACTTCACACAAGAAACGTTCCAAATCCAAGAAGTCCAAGCTTTCGCCGCTCGGAACAGAATTTCGCGAAGAATTGACGGACCAAACTCCGCCTTCTCAACCGATTTCTTGGTCCGAAGTGGCCCAACAACTCGTTGGTAAACGGCGACGTTGGAGTCAAGTTTGGGATTGGTCGAAACCGAACCTAAGTCCGTTGACTTGGTACCTTCGTGCCGACGAGAGCTCCAGGTTATCGCTGTGGCTGAAGGCGTTGGCAGCCGCATGGAGTGATCCCGCTTCGACCGAAAAGCAGTGGCGGCAGTTCGAAAAAATGGTCGAGCATTGGACGGTCCACGCTCCGTTGCGACTCCAACGATTACTGGCTCCGACAGACGCAACCGGCAGAGACGATCGCGCCAGCGAGGCTCGATTGTTTGGGCTGGAAGCCGTGGCAATCGCGTGGCTGTTCCCCGCGCTGGCGGAGCGGGTTTCTACCGAGCTTTGTGAATCAACCTTGGCCGTCATGCTGGAAATCTGCGACGTGCCGCAACCGCCGGGCGACTGCGTTGTCGCAGCCGGTTTGTGGCAAATGGAATTGCCGTTGACTTTGAGCGCGTGGATGCCCGGCGACATTTTTCCGGCCACACTACAAATACAAGCATTGGATCAGTTGAAGGCCCAGATCGAGGAACTGACCGATGGCAATGGGTTGGTCGTCCATGATCACGTGTCGGACTTTGGTGCATTGTTGGCTGGTTGGACCCGAATCTGGCGACTCGAGAAGTTCATTCCCGATTTGATGGGTGGGGCTCCGTTGCGAGATCGGTATCGTTATGCGTTTCAACAGCACCTGCGTTTGTTGGGCCATGATGGATCACCGTTGCTGGTCGCCGCAAAACAACAGGCCATTCCACCCACGATGGTGATGACTTGGCTGCAAGTTGGACAAGATGCAGAAGAACGTCGCATCGCGGAGTTGACTTGTCCTTCCACAACGGACTTTAGTGCGATTAAAGGACCTCGTCTGAAAGATAGCCGACTGTCCGACGCGGCCGATTATTCGGCGTGGGGGCGCGTCGCCGTGTTGCGCAGTCGCTGGAAGCGCAAGAGCGACAAGTTGGCGGTTTCCTTCGGGCAAGCGGCGATGCAAATCGAATTGAACGTCAAACGCTCGTGGTTTTCCGGAGTGATCGATACTCAACTGCATCACAACGGCCAACTGCTTCCGCTGGGCAAAAAATGGGAAGAAATCTGTTGGCAGAGCGACGAGGACATGATCTATTTGGAGCTGCAAAACGAATTGGCTGACAATCGAGGCGTGTTGCAACGGCAGGTGGCAATCGCGCGAAAAGATCGCTTGTGCTTGATTGCGGACGCCGTTCTTTTGGAGACGTCGGCAGATACGACGACGGCCCATCGCTTGAAGCACCGCTGGTCATTGCCCTTTGCAGAAGGGGTAAAATTCGAGACCGCGAAGGAAACTCGTGAGGGCTGGCTAACCGATGGCAAGAATCGCCTATCGGTAATCCCGGTTTCGATGCCCGAATGGCGTGTCCAGCATTCGCATGGACGCTTGGAGCCGTCGGACTCGGCCTTGGCCATGGAATACGAACTACCAGCGGCTCGATTGTTTCAAGCTGTGCTTATCGATTTGGACGCGCGACGGAGTGCCAAGCCGCTGAGTTGGTCGCCACTGACCGTCGGCGAAAACTTGCAAAAAGTACCCATTGATCAAGCGATGGCGGTGCGGGTTCAGTTGAATCGACAGCAGTACTTGCTGTATCGTTCGTTAACGGCCCCCAGCAGTCGTACATTTGTCGGACAAAACGTCTACGCTGATTTCTATTGGGGCCGCTTCCAACCCAACGGAACGGCAGAATCCATGATCATGATTGAATCGGCATAGGTCGGATGTCAGGCTCGTTGTCAGAACGGTTGTCGGAAAATATTCGTGTGGTGCGGCAACAGATTGCTGACGCTTGCGAACAAGCCCGTCGTTCTGCAACCGACGTCCAATTGGTCGCCGTCACGAAATACGTGGACACACCGACCGCCATCGCGTTGGCTCGCTGCTTGGCCGAAGATATCGAAAATCGCGATGCAAATTCGCCGATCATTTTGGGAGAGAATCGCCCGCAGGTTTTACAGCAGCGATGGCTCGATTGGCCTGCGGACTTGAATGTCGCTTGGCACCTGATTGGTCATTTGCAGACGAACAAAATCAAAGTCGTAGTGGGTCGAACGGCGCTGATTCACTCGTTGGATCGGGTGGATTTGATCGACAAGCTCAATGACTACGCAGGAAACAATGACTTGCTCGTGTCTGGTCTGCTGGAGTTTCGGCTCAGCGCCGACGCGGATAAACACGGATTCAGTGACGCCGATGTTCCTCAACTGCTGGAGCGGTGGCCGACTTGGTCCAACGTGAAACTGTGTGGTGTGATGGGCATGAGTGGACAAACGGCCAGTCCGTCTGATGCCCGCCGCCAATTTGAGGGCTTGCGAGAGACATTCGTGCGGATCCAATCGCAACTTCCGTCCGGTCCGATCTGGAACTGGCGGGAACTTTCCATGGGCATGTCGGGCGATCTGCCCCAAGCGATCGCGGCGGGAGCCACATTGGTGCGCATTGGCAGTGCGTTGTTTCGGGGTCTGCTAAATTGCTAAATTAGAGTGAAGGAACACGATGAGTCGGATGCTAGTGCTTCGCGGCGCGAAGGTCCATGACCCTGCCAACGGGGTCAATGGACAAGTTGCCGACATTTGGCTAAAGGACGGGCGGATTGTTTATCCGGAAATCCCGAACCAAGACCGATATGAAATCGTGGATGTGACGGGCATGGTTGTCATGCCGGGCGGCATCGACATGCACTGCCATATTGCGGGGGCTAAAGTCAATGCCGCGCGGAGTTTGCGGGCCGACGATCGCACCCTGGCGGCGCCCGTCTTGTCGCGATTCGATCGCGGCGAATTCTTTAGCGGAACCATGGGTAGTGTGCCCAGCACCTTTGCGGCGGCCTATCACTATGCGGCGATGGGATACACCGCTGCGTTTGATGCCGCCGTCTCGCCGCTGTTAGCGCGACAAGCCCATCGTGAGTTGGACGATTTCCCCGGCCTCGACAAAGGCTTCTATACTTTGGTCGGCAATCATGTTGCCATCCTGCGGGCGATTGCCAATCAAGATCATCAACAAGTTCGGCACATCTTGGCGTGGTTGTTATCCGCCTCGGCTGGCTATGCGCCCAAAGTCGTAAATCCAGGCGGTGTAGAAAACTGGAAGCAAACCGGAGTCGATATTCGCTCGCTGGATCAACGCGTGGGTTGTTTCGACACGTCCCCTCGTCAGGTGTTGCAAGCGATCGCTCGCGCGGCCAATGACTTGCGATTGCCACATCCGTTGCACATTCATACCAATCATTTGGGCATGCCCGGGAATTGGCGGACGACGTTAGAAACGATGCGGAGTCTCGACGGCTTGCAGGCCCATTTCGCTCACATCCAGTTTCACAGCTATGGAGGCGGCGATGCCGACGAGGATTCGTTCAACTCGCAGGTCGCACCGTTGGCAGATTACTTGAACGAACATCCGGAACTTTCCGTCGATGTCGGGCAGGTGGTGTTTGGCGACACGACCAGCATGACGGGCGATGGACCGGTCGGTTACTACTTGAGTCGTTTGTACGGTCGACCGTGGGTGAGCAGCGATACTGAATTAGAGACTGGTTGCGGCATTGTTCCGATCGAATACCGCAAAAAGAGCATCATTCATGCGTGGCAATGGGCCATTGGGCTCGAATGGTTTCTTTCGGTTCGCGACCCGTGGCAGATCGTGATGAGCACGGATCATCCCAATGGTGGTTCGTTTTTGGCTTACCCCCAGATCATCCGGTTGTTGATGGACCGCAGCTATCGTCAAGAAATGTTGGCGGAATTACCGGAGGCCGTGCGGCAGAAAACTTGCCTGCGAGATCACAACCGAGAGTACTCGCTGCAAGAGATCGCAATCATTACTCGCGCCGCACCAGCCCGCTTGTTGGGACTGAAGTGCAAGGGACACCTAGGAGTCGGCGCGGATGCCGACTTGACGTTGTATTCTCCTTCAACGGACTATCAACAGATGTTCGCGATGCCCAAACACGTCATCAAAGGTGGCGAGTTCATGATCCGCGATTACGAATTGGTGCGGATGCCAATGGGCAAGACGTTTGCCGTGCGACCAGCGGGCGGTGAATTTGCCGAGCCAGACTTCGAACGATGGCTGCGGCGTTACTACACGATTCGCCCCGAGCATTTTCGTGTTGCTTCCAATGAGATCCGTGAATTGAAACTCGTCGAAACACTCCCAATCCAATAACAGGACCCAGCAGTGAAACATCCCGGAATTTGCGTTGTTGTGGAACTGTTCGCAGTCTGGTGCGTCGCGGTTTCAGCAGGTTGCGACTCGACGGTCGACAAACCTAGCGACACGACCGCCCGTGAAATTCAATCGTCCAACCAGGTCACGATCGTATCGTACCCTCTCTACGAAGCACTGCGCGCGACGAGCGGCGACAGACTCCAGTTGTATTTTCCGGAGGTTGCACCGGGCCAGCCCATGGATCGAGAGACCGTGAAGCGAGTCCAAGCGAGTCGCATGATCGTCCTGGACGGGACGCATCACGTCGGTTGGGTCGATACGGTCGCGCTGCCGGAATCGCGAAAGCGGGTCTCCACGTTCGATATCATGGATCAGTTGGTCATGGTCGATCAATTGGGGAGCCACTCGCATGGGCCAGAGGGCGAACATTCTCACAAAGGAATTGTCGCCCAAACTTGGCTAGACCCGGCGCTTTTCCAACGACAACTTCGCACCGTTTTGACGTCCTGTGCCCAGAGCGGCTTGTTGGCCGAATCCGAGGTTGAACCCCTGGTAATGCGATGGTGGGAGTCGGTCCGGCACTTGGATGATTCGATGAATCAACTAAAAGCACTGCCGGTTCGCCGGGCGATTGCGGATCGGGCTGGGTCGGAATATCTCTTGCGACGGCTCGGTTGGCAGGTCGAAATCCAGGAACTGGACAAAGCCATGAACCGAGACCCCGGTCAACTGGAGATCGAGCTGCGGCAACGATTCGAAGAAGATCCGCAGTTGGTCCTTGTGTTGACTTTGCCGCCATCGGTGGAGCTGGATTTGGTGCTAAAACGGCTCGGAATCCCGGTTATTTCGCTGGATCTAATCGAGCACTCGGCCGGTGGTTCCTACTTGGACCGCATGGCTCAAAACTTAAAAAACTTGAAAAATGTGCTAGGACAAGGCCCTTAATGTTGTATTCTTCATCCGGAGACTTGTTACAATAGGGGAGCGAGAAATCACATTGGCCAAGAATTACGGGTGTTTCGAACGCATGACGGGAATCGCAGTTCCCCGTGGGACGGCCTAGTGACATAACGGGTGAGGATTTGAGTTGCATGCCTAGCGAAACTCAGCATTGGAGCGTTTCAATAGGTGTCTGGAAGGGTGTTCCAGTTCACTTACATCTCTCCTTGATTTTGGTAGCCATCTTGCTGATCGGCTGCCAACTGGGATTGATCGATGGAATAGCCGATGAATCGCGAGTTGTCACGCGCGGCTCACTGAGCACGATCGTCTTGATGTTGATGCTTGGCGGGGCGGTATACGCCGTTCCAATGTTTGCTCAATTGTTCGGGATCGCGCGGCCCGTCCACTCCATTCGCAGGATTAGTCTGCAGCCGTGGGGAGCCTACTTCGAATGGCAGGTGGATACCCTTCCACAATTTCGAGCCCGAACTTATTCGATCGGCATATTGGCAAACGCAGTTTCATTGGCTGTGGCGTTGTTGTGCTACAATGCTTGGCTGAGTCCAAACGCAAACAGCTTTTGGCTAAGTGTCTATCCCTGGCATCCTCAATTGCTGCAATTGGGTAGCCTAGAAACATCATTGCTCACATCGTTGGTGTGGTTCAGTGCAGCGATGTTGGTGATGCGAATGATCCCGATCGCCCCCATGGATCTTGGGCGATTGTTGGCAGAATGGGGACAATCTAGGTTTCATCAAATACCATCCATCCAGCGTTCGGCCGTATTATTCTTGGTTGGCATCATGTACGTCGTCCTGATGGTTGGCACCAGCTACTTGGTGGTCCCCGAAATCGGCGATCAAACATATTCGCCCGGAGTTTGGCCATTGCTGGGCGGCCTGACTTTGCTCTTCGCTTCCCGGCGTGAATATCTCCGCGAGGTGCATTTGTTCCTCGCGTCGAAGCAACGGCGATCGGATTTGGACGATCAGGTCATGTCAGGCTCCTCCGACGAGTTGGCCCACGCATCCGCGTACGAAACTCGTTCGGTCGCGACGGCCGATGACTTCGAGTTGGCTGATCTGAGCGAGCCAGAACCACCGACGGCTTGGGAGTCGCCCGAACAACCAGATTCAGGTTGGGGAAATTGGATGGACGAGAACCGTGCCAGTCGCGAGGAAGCTCGTGAAAATCATGCGGCCGCTGAAGAAACTTTGTTGGATCAGATTTTGTTGAAAGTCAGCGCGGGGGGAATCGCGAGCCTAACCGATCAAGAACGGCAAATCTTGGATCGCGTTAGCCAAATCTATCGCCGTCGCCGCGAAATCCGCCACTAGGTGACTGTGCGAATTGTTATCTTCGAGGCCGTCACGGCCGGTGGTCTTGGCGGTCCAGTCGCGTCGGGCCCATGTGAGAGCGTCAACAGCGAGGCAGTCCCGTTTGCCCTGCGACAGGAAGCCCTTGCGATGGTCGCTGGCTTGACCGCCGACTGTTGCGCGGCGTTTGATGCGTTCGATCGCGGCTGCAAAAAACAGCCAATCTCGGAAACCGAATTCCCCACGGGTGAACGTTGTATTCCCTGGTTACTAGGGTCGCTGTTTTCATTGCATGTCCCGGACGATTCACGGTGTCCGCACACAGTAGAAACATTCTGGCGTCGTGACGATCAAAACGGATCCTCACAAGATCGAGTCGATTCGAATTTGTTACCGATTATAAATTCGGTGCTGCCAAGGGTTGAACCATATCGTTCCGCCGATTTGAAGTCACAGGTCGAATGTTGGGATCCCATTCGAGAACATCGGCTCCTCACGGCTCAAGTTTTTCTGCCCAGTAAGACACGTTGGGACTTGCCCGCCGCGAACCGTTCCCAAGCACCGGCAAGTTTCGCGACAACTTCGCCATCAAGTGGAACACAGCTAGAGACGATTGTCGTTGATGACCCCGCCCGACTGTCGCAACAATGGAAGGAAGCCGTGCAGAATGCGGACGCAGCCATTCTGATCGCTCCACAACCCGACATGCAGCAATGGATGGCAGTCCTGGGTTCGTCCAATAAGGTTTTGGGCTGGCCGCTCGAGTTATTGCCTCGAGCCGAAGACAAACGGTATCTAACCAGTGTCCCAAGTTTGGTCGTTGGCTCATACGATCGCTGTTGGCGATTCGCAGTGCACGATTCCATTTCGCCGACCGTGGCAAGCGATAGTGACTGCGACGTGCTGACGTTTTACGAAACTCGTTTAGCGTCAGCGACCTCTTGGGCACTAAAACCAACCAATCAATGTGGAGGCAATGATGTTTGGCGAATCTCATTGGTCGCTCCGTTACCCGAGTTTGCCAATGCGAAGTGTGTGGTGCAACGTCTTCGCGAACTGGTGTCGTGCGAAACGTTCGGTGAGCAAGAGCTACTTTGGAGCCCGTGGGTCGCTGGTGAATCGGGCAGCTTGTCGTTGTTCGCCACATCCACTGGTTGGTGGTGCTTTCCACCGTGTCGCCAGATTCTAAAGTTCGAAGAAGTTACGGTCCCGTCCGAATTGTTGCCGTGGGTCAAGCAGCTCCACAAAGTGAATTACGTTGGATCAGAACTCGATCCGCAACTCTTGACATCCGGAACGTTCGATTTGCTGTGGCAACAGTTCGCCGCAAAACTGGAGCATCGCGAGCGTCTATCCATTCGAGGCTGGTTTGGAATCGATTTCGTAGCAGCCACGCCGGAGCAACCAATTTTGATCGAAGTCAACCCTCGCCTCACGTCGTCGTACAACCTCTTGCGTCAACTTCGATGGGCGTGATGGTTCGATTTCTAGAGCCTATCCCCAAAGGGGTGGTTCCTGGGCTCCACCGAGGTGAACTCGGTGGCGGCCCGGTCTGTGCCTCGACCGCATTCCTTACGGAGGTATTCGATCCCGCCACAGCCGACCTTGTTGTCATTTGGGCGATGATTCACCACTACGCGTAAAAGAAAATCCCGCCGATTTACTCGGCGGATTGTTTCGGTTTCTCGCTACAATCTGCGGGGCTAGGCTTGAAGGCCCCCCAAAAGGGGTCTGACCCTCTCCGGCGAGTCCCCAATCGACGCTAGAAAATCGCCTCGCCTCCAAAGGGTCAGACCCCTTTTGGGATAGGCTCTTCGTTAACTAGAACCGAACGAACTGAAATCGATGCGTCGCAAGGTCACGTCGGCCACCAAGAGAATAGCTGCTGCCGTTAGAAGGTACGGCCATAAAGGAATCGGGCGTTGGGCTTGCTCATTGGTTGTCGCAAAAAGATCTGTCGCCGACACACCAAAACGGCCGCGTGAAACCGCGGCGACTTCTTGCAACAACGTCTCGTTGCTGGGGCGAATTCGTAGTTCGTCGCTATAGCCACGCATCAATCCTCGAGTTTGGCGGTAGATCACCTGCTCGTTCTTCTTTACCACCACTTCTAAGTGATAAGCGCCTTGATCAACCAAGTTCAACTGGTGCGAGTAGCGACCGGGCATTTCCTGGCTCAATGACAAGGCACGCCGCTGTAACTTCGGATCAATCAGGGTCAGCTCAACGTTGGCTTGATTGATAAACTGGCCCACTTCATCGACCGCGTCGACATGGATAGCCACTAGCGAACCTTGGGCATCGGTCTGGACTTGGATTCCTCGCGTGTCACTCTTTCGCATGACTTGGCGAACCACTTGCGTCCAAAACTTTCCGTAGCCGGGCCACGTCATCCATTCCGCCGCCCAACGGCTCTTGGCGTCGGAGGTAAACGCGGCGGTCATCCCTAGCCCATATCGCCACCAAGCCAACAACGGATCGCCCTTCTCGGTCGCCAAGATGACTTCAGCCGTTGGTTTGGGACGAGTCATCACGTAACCCAGCAAGAACGGTGAATTCTCCAAATCCAAATCGGCCAACGCATGAGTGGCTCGGATCACGATCGGCACGAACGGCTGTTCATCAATCGCCGATTTACTGGCGGTGACCGTTTCTTTGGCAAAAATCTGTGGGATTTGCGAGGGATCGTCCGTGGCGTAGTGGCGTCCTTTGCCAACTCGAGCGATTTGCTCCAACAACTCGGTATCGGCTTGTCCTAAAGCCACAGTGGAGACGGTCATTTTTTCGCTGGCCATTTGTTGAGCCAAGCCTTCAAAGTCACCCGGGCTCGATACACCATCCGTCAAGATTATAACGTGCTTGAGGCGCGCGGAAGTCGCCGAAAGGATTTGATGGGCCATCTCCATCGCGGGGTACATGGTGGTACCACCGCCCGAATCGATCCGCGAAATTTCGTCGGCAACTTTGCCTTTATTGGCTGCGGACTGCATTTCGCTGATCACGTAAGTATCGCCATCAAATGCCAACACGGCCACTTGATCACGTTTCCCCAACAACTCGACGGCACTCTGCGCCGCGGCTTTTGCCATCTCAATCGGGTCACCGTCCATCGACCCAGATTTGTCGATCACCAAGACCATGCCCAACGATGGCTTTTCTTTTTCTTTTTCGAAGTCGCTGCGAACCGGCAAGATCTCCTCCAATGCACTCTTGTAGTAGCCACCCAAACCGAACGACTGCTCGCCGCCCAACATGATGAAGCCGCCGCCCAGGTCTTGCACCCAAGTTCGCGCGATCTCCATTTGTTGTTGGGTGAGGGCGGTTGCCGGCACATTCGACAGGATCAAACATTCGTAGTTTTGCAAGTCGGCCAATGACTCGGGCATTCCTTGGGGTGGTCGAGTATCTACCTGAATCCCTTCATCTTCCAAAGCGTAGGCCAATTCGCGGATTAAATTAGGATCACTCTCGACAATGAGAACCCGAGGTTTGCCGGCAGCGTAGACCAATCCGACTTCGCTGTTGTTGTCCAAGAGCGTGTCCTGCTGAAGCCCAGAGACTCGCACGGTATACGCCGCCAAGCGGTCACGTTCGATCGATTGTTGAAAGCGAAACACATTGGCGCCAGGTTCTATTGGCTTGCGTTCGCTGATGACTTTGTGATCGTTACGAAAGACTTCGATCAATCCTTCGTCGGCGTGATTCGATTGCACGATCACTTCCACATAAAAAGGTTCTCCTTCGCGAACTTCAGCCGGAACATTGACGGCTGCGACCTGAACTTCGGGCGTTGACATGGTTGGCAACGCGATGGTATCGACCGAAATGCGACTGCGCGCTGCCGTAGCCACCGCGTCGCCGCGCGTCGCGTTGCCATCGGTCAACAAGACGATCCGCGGAACATAGCCCGAGGGCATGTATCCAGCCGCCGCTTCGATGGCCGCCGCCAAGTCCGTGCCGTCGCGATAGGCTTGAATCTGTTTCGAATCGCTAGGTTCATCCAATCCTTTAGAGCCTATCCCAAAAGGGGTCTGACCCTCTCCGGCGAGTCTCGAAAATGGGTTAGAAAAGCGACTCGCCTCCAAAGGGTCAGACCCCTTTTGGGATAGGCTCTTGGCATTGGCCAACCACTCCGACAATTCCACTGGCAGTTGCGGTTCGTTGGCAAACGGCAAGACAAACGCTTGATGTCGGTCGCGATGGGGCTGCAGTTCCTTCAAAAAGGTTTCGACTTGCGCCTTACCCTCGTCTCCGACACTTTGACTTTCATCGATCAACAAGACCACACACTGCTCATCGGTTTTGCTGATCCAGGCCAAACCGCACAGCGACAAGACAATACAAGATAGAAGAACCAGCCGAATCGCCAACGACACTTGCCGTTGCCGCAGAGGAAAATCACTCAAACTACGAACGAAATATCCGCCGATGAGCAACGCGATGGGAACCAGAACCCAAAGCCAAGTCGGTTGTGTCATCTCCAACGGAATCATCAACTTGCCCCTTTCGTTAAGAGATCCAACGCCGTTGGTAAAGCACCCATTCGGCAGCCACAAAAAACGTGGCCATCATCGCCAAATAAAACCAAAGCGGACGCGACAACCAACCGGAAAACCACGACGACGATCGGCCGCTGGCCGACATGTCCTTGGTCGCAGAATCACCTCCAGCGGAATCACCGTCCAGTCGCCGAGGACGAAGATCACTCTCAGCGGAATCACTCAAATTGACGGGCAGCCATTGGATGACTGGCCGACTCTGATCAACTTGGTTCGTGTTTTTGTTTTGAGCTTCAGCGTCCACGGTCACGATCCGCCACATTCCTACCTCGTCCAAAGGGCCGACTTGCGATCCAACCACAGCCGACAAGCGATTATTCGGAGACAGCAAAGTGAACGCGGTTGCCTCTGTTGGGAAATTGTCCGGTGAAAGCGACGCGATTTGTCCGGCATTCCAAGATCGTTCTACCTCGCCGGATTGCCCGGCAAACCAAGCCAACGCGTTGGTGACCAAGATAGGAAATGCCGTGCGAAACGCCAAGTCGCTACGTTCCAGGTTGACACCCAGTACCAAACAGTTGCCCTCCGTTCGGGGCACAATCGTCAAGATCGAATCACCGTCCAACGTAGACGCCAAGGATTGGACGGAGTTGGGGAAGGTCAACCGTCGAGCATCCGGAATCAATACGTTATCCATTCGAATATGGGTCATCAGCGGCGACTGCGTATCTTGTTCCGTGATGATGGGGTTCTGAATCAAATCGCCAATGGTCCAGAGATTCGTGTCGGTTTCCGGATCGATCACAAGCACACGGCCCGCCGGAACGTTCGCGGGCATTTGACGATGCAGCACGATGATCGCATCGGTTGGCCAAGCGGTCGGCAGCACATCCGTGACGGTCAGATTGACCAACGGATTGGCCTCAAAAACCTTCTGCAGAAAGAGATTTCCACGAGTGACAGTCAACACATTTTGGACTTGGCGTGGCGGCACCATGGCCCAAGCCTGATCGTCCGTTGTCAAGGCGTTGATTCCGCTGGCGTTCCCAGCGGCTGGTTGAGTCGTGGCGGACGATCCAGAAGTCGTCTCTGGTTGTAACCGAGTCAGTTCGACCAGCTTGGCTTCCAACGGTCCACCTGCCAGCGACGTCTTCTCCAGGGTTCGTATCCAAAGTTCGTCAGGCTGCAGTTTGAGTGGCAACACATCGATGGGCGAACCACTCAAGGTCAATTCCACTCGTCCTTGAACTGCAATGTTCGAGTGATTTTGCACCGACAACAAAATTTGATAGCCGATCGGGTCCACCAAACTTCTTCGGGTTTGAAACTGAGTGATTCCCACGTTACCGGCGGCAGTTGCGAAGTTGAAAAACTGTATACGAACCGATTGGGTTTCATCGGTGGGTGTTGTTTCGGTTTTGGAAGCTTCCGACAATTGGCTAGAAGACTCGATGTCGGTTTGACAACCATCGCTGAAGACGAGAATCTCACCCGCTGGATGTTGCCCGATCAATCGTTGCCCCAACAGAATCGCATCCGACAAACAGCCATTATTGTCGGAGGCCTGGACCGAGTCCAACGCCCGGCGAAGCGTCGGTGTGTGGCTGGCCATTCCCAAGACGACTTCGGGACGGCTTCCGGCGGCAACGATGGCGACTTCATCGCGAAATCGCAATCCATCGAAAAGTTGATGGACCGCAGCCCTGGCGGACTCGAATCGTGTGGGATATTCGTCGGTCGCTTTCATGCTGCTCGATGTATCCAGCACCACGACAATTCGCCGAGCTTGTTTGGATTGCCAATGAAAGAATGGGTCGGCAACGGCAGAAACCAACATCAATAAGATGAGCAACTGGGCCAGTAGCGACAACAAGTGCCTCAAGTTCTGCCACCAAGCCCGTGGTGGTTTCTCTTCGTACACTTGTTTCCAAAATAGATTCGTCGAAACTTTGACTCGGCGCAGCCGCACCTTCAGAACATACAATGCGATGATGGGAATGGCGATCGCCAACAACGCCCAGGCTAGAGGTACAGCAAACGACATGAAGTGATCCTACCTCTCACGTTCGGGACGGCGACCCTGCTGACGAGGCTCGCATCATGTTGATCACCAGATCATCAAAGGCCACGGTCGACGGGGATTGGGTGATGCCCAAATTGTAACTCGCGCAATAGTCGCGCACCGCGTGCTGGTGCTGCTGGAACAGTTGACGATAGGCGCGCATGTTCTTTTCAGTGACCGTTACCATTTGCACCGATTCGGTTTCAATATCTTCCAATTCGATGTCACCCAAGAGACCTGGGTCGGCCTCTTGAGGATCATGCAGCTGCAGTACATGTGCATCGAAGCGGCGGTAACGCAACTGATCCAAGCCTCCTTCAAACCCATGTTCATCAAACAAGTCGCTGATCACCACGGCCAATCCCGTGCGAGCCCCGCGATGCAACACACCTTGAACCGCACGAGCCAAGTGGGTGTCTTGACCCGTTGTCGATAAATCTTCCAAGAACCGCATCAGCGGCAGAATTCGAGCCTTGCCGCGAGTTACCGGAAATTCGCGAATCACCCCGTCCGCGTATGCCACCACGGCAATCCGATCCAAGTCCGCCAATGCGATGTAGGCCAAAGCAGCCGTCAATTGTCGAGCCAAATCAAATTTGGCAGGTTGGCCAAAGGCCATGCTCCGCGAGCAATCCAGCATCAGATAAACGCGCAGATCTTGTTCTTCCTGAAACCGCTTCAACAACAAATCGCCATGTCGTGCGTAGATATTCCAATCCAAATATCGCAAGTCATCGCCAGGGGTGTATTCGCGATGGTCGGAAAACTCGATCCCTGAACCCATTTGCATGGTACGACGTTGAGCCAATAGCGAACCGCGGAACACTCGCTTCGACATGATCGAAAGGTATTCCAAGCGGGTCAAGAAATCAGCCGGAAACAACATTGCTCAAATATCCTTGCCGTGAATCACTGCCGAGAATCCCTGCCGAAAATCGACCGCATCGAACAACCGAATCGAACAACCGCATCAAGCCGTGGCCAAAGCCGTTTCCGGCAGCGTGGCGATGATTTTTTCTACCACATCGTCGGCCAGAATGCCCTCGGCTTGTCCTTCGAAATTCAAAATCAATCGATGGCGGAGAACCGGTGCAGCCATGGTCCGCAAGTCCTCGCGAGCCACGTGATAACGATTGTCCAAAATCGCTCGGATCTTTGCTCCCAAGATCAAAGCCTGAAGTCCGCGGGGACTCGCGCCAAAGCGAACGTACTTCTTCGTGACCGGTACGGACAGTTCATGTTCGGGATGTGTCGCCACAACCAACGCGATCCCGTAACGTCGCACATCGGCAGCGATGGGGATCTGACGAGCCAACTTTGACATTTCTAAGACTCGTTCACCCGTCATCACGGCTGTGGCGCGAGGATTGGCCGATTCCGTAGTGCGATCCAAGATCATTTCCAAGTCTGTGACAGTCGGGTACTTGACCATCAGTTTGCAAAAGAACCGATCCAACTGGGCTTCGGGCAACGGGTAAGTGCCTTCCATCTCCAACGGATTCTGAGTGGCCATCACAAAGAACGGCTCGGACAATCGATGCGTGACGCCAGCAACCGTGACCGAGTGTTCTTGCATCGCTTCCAAGAGCGCGGACTGGGTCTTGGGCGTTGCTCGATTGATTTCGTCCGCTAGAAGCACGTTGGCAAAGATGGGACCTCTTTGAAACTCGAAGACCCGTCGACCATCGTCGGATTCGCCGATCACTTGCGTGCCTATCAAGTCAGCCGGCATCAAGTCCGGCGTGAATTGGATACGATGAAACTTCAAGTGCAGGGCATCGGCCAACGTCCTCACCGTCAGCGTTTTGCCCAAGCCCGGCACGCCCTCCAACAAGACATGGCCCCCGGCGATTAACGAGATCAGCATGTCGTCCAGGATTTCCAATTGGCCGACGATCACTTTCGAAACCTCCGCTCGGAGGCGTTGAAAATCTCGGCGAAAGTCATCCAAACTCTGTTTCAACTCGTCATCGACGCTCATGGACTGCTCCAATTTGTTGAAGGTCATTTTTTGAGAAAAGTGTACCTGTTCGCCAGTATGGTAGATTGCGTGCAGGGCTCAGGCTACACTAGGCGGAGGCGAGAATCAACCATTTGGACCAAAATACTCGCCAGATTCCTTTTCACTAAGGAGGCAGCTCCGATGTATTGCACCCTTCGAGTTTGCATACTTCTATTGATCGCCGCTACGCTGTTGAGTTTCGGTGTAACGAGTTCCCATTCGGCCTGCTGGGCCGTCTCCGTAGTGGAAGGGAGCAAAGCCATTTGTCTCGATGGTCGTCAGTTCGGGAGTCATTCCCAAGACGATGGCAATGATGTTGACGACGATGATGACGACGATGATGACGCGGCTTTATCGGACGAGGAGCGACAACAACTGCAAGTCGCCCAACGGTTCCTTGGTGTCTTGGAAAAGAATCCTCGCTATGGCACCGCGATGGATCGGGTTTATGGACATCATGTGGAATTCGGCAGCTTGGATTCGTTTGTTCGCTCGCTACGACAAAAAGCCGAGGAACGACAGGACGGAACGGACTGGATGTTGTTGGGCATGTTCGAGGCTCAACGAGGACAAGATGCCGCTGCGGTCGATGCCTTTAAAGTCGCCGAACCCATTCGAGCCAACGATGGACTGGCCAGCTACTACTTGGCTCAAGCCTTGCTTCGCATTGGTGAACCGCTGGCAGCGGTTGCGGCCTTGGAACGAGCGATCGATCGCAAGCCGGCTCGCGCGGATCTGTTAGAGATCTTTCAAACTCTGGGTCGCGTGCATCAACGGGCTCAACGAGTGGAAGAAGCGATGACCGTTTGGCAGCGTTTGGAGGTTCTGTTCCCGGATGATCCCCGAGTGTTGGAGCAAATTGCAATCACGTTGGCCGAAGAAGGTGCCAACGAAGCCGCGCTGGAACGGTACCAGAAACTTGCGAGTTTGACCAAAGACGATTATCGACGAGTGATGTATGAAATTGCCGCCGCTGAATTGACCATCAAACTGAAAAAACGTGATGACGGGATTGCGCAATTCGAGCGAGTTTTAGAAAACTTGAACCCCGACAGTTGGCTGCATCGAGATGTTCGCCGCCGAATCGAAAACGTGTTCGTGCGTTCTGCCGATCAAGACGGATTGGTCGCTTACTACGAGCGTTGGCTGACGGGCCATCCCGATGACGTGGAAGCCATGACTCGCTTGGCGCGATACTTGTCCGAGTCGGCTCGTGTACCGGAAGCGGCCCAGTGGATGGAAAAAGCGTTGACCTTGGCTCCTAGTCGCAGCGACTTCCGCCGCGCGTTTATCAGTCAATTGGTCGAGAACCAAAAAATCACCGAAGCGTTGGAACAGTACCCAAAGCTGGTCAAATCGGCGCCCGGCAATTCAGATTATTTGCGGGACTGGGGCAAGTTAGTGCTCCGTGAGCGAAACAAACCCGAATCCGAGCGTCAAGCCGAGGCCATTCGCATCTGGACCCAAATCATCGAGATCCGTCCAGACGATGCGCTGACGGTGTCGCAAGTCGCGGACCTGTTCCGACAAAACAAGATTTCGGATGAAGCAGAAAAACTGTATCGTCGCGCCACGGAATTGGCGCCCAATGATCCGCAGTATCGGGAATACTTGGGCGAGTTCCTCTTCTTGAAAGGCGACACCCAAGAAGCCCAAGCCGTGTGGGCCGCGATCGCGGAAGGTGATCGGCGGACCGTCACCAACGTTGCCAGACTGTCAGAAATCTACAACAACTTCGGACTGTTTGAACTGGCGACACAAGAAATTGCGGCGGCCGTCAACATGGACCCCAAGGATTTTTCATTGCAAATCCGAGCGGCTGATTTGTTCATACGGGCTGGCAAAGATATTGATTCGATGGCGGCCGTAGAACAGGCGTCTCTATTGGCCGGCAACGACGAACAGCGGGAACTTGCTACACAACAACGGATCGAAATCCTACAAGCGACCGACCGTTTGGAAGAAGTGACGGATGAATTGTGGGTGACGCTCAAGCAAACACCCCCAACGGAAATTGGTCAATGGATCTTGTTGGCTCGTTTTCTCCAAGCACAACAGCGGTGGGCGGAAGCGGACCAAGCGATCGATCAAGCGCTGAAACTTCAGCCACAGTCGGCCCCCGCGTTGACCTTGGCCGCCAGACTGGCGGAAGCCGGCGGCAATTTCGCGCGGGCTGCTGAAATGTACCGAAATCTAGTCACGGCCGATCGTCGTTCGCGTGGCGAACACTTGATGAACGTGTCGCGACTCGAGTTCCAATTGGGACATAGTGACGCGGCTTTGGCCGCTGGCGCCGAGTTGATTGCTTCGGCACCGGGCAATACCGAGCACTACGAATTCTACGCCCAGACGTGTTTCCGATTGGGACGGACGGAGGACGGATTGGAGGCCTTGCGGAAGGCCGTGCGAATCGATCCCAATCAACCGCATTTGATGATGGCGTTGGCGACCGCCTTGAGCGATCAATTGCGAACCGAAGAATCCATCGAACTCTATTGGCGTGCCTTTGAAAAATCGGAAGAAATCGCGGACAAGATTCTGCTAACGACAAAATTGGCCGACTTGTACCAAGTGACCAATCAAGTCGAGCAACTGATGCAGCGGTTGGAACGAGAACGACGTGAAGAAGAGAAACGTCGTGAAATGACGATCTGCTTGGCCCAAGCTTGGCAGACGCTGGGCGACTTCGGGGCGGCCAGAACCGAATTGGAAGGACTGCTCAGCGAAGACTCGCGTGACACGACCCTGTTGAACCAGTTGGCCAAATTGTGTCAAGCGAATGGCGACATGGAAGCCGCCATTTCGTACCAACGACAATTGGCCGCTGTGGCTCCCGGCGAAGAAACTGAAAGTCCCTTGGCCAACATGTTATTCGCCAGTGGGCAGGTCGATGAAGCTCGGGACATCTTGGTGAAGCTGACTTTGGAAGAGCAGGACCCGTTGCGGCAACTTCGTTCATTGGATGGCCTGCTGCGCCAGGAAAATTTTGAAGCGGCGATCGCGGTGCTGGAGCCACTATTGGCCCAAAACCGAGAAGATTGGGAGTTGTTGTATCGCGAGGGAGCTTGCTGGGCCAGCCTTGGTAAATCTGCGGAGGCGACGAATCGGTTTCAACGATTGCTGGCCATCAAGAAGCCGCTGGATTCATTAGGCCGCGTTGCGGAAGCCCGGCTGAAACAAGCGCAAGCCAAAGCCAAGTCGGATCGGCTCCGCGGGACACTTGCGCCGCCGCCATCGCCTCCAACCGTTGCCGCCTCACTGCGGAAGTATTATGAAATTCGTCAGGCGACTGGTTTAGAGAGTGAGCAGCGTTACTACGCTCCCAACCAAAGCCCTCCGCGCTGGACGCCCGAGTCCTTTGGCGATGCTCGGATGGCCGGCTGGGGTTGGTTGCTGCGCTTGGAACAGGACGCCAAGTTCGCGACCAATGATCGCTCGACTGCGAATGCGAATGCGAATGAGGCTGTCGTCACTGAAGAAACCGTTGAACCCTCGAATGCCGAATCAAATCCTTCACTCACCGACTCGGTATTGGCGACCGCGATGGCAGAAGCCGCCAGCCAGGACCAGATCTACGACGGGCTTTATGTCACAACGTTGAACCTGGACTTTTCCCGTCGCTTTCGCCTGGCGACCCGACTCCTCGAAGGAGGTGGTCGCGACGGACAAAATTTTTATTTGGAGGCCCTGACCGCGCGTCATCAAAGCAACGATCGATATGCGAATGTTTCAAATTCGGTGAAAAAGCCATTGGACGAAGCCGAATTGCAACAACTGCGGAACTTGTATCAGTCACTCAAGGCCGCGGCTGAAGCGGAGAAGTCCTCGGAAGTTTTCCTTGGTGGACAGATTATTTATGCAGCCGACGGGCAAGCCTATGTTTTTATTGGTGATCGCTATGTACCCATATCCGGCCTTCATGACGGGAGCCGGGCTCGTGGCGTTCTGATTGAAGAGCTCAAGTTGGCGGGTGAACAAGCCGAAGCGGAAGCTTTGGCGAAGGAATGGATGAGCTCGGTTAACACGGCCAGCGAGTTGGCATCGGCGATGAATTGGGTCATTACCGAAAAACGCTTCGATGAAATGCCCCTCTATTTCGAACGCTGGAAAACCGCGACGTTGCAGGAAATTCGACAAACAACGCAGCAAAATACCAGCGGCGCGGCTGGGCAACGATCCAGCAACGTTTCGCGGCTTGCGGCGGTCATTTCCTACGTCCAGCAATGGATGGTGGAACTGCGCAAGGCCGAGGAATATGCGACGATCATTGATGTTTTGGACAAATGTCTCGATATTACGGAAGCCGAGACGATCAAGAGACAACAACTGGCGGCCACGCGAAAAGGATCGCAGCAGCAAGTTTCCACTTCAAGTTATACCTATATCTACTCGGCGGCAGGCGTCCAAAACCAACAACAAGTGTCCGTTCCGATGTCGCGGGACTTCGCCGATTTTTATGCAGGAGTATTGTTGCTACAAGTCAATACGTTTTTGAAAGAGTCGGACGCGGAAAACGATTTAACCGAGCGACTGCGAAATCGATTGGCGACCGCCCAGCAAAGTCAAAACCTTGATCAAGAGCGGGCGGCGAGAACGTACTTGGCCAATTATCTATGGTTGGTTGATGAAAAAGAAGAAGCGGTTGAAGAATTCTCCAAAGTGGTTGCCCTGTACCCGAACGACATGACGTTGCAATTCGCCCTGGCTCGGTTACTGCTATCTCGCAATGACTTCGAGGACGCCTTGAATGTGGTACAAGCGATCCCGGCGATGGATCAAAAGGTTCTGCAACAACGGGAACTCTTGGCACTAAGCTTGGCCGAACGGACCGGGAATCGCGAGCGGGCTGTTGAAGCTGCGGAGCGATTGTTTGGCATGCGTTTGCCAGCCCCCACTCAAGTTCAATTGGTCCAATCTCTGCAACGATTGGGTTTGAATCAACAAGCGGACGCGATGCTGGCTCGTTCGCAAAGGGCCGCCTCCAATCAGCTTTCGTCCATGTCGTCGTTGATGACGCTCTATCAGGGGCAACGGAAACACGAGGAGGCCCAACAGTTGGCACACATGATCCTGCGTCGTTCGACGTCACCGGTGGTCCTGAGTTCTCGCACGGCCGTGAATCCTCGCATGCGCGGACGATCTTCGGACGATCAATATCGGAGTCAAGCGGTGCAATTGCTCAACCAAACGGGAGGTTTGCAACGTTTGATCGAAACGCTGGAAGCCCAACTGGAACGTTCCCCCGATTCGTTAGTGGCAACTCAACAACTGATCGAGTTTCACGAGCTTATTGGCAAGAACAATGTCGTGTTGGAACTTTTGAAAAAGGCCGCCCAGGCTCGGCCGGACAATCACGTTGTTCGCTATCGCTTGGCCGCTGCACTCGCCGCGGCCTCCCGTCACGATGAAGCGTGCGATGAACACCTCGCGGTACTGAAGTTACAACCCAGTTGGATGTTGGAGAACTTGTCCGAAGTTCGCCAGACGTTTTCCAAGGCAAAACGCGAACCGGAGTTGTTCGCCGAACTCGATGGCGTCAGTCTGCGCAATATTTCTCAACCGCACTACGTCATGTCGACCGCGATGTCGTTGATCCAGGCGGAAGCGACGCGTGATGTTGGCCTGCGATTGTTCGAACGCTGCGTGGACATGTACCCATCGTCTCGCCAGTATTCGAACCAGCTAGCACGGAATCATCAACTTTGGATAGTTCCGAATGTATTTAGAATTCTCAAGCGGACTCTCTTGCCAATGCCCTCGGAAATTGCCGGAAATCCGTGGTTCGGCACCGACACTAGTTATTCTCAGGATTCAAGCGGTTACCGTCTTGCGATTCAAGACGCTCTTACAGGTCTCCGAGGCACGGAAGAAATGGCCGAACTGGAGCGTGAACTCCGAGACAGTGTCGAGAAAAATCCGGGTTGGTTGGGCGGTCAAGTTCTGCTGGGCTTGTTGGAGGATACTCTCAACCAAACCGAACAAAGCCAAAAACGATTTCTAGATTTGGCGACGAACCCGGAAGCCGTGAAAACGATGCCCGGTATTGTGATTATCATTGTCGCCATGCGTCTGGACGCGAACCCAGAGACCCGGGACGTCGCCATGGATCTGCTAACTAAAAGCTCGGACAACAACTCCAATCTGAACTCAAGCGTACTGATTTCGTCTTCGCCCGTGGGACAAATCGTTGAGGTTCTCATCCGGAACCGCCGCTTTGAGGCGGCAAAGTCCTTGTTGGTCAAGAATATCTCGCCACCTGACTTGCAACACTATGATCCGGCGAGTGCTCGCTTGTATCGGCTGCAGAACAGCAATTGGGCCGCTGAACGATTCGTGATGATGGAAGATTATTTGGCAGCCGCACGAATTTACCGAGCCACATTGTCGGAATTGGTGGATTCGAGCACTCCTATAGATTCGAGCAACCTTCAAGTGGCTCAAACGGGCCTGGAGTCCGCCATCTCCCGCATCGGCAACATTGATTCCCAGCAACTATTCGATTTCTTTTTTAGTTCAACTCAGGGGTCCAAACCCGACCTCCCCTTGGTCCGGCTGGATATCGTGATTGCCGACAACAAACAAACGGAATCGAAGTCGGTCCAGAGCGAAACGTTCAAGCTGTTGCATACGATTCTAAAAAAGCAAAATATGGAGACGGCGTTTCGCGAGCATATCGCAAGTCTGCAAGCCCAGCACGGCGACGACCTGTCACTGGCAATTCTGCAAGCTGCATTGGCGGTCCAACAACAGGCTCCCGACACGTCGCAGTTGATTGCCGAAGTGCGCCGACTGGCGATCAGCCAACCGCTAGAAGCGATCCCCAGCGAACGTAAACCGAATTCCAGACAACGTCGGGCCGCCGAACATCGCTTGGCCTTATGGTTGCTGGCCGCATCGTGTTTGGAGAATTCCGAGTTGCAAGAAGTAGGCGATGCGATCGCCGAACTGAGCCTGGAGGCAGCGACTCGAGCGGGAGCTAATTACCAATCGGCGGTTCTCTTCCAATGGGGTGATCTGCTGTTAAAAAGCAATCGGCGTGACGAAGCCGAAGCCAAATGGACACAGCTCCTGGATCAATTGACCCAGCCGCCCAAAAAGGCTCGGGGCGTTCCCGCCCAGACAACCCATTTCGAGAAGCCACAAGGTTCTGGTGTCATTTATGTTTCGTCATGGATTGAAGTCGAAGCGATCGACGATCCGATTCCGCCGCTGACTTTGAGTCAATTTCGCCTGGCCATGTTGGTGGCTCGGCGAGCGGCGGAGAACGGGTTCCCCGAATTGTCACGACGAGCGGTTCGTGATTCCGTTCGTGGCGGACTGCCAATTGCCGACCCTGTAATCGTCGATCCAAATTCGCCGACCTCCATGGTCGCGATGAGTTCACGATCCGTTGGCGGTGCCGCTGCCGGTGGTTTTCAGGTGTCTCCGATTACTTCGGAAGTCATTGGTGCCATCCTAAAGGTCTCCCAGTTGTGGGCCAAGCACGAGGCCGCTCCAATTGATTCTTATCACGCTCTGGCAGACCTGGTCTTTCCGCCGGGTCGCCCGGATATCCAAGCTTTTATCACGACGACCGATCCTTGGAATATGCAGTTTCAGTCCTTAGCTGATCCACTCATTGAATTAGCTCTAAAAGCCAATGCCAATGATGATCTGCGAGCCCGGATTCAACAACGTCGCGATGATCCAAGATTTGCAATGAGCGGGGATGTGCTGGAGTTTTTACTTGAACTCAAAAGCGGTAACCGCGATGTTGCTGGTCAAGTACTAAAGAGAATTGCCGAGAAGCAAGGATCGGGTTCGGTTTCTGCTGATCGGCTGTTGGCGTATTTTGCAGCAGCCAACGCCTTTGAATTCAATGAGTTAAAAGAAGTGGCGTTTCCGATTCTGGATGCGACCCTACGGCTTCCGGGAAGCACGGACCCGAATAGCGTCGAACTACCATCGCTCAACAACCGTCTATCCGCAGCCGTTCTTGGCTACATGAAAGACCAAAGCGGCGAAGCCGCCGTGACCGATTACTACGACGGAATCCTGGCTTCTAGAACGACCTATTACAGTCGTTTTAGCGGTTCAGATTTCGGCCAACAAATGCAACATCAGGATTTGGGAGCCATTGCGAATCAGGCGGCCCAACTTGGTCTGTTCAATGTGGCGTTTGATTTTCTTGGGCGGATCAGCGACATGACGGTCGTATCCTACGGGCGGGTCGAGATTCGAAACGTCGTCGCCTTTTGTGCGCAGCGATTGCGAGACCTCGCACCGGCCGATCGATATACCAAGTGGTTGGAGTGGACGATGCCAAGTACTGGCCGACAAGACGTGCGACGGGCATTCGGCCTAACTGCCCCAGCGATCGTGCCTCGCGAGTTTTTTACCACTCCGACTGCCTACGACAAACAATTGCACGAACCCTTGGTGGGCAACTTCATCGAACTTGTACAGGCCGCAAAAGAAGCCGACCAAATGGACGATTTGGAAGGTCGGGTACGATCATTGGTGGCCAACGATACCAAACACGCGGAGGTCTTGCTGGCGTTGGTGCTGATCGAAAAAGGCGCGGTCGAGGAAGCCAACGAGTTGCTGACAAAATTGCGAGATAGTTTTTCTGATCGATTGGCAGAGGAAAGTCGTACGTCACGAGTTCCAGCCACCTCGGGGGAAGCCGATTTCGCGACGGTATTGGCTGCATTAAAAAGGCCCGAATTGCATGCCGAACTGGAACCTCAACTGCCGCAACTCAAACAACAGTATCGCACCGTCGCGCAAGGGCGGCTGGTTCAATGGTTCCAGTGGTACTTGGATCGTCAACGACTGTCGCCCGAAAACGAGAGTGCAGCGATCAGTCAATGGCTGCAACATTGGGCACCTGTCCCGAGCTACGAATCAAGCGGCCACATTCAACCTCAATTGGTCGCGCTCGATGACACTCTCCTGAATTTAGGCGGGCCGGAGCAGAGCGATGTTTATTTTAGACTTCCGTTGAACGGCAATTTCCAAGTGCAAATGGAATTGGGCGATAGTGCAGAGGCTAACTGGGTCGGATACGGCGGTTCTCTTATTTCTCCCTCGTCGAGTCTGGCCACCGTCAGCTCGCTTGCTCGACATGAATACCTCAGCTTGCGCTACCCGCAACGACGTTCCAACCCTGCGTTCAATCAACTACAGATCGATGTCGAAGATGGGAAGGTGAAGTATTCTCTCAACGGTCATTTCTTGTACGAGGAGAACCGCTCGCCGACTAGTCCCTGGCTTTTGTTTTCCGTCCAAGGCAATTCCCAATCGATTGTGCAAAATATCCAATTTTCCGGCTCGATTGAGATCCCCAGTTCTGTTCCGTTGGTTGTTGAGAAGAGCTTGGAAGGTTGGAGTTGCCACTATTACACCGAAATTCAACCGATGCGTCGCCAAGAAAGAGCGAGCGATCCTAAACAGACTGTCTTTGGCGTTTCCGCTCGTCCGACAACTGCCTCGACAACGCCCCCCACGATTTCCTGGCAAGCCGAAGATTCACAGCTTGTCGGAGCACCGTTGGCAAATGTTCGATCCGGGCAGCCCAGTTGGATTTACTACCTGCGACCGCTGGGCCATGGTGATGCGTTTGAGTACGAGTTCCTGTACGATCAAGACCATTCGATCTTGCATCCCACGATCGGTCGCCGAGCCGTCTTGTTATCCGAAGATAACGTGCGTGTGAAATGGTTGGCGAGTTCTAGCGATTCGTATCTGATTAATACCGTTGCGGACTTTGTCACACCAGCCACCGCGAAGTCCGTGCCGTTGATACAGGGCGACTGGAATCGAGTTCGAGTTGAATTAAAAGAGCGAATCGTGTCGGTCCAATTGAATGGCACGCAGGTGTGGGAGCAGGAACTGGAACCCGAGCAGAGCACTCGATTCGGTTTGTATCGTACCAAGGAACAGTCCGTACAAGCCAAGAACTTGGTCCTGCATGGTGGCTGGTCTCAAGCCATGCCGTCCAACGATCAGTTATTGGCTTTGAAGCAACCGTATCCTGAAGCAACCCTTCGCAACATCACCAGTCTCAACGACGAATTTGGTGTGGCCGTTCGACCGGTCAATGTTCTTCGCAAGGCACGTGGAATGTCGGATGACGATGCTTGGAAGTACTTGCTCGAGTGGGTGGTCCCATCTCCGACACACCAAAACTTCCGCCTGTACTATGCTCGACACGCCAGTGACCTGCGCGACTTGTTGCCTGCCGATGCGACCACAGATGATAACGGTCTCATCGAAGGAGCCGTGTTGCACAGTCCGGCGATCGAATTGACTCGTTTGGCCGTAAAATTAAGCAGAGTCGAAGAATTGCGGCAGGCCATCGACCAGGTTAAGCCCAAGGCGGAAACCGAGCGACGCAAACAAGACGTGCTCCGCGCGTTACTGGCGATCGAGATCGGTGAACCAGAGCCCATCGATCAAAGTCTCGCGAAAGTCTGGGCCGATGTTTCCCAGCCCTATCCAAAGACCGGCTGGGTTTTGGATCGCTATTGGGACGCGCTGCTGACTTGGCGAGCCGGACAACACCCGCACGCGCTGGCCAAGGCTCGCGAAATCGCACACCAATTGGTGAAATACGAACGCGACGAGAAGTTAGCCTCGAATGTGGAATCATTTCGCTCGCTAGTGTCGATGTTGTGGGGACAGCTCGAATACATGGCTGTGGGTGACACATCGAGCCAACCCAACGAGTCGTTGCCAAACGCAACTGTGCCAAACGCAACGTTGCCAACCACGCAATGGACAGCCGTCACAGCGTCTAGCCTCTTAAATCGCTATATGTTTAGCCAGCCTTCGCGGTGGCATTTGTCACCTGGTTCGGCCCAGCATTACGCTGGTGAGATCCCCACTTTCCTATATTTCCAATCGCCCTTGATGGGTTCGTTTGAAGTGATCGCCGATCGCTCCTGCGGGAATCATGAATCGATGTCGGTGGGCTGGGGGCAATTTGATGCCATTCCTCAGCACGATTGGCGAGGTCTCCAAGTGACTCGTGACCTGCGAACTTGGACAGATATTGCTCGGGTGGTCGGGGAAGCACCAGAAACTGGAATCTATCAATCTCGGTTGGTAGTCGACGGGAGTCGAGTCGAGTCTTGGGTCAATGGAGTAAGACTGGTATCTGAAAATCTCTCGGCACCCCAAGACCCGTGGTTGGTGGTGGCCGCTCGGAATGCCACCAACGCTGGACGTATTGTTGGCCTGACGATCCGCGGCACTCCGGAGATCCCCAGCGAACTCAAGTTATCGGAACAAGAACGTCTGGTTGGTTGGCGAGCGGATCGGTACGGTGATCTGATCGGCCCGCA
>JAUXWY010000334.1 GCA_030681235.1 Pirellulaceae bacterium | reverse complement strand
CACCAGCGCTCGCTAAATCGTCTTGATGCAGGCAGCGCATCCAAAATCCGATCGTGTCGAGTAAATCCGCTGCAACTTTTAAGCGTCAACTCCCAATCCTCAACTCACTTACTCAACAGTTCTTGCAGCAGGTTGGCGACTAGTTTTGGGTCGTTTTTTTGTTGCAAGTGCGTGATGGTTTCCTGGCCTACGCCCAGTTTCTTCAGATTGTCGAACAACGAAACCCACAATTTTTCGCGCTTCTTGCCGTCGGTCAAATAAAGTTCGGTCAAGATTTCTTGGACTCGTTGGAGCGCGATGTTTTCTTTATTGTCGTAGTAGTTTTTGATGACTTTTTGTTGGTAACGGCTAAAGTCGCCCATGGTCGGTCTCCAATCACGTTTGCGGGATCTCGTGAAGCTTCTGCAGCTGTAATTTTGTCGGCAGTTTCCGGACCGATTATTGACGAAGGACTAGGAAAAATCACCTCGGGTTGCCAAAATGCGGCGGTGGCAGCGTTCGTGTCGACGCGGCCAATCAAACGGATGATTGGTGCCCTTGGACCGTCTACAAAACAAGATCCAGAGCGTTGGCAAAATGTTGTGTGTCCGCGTGATACCCTGTTTGGATGTCAAAGGAGGCCGAGTGGTCAAAGGGACCCACTTCGTCAATCTACGGGACATGGGTGATCCGGTCGAAGTCGCCGCAGTGTACGAAGCGCAAGGGGCGGACGAGTTGGTGTTTTTGGATATTACAGCCAGTCACGAGCAGCGGCAGACGATGGTCGATGTGGTTCGGCGGACGGCGGACACCGTGTTCATGCCCCTGACCGTGGGCGGTGGGATTCGGGACTTGGACGATATTCGGCGGTTGTTGGGAGCTGGGTGCGACAAGGTTTCGATCAATTCAACGGCGGTCAACAACCCAAGACTGGTGGAACAGGCCGCGAATCGATTTGGCAAGCAGTGCATTGTCGTCAATATCGACCCCAAACGCACGATGCGAGACGGTCACGAAATCTGGGAAGTTCACATCAACGGTGGCCGAGTGCCGACGGGGCTGGAGGCGGTTCCCTGGGCTAAAGAGGTCGAACGCTTGGGCGCTGGCGAAATTGTTTTGACCAGCATGGATCGCGACGGAACTTGTGACGGCTACGACTTGGAAATCACGGCGGCGGTCGCGGCGGCGGTCAAGATTCCGGTGGTGGCCAGTGGCGGTGCGGGGAACGCCGAGCATTTGGCCGAGGTCGTGATTCGGGCGGGGGCGAGTGCTGTCTTGGCGGCCTCGATCTTTCACTCGGGACAGTACACGATCGATCAGGCCAAAGCGGTGATGGAACAACGTGGAGTGCCGGTTCGCCGTTGAATGGGATGCTGTCCGGTGGGGGATACCCGGGTGGCTGCCGGTGGGCAAGCAGCACGACTGATACAATCGGAGACTTGGCCGTGTCGGGCGGGTTGGATCGGGAGGGAAATCATTTCTCTTCTGCATCCGGACGGACTCCGAAACTACGGATCGCGAGTACAATAAGGCGGTTTGGGGCTTGGGGTGATCCCTCTAAGGACTTGAGGAGTTCGGCGGAAACAATATGGGTGGCCACAAAAAAACGGAAGTCACGGAAACAATCGGCGCAGCGCCCACCGTGGAAGAACTAAAAGCCAAGTACACGCGGAAGCGAGAGGAAAGGGACGTCGACAAGCTGTTTCGAGCCTTGGTTCGACTCAAAGGATCCGACTTGCACTTGAAGGTCGGACGTGCGCCGATCGTGCGAGTCAACGGCGAACTCAAGCCGCTCAATCGCGGCCCGATTGATGCCGAGGAAATGGCGAACCTTCTCTTCCCGATCATGGACGATCGCAATCGCGGTATTTTCGATAAGACCGGTGGCGCAGACTTTGCCTACGTGGTGGACGTCGATGGCGTCGACTGGCGTTTTCGCGTTAACTTGTTAACGCAGTTGGGTCGGATTGGTTTGGTCGCACGACGTGTGAATAATTTCATTCCCAACTTTGCGGGTTTGCACTTGCCGCCCGTGATGGAAACGCTTTGTCACTTCGACCAAGGCATGGTTTTGTTGGCAGGGGTGACGGGATCGGGCAAAAGCACGACGATCGCTTCGATGTTGAATCACATCAACTCGATTTACGGCAAACATATTCTGACATTGGAGGATCCGATCGAGTTTGTGTACACCGAAGACAAGTGTTTGATCAACCAGCGCGAAATTGGTATGGACGTGATCGATTTCGCAGTTGCCATGAAACATGCTGTGCGAGAAGACCCCGATGTCATGTTGGTGGGTGAAATGCGGGACGAAGAAACGTTCATGACCGCGATTCACGCGGCAGAAACGGGCCACTTGGTGTTTGGAACGATTCACGCGTCCAGTGCTCCGTCGACGATTGGTCGTATTCTGGACTTGTTTCCCGACACCATGCATAGTGCGATTCGTAGCGCGTTGGCCATGAACATGAAAGGCATTGTCGCTCAAAAGTTGTTGCGGTCGATCAAGCCAGGTGTGGGTCGGGTTCCGACCTGCGAAGTCATGACCTTCACGCCGATGATTCAGAAGCTAGTCTTGGAAGGTCAGGATCACAAATTGGCGGACGCGATTCGCATTGGTGCCGAAGAAGGCATGCAGGACTTTACGATGAGCTTGCATCATTTGATCGAGACGGGCTTGATTGATCGACCGACGGCGTTTCAGGTTGCCCCGAACAAAGAGGCCCTCAAGATGTTGCTCAAGGGAATTGCCGTATCGCAGCCGGGCATTCTGTGATCCATGTCGTGGGTGTTCGGATTGTCACGCGGGTGTTGCCGTGAGTTCTTTGGAAGATTGTGCCGCATGAGTTTATTGGAACGAATCGGGAAGCGTCTCGCGCTCCCATGTTTGTGGTGGCGAGCCCTGGTGATCGGTCTCGTCTGTGGGAGTTGCCCCTGGTGGGGCGGTAGCATGGCTTGGGGCCAATTGGACGGTTTGTTTCATGAACACGACGCGCATGGTATGTGGCGGGGGCCGGGCGGTTATTTTGCCGCCTACAAGATCGTAATCGTGGTTCTCGTGTTTACGATTTGGGTGGCGGTGGTCGACTATGCCAATCGCGAGGCCCTGCGCCTGGAAGATTATCTCAAGACCAAGGCTCCGGTTTGGAGTCCTTTTTACTTGGGGGGCATGTTTTTGGGTCTGATTGCGGTCTTGGCGGTGCCTTGGTTTTGGGCCGGTTTACCAGTGATGGTTCTGCTGTCTTTAACTCCTCCGATTGTATTTT
>JAUXWY010000333.1 GCA_030681235.1 Pirellulaceae bacterium | reverse complement strand
GGCAATGCGGGTGGTCAAAATACATGGGATGGGCATCACGGTATCGAAGAGAATTTAAAACTGCATTGTCCCGAGGTCGATCAACCCATCGCGGCGTTGTTGACCGATTTGGAACAACGTGGCCTCTTGGAGTCGACCTTGATCGTATGGGGCGGCGAATTCGGACGGATGCCGGTTTCCGAGACCTTCAATACGGGTGGTAAGCCGGGCGGCCGAGACCATAACCCGAAAGGGTTCACCTATTGGTTGGCAGGAGCCGGTGTCAAACCGGGCGTCGCCGTTGGCGAAACCGACGAATTAGGCGAGACGGCCGTTGTCGATCCGTTTCATCTCCGGGATCTACACGCCACGATTCTGCACCTGATGGGGCTGGATCACAAGCGATTGACGTACTTTCATGGCGGGCTGGATGAAAAACTAACCGGAGTTCTAGATGCGCACCCTATCCGCCAAATCATGCAGGTGTAGTTCGGTAATAAAGTTGATTTTTCGTTAAAACAACGGTATATTCTGGATCTACCCACGACGGGCGTGCCCGTTACCGATCTCTGTTGTACCAAGGTGCACGAATATGAAGTCTCTGTTCCGGCTCGCGGGCTCGATAATCGGCGCGATGATTGGGGCCTGCGTCTTGGTCTCGTTGACTGCGGGTCAAGCGGCATTTGCGGGCAACCCGCCCTTTCAAGATGAGTTGAATGGCGAACAGGTACGACAAAGTATCCAACGCGGGGTTCGTTACCTATTGAATGAGCGAGGGGGCGATGGTTATTGGCGCGAGAACGCGACCTACATTGGGGGCGTGCCAGCCTTGGTCGTCTTGGCATTGTTGAACTCGGGCGTCGATGCGAATTCACCGGAACTTCGCGAGCCCATCCGGCGGCTGGCCACAGAAGCTCCGCGTTCTACGTATGCCTCGTCCCTGATCGTGATGGTCCTAGCCGAGGCGGACCCCGTTCGCTACCGACCACAGATCCGTCAGCATATTGAGTTCGTTATTTCGAAACAAGCCGACGATGGCGGATTCGGGTACGGTCATGGTGGGGAGGGTTGGACCGATTCAAGCAACTCGCAATTTGCTATCTTGGCGCTGCACGAAGCCCAATTGGCGGGAGTCGACATCGATCGACGAATTTGGCAACGAGCCCAAGGGTATTGGGAGAAAGCCTACAATGGAAACGAGGGAAGCTTTTCTTACCGAACCAATGCTACCTCCCACACCGGAAGTATGACGTGTGCCGGCGTGTGTTCCGCTGTTTTGGTTGCCGAGAACCTTCAACCTGGGGCGTCGGCCGTCAACGGGAACCAAGTGTCATGTTGTCAAACACCGCCCAAAAACCGGCTTGTCGATGGCGGCCTGACTTGGTTGGCGCGTCATTTTACGGTTGATCGCAACCCAACGGTGCCGATGAACGATCCGCATGCGTCGGCCCTGTACTATTACCTGTATTCTCTGGAGCGAACGGGTCGAATCACCGGGCGGCGGTTCATCGGAAAGCATGATTGGTATCGTGCAGGCACAAAGGAACTGCTGTCGCGGCAAAAATTGAATGGTGGTTGGGGCAGCGGCGGTGGCTTTGGCGAGTCGGATCCCTTGGTGACTTCCTCGATGGCGCTGTTGTTTCTGTCCAAAGGTCTCCGTCCGATTCTCATCGGCAAGTACCAACATGGCGACGGAAACCACTGGGACCCGCATCCTCAAGGCGTGCATTTGTTGACGAGGTATGTCGAGAAAGCGTGGACAAGAAAACTGAATTGGCAAACCATCGAAGGCATTCATGCCAAACCGGACGATTTGATGGAAGCCCCGGTCCTGTACATCACGGGAGATCGAAGGCTCAAATTATCATTTGAACAGATCGCCAACCTCAAGAAGTATGTCGACAATGGTGGATTCCTGTTCATCGAATCCCAAAACGGATTCGGTTGTCCGTCGGCCAAACTTTTTGACCAAGACGTTCGTGAGTTGTTGTCGGTGTTGTATCCCGACACGAAACTGGAAGTGCTCAAACCGGAACACGCCGTTTGGAACAGCCATTTTCCGCTGAATCCAGATCAAGATTTTCCGCTGTTGGGCATTCAATCGTGTTGTCGCACCAGCGTGATCTATTGCCCCGGGCCCCTCTCGGGGTTTTGGGAATTGAACCGTCCCAAACAACAGGAGTACGGAGATGCCGTTCGTCAGAAAATCAATTACTCCGTCCAACTGGGAACCAATATCCTAGCCTTTGCCACCGGGAACGAACTCAAAGACAAGCTCGATCGCCCAAAACTGGAAGGCGACGAACGGTTGGTCAAGAACATGATTGGGCGACGCATTCTGGTTCCAAAACTCCGCCATCGCAGCGGCTTTGACGACGCGCCCATGGCGTTGGCCAATTTGCTCCGACGCGTCAACAACGACCGCGGCGTCCAATTTGAAACACAGGCCGAGTTCGTCGATGCCGATCTCGAAAGCTTGCTCGATTATCCCCTGGTCTTTGTCCATGGACGCGGCAAGTTTTCTCTGTCGGAGCAGGAACGTGAAGCACTCAAAATCCACTTGCAGCGCGGCGGCTTCATCTTCGGCGATGCCATCTGCGGCGATAAACCGTTTGCCGAGTCCTTCAGGCAGGAGATGCAAAATCTGATTCCCGACACGACTTGGGAAGCGTTGGAGAAGACGGACTACATCTATACGGCTCGCTATGGTGGGTACGATATCGCACAAGTCCAGATGCGGTTGCCCAACGCGCCAGGTGCACAGGCTACCGGGTATGTTCCGACAGATCCGAAGTTGGAGGCGCTGAGAGTTGGCGATCGCTATCGCATCATCTTCTCGCCGTTCGACATCAGTTGCGCGCTGGAGAGTGGTACAAGTTCATCGTGTTATGGGTATTCGGTTGAAGACGCGGCTCGAATTGCCGCGAATGTGCTGTTGTATTCCTTGCATCCGTAGGACGCATGTTCGATCGCGAATCAACCGTTTACAAGTGTCGGTTCGTTGGTAGGTTCCAACAACATCTCCGCTTCGGCGGCGACCCATTGTCGGGCAATGGGCACCCACGCGATTTGTTCGGCCTCAAACGGGTCCAATCCGACTCGGCTTAAGATACGATTGATTCGGTAAAATAATCCAGGATCCGTTTGATAGTCGTCCAGAAATCGCTCGGTGATAAAGAACTGGTGCATCGGGTCGAACCGTGGCAGCTCGCATCCCGCGATGGACTCGACGGCCTGGCGAAACTGTTGGCATTCAACGTTGGTAAACAGACCGTACAAACGATCCAGGCTTTTCGGCTGTTCGTCCATGATCACCCAATCCAGCAACATCTCGATCGCAATGTGAGCGGTGAACCACGATCGCAGTCCGCGGGGATCCGGGCAGTTCGTCCGCAAGTGCTGCGACAGTCTTTCCTGCAACCCAAGGAATACGGGTGCATTATGGAACCGATGATCGTCGTGGTGATGCCGAACGATACCCGCAGCCAACTCGGCAACAAAATCATCCGGAAAATCTAAGAACTGCTCCGCCTGACGCCGTCGCACTCGCGCTCGCCGGTCCACCATATTCATAAAATCAGGCACCAGGGTACCCAACGCGAAAGCTGGGCGGTCGAGATAGCGATGGGCATGGGAGAGGTAGTTCATGGAACTCCGTAAACCGAACGCGATCGCGGGGGCTTGTGGTTCCCTGGCTTACTCGTCGGGGTGGGGTTTCGAGAGATGGCGCCTGCGACGTTGCCGGGCCACTTCATACAACAGTATCCCGGCCGCCACGCTCAAATTCAAGCTATCCGCGATGCCCGCCTGTGGAATCCGCACGCCAGTCACCGTCGGGCCGTGCCACGCTGCCGTCAAACCCTCGGCTTCACTTCCCAACACCATCGCCACCGGCCCAGTCTCGGCGGCAGAAAAAAAAGTCACATCCCAGTATTCACGAGACGCTTGCACTCGCGCGGCAAAACTTCTGACTTGGTGTCGTTCCATCCAGTCAAGCACATCCTTCGCTTCGGCCAATACGTAGGGCACCGAAAACACGGTCCCCAGGCTGGCCCGGATCGCATTCGAGTTCTCCGGCGTGACCCGCGTTTCCATCAGAATGATGCCCGCGACTCCAACCGCATCCGCCGTGCGAAAGATCGCGCCCAAGTTCCCCGGCTTTTCAATCCCTTCCAAGACGACGTAGATGGCGTTTGGCTGCGGCGGCTTCCAATCGGACAATGAGGTCGGACGCGACCGAGCGATCGCCACAATTCCCTCGGCCCGATCGCCAAACGCAACCTTCGCAAATGCTGCTGGGCTGGTTTCCCATACCTCGATCTTGTTGGAAGCAGCGGCGGCCAACCATTGTTCCGTCTGGGCTTCGCCGATCAACTCGCGGCACAAAATCAAACTTTCGATCAACGCCCCTGACTCGATAGCGCGCCGCGTTTCCCGAGCTCCATCAATCAGGAACTGTTCGTTCTGGTGGCGACCGCGGGAAGTACGCAGCTTCGCAGCAGCTTTTATCCGAGCATTCTGCGGGCTTTCAATTCGATCCATAGGTGATTTGTCCCGAACTAAGTTCCGGATTTCAATGCCACTGCTGATACAAAGGCAATTTAGCGAGCGCTGGTG
>JAUXWY010000332.1 GCA_030681235.1 Pirellulaceae bacterium | reverse complement strand
CACCAGCGCTCGCTAAATTGCCTTTGTATCGGCAGAGCCATCGAAATTCGGAACTTATTTCGGGACAAGTCCTTACGAGTTTGAGCTCTCAAACAACTCAGGATGGATGTTGAACCAACGGGGACGGTTGGGATTGGCCGTCATGGCTCGTTCAGCGGCCGTGGCATAGGCCGATCGCGAGTCGCGAATCGTCGCGGACGACACGAAGAAATCGCTCGTTAAACTCGTTCCAAACTTACTCGAACAGCGTGTGCGTCGATTGGTTCGACGGTGGTTTGGACACCCAGGAATTGTTGGATGATTTGAATGTGGGTTGTGGCGTGGCTGGACGGCGGTAGACATGTGAATTGGTGGGAGCTGCCGGTCTTCCAAACGGCCAAGGCAATCAGCAGCAGCCACTGGTCGGTCAAGTGTTCGCCCAAGGCCGCGTCACTTCGTAAATACTTGCGGATCTCTCGGACGGCGTCAGCTGCCACTCGTTCGGCACTGACTCCTTGTTGTCCAAACCCGGTCACCATTTCGGTCACGTTTTCGTATTGGTAGCGAATCATCACGGCATTGCCGGGGCCGGGGCCTTTGACTTCGATTGCCTTCAGCTCGGCTCGCTTGCCCCATTCCAATTTGCGGCCAGCGGTATCGAGCTCGCGATTGGCGATCCCGATAGGCAAATTCGCGACCACGGCGGTCGCACCGTGACGAATCAACTTGCCTCGTTCCAACAAATCAAATCCTCGCAGCGGAGCGGGCTGGATTTGCAAAGACAGTTGGCCGCCACCGGCCGGGAAGAAACCATACTTCGCGAGAGTCGCTTGCACATTTGGTCCCATTCGATTCACCAGCGGCAGGTACGCTTGTTCGAGGAAATCGAACGGCGGAGCCATCGAGTTGTGCGTGCCGCCGCTGATGGTGATTTGGGACGGTTGATCGGCCATCAGCAGGGCAGGGAGCACGGTTTGTGCGACCAATGTCGTGCTGCCGGCACTGCCAATATCCCAATGATAATGACCTGCGAAGATACCGGCCGGGGCAAAGGTCAACTCCGAGGCACCCAACTTTGCGCCATCCACTTCCGCTTGACCCACATCGGCAGCGGCCGAAACTCCGGTGAGGTGCTGCTTGAGCAAGCCTGATTTCTTTCGTCCAGCTCGAATTCTTGAAATGCGAATCGGTTGTCCAGTGACCAACGACAAAGCCAACGACGAGCGAATGATCTGCCCGCCTCCTTCGCCCAGAGAACCATCAATTTCCAAAAATTCGTGAGTGTGGTCGTTGGGGTTGGTCATGATTTGCTTCGGAAATAGTCAGCGATCGAGAGTATTTCCTGGCAGAGAATCGGCTCGCTGCGCGATCGCTTGCATGGCGGCCATTAAGGCAGTTGGTTCTTCCGGCGACAACTCAGCGACCGGTAAACGCAACAAATCCGCCAGCAGACCAATGTCATCCAAGTTGCCGATTCTCTCCAATACCTTGAGTGCCGCTAATCGTAGTTTGGCGGGTTCGTCACCCAGGAACTCCCGCATCGTCTCGGCAGTATGTTCGACGTGCGGTGCGCGACACAATTTGGCCTCCAATCCTGCCAGAACAAGGTCTTTAGATACGTCGGCCAATACGCGAATCCGCCACAATTTTGTGAACACGTGGTGCAAGCCTTCGTTCTCATATGATTCCAACCCAACGAGAGCGGCCAAGTCTTGCGTCTTGGTGTTCGACAAGCGAGACACGAGTTTCTTGAATTTGGTTCGGCGATTCGTTAGCCAATTACTTCGTTGTTTCGGCAACTTCCGTTCCGAACGGATGCATTCCGAAATCCACTCCGATAACCCTAGCAACCAGTTCTTTTGGGCCACTTGCGGTAGTGGTTCATGCGATCGTGGTGCCGTAATAACTTCTGGTTCCGGTACGGTCGCTTTTTCGCTAAACTTCTGCAGCGACGTCTGGATGCGTTGCTCTGCGTTTGTTCGGCTACAAGAGGGCCGGCCTCGGTCCAACCTCAGATGTTCGTGGACGACGATCATGCGGCGGTTCAAATAGAATCGCGTGCGCGGCGAGAATCGCGCGGGAGCGATTGCAACCGGAGAATCTCGGTATCGTTCGATAAGATACTCCAAGACCTTGATTTGCATGGACTCGTAGGCGGACGGGCTCGGCAAAAGCAACAGCTCATTTCGCCGCTCCGTCCAATCCTCCATCCGCGTTTTTTGGGGTTCCAGCGAAATGACATCGGCCATCGCCTATGCTCCTCGTGTTTCTGAGTATCACTTCCATTGGCTCAGTGTAACGACTAACGTCCCCACGACCAACGCAGCAAATTCTTTGTGTCAACGTAGCGGGAACTGGAATCTGAAGCGCCCAGGACCACACAGATTCGTTGTTGCTCGCCGTGCTCTGCAAATGTCACCAAACAGGCACCGGCGGCGGTGGTCGTTCCAGTCTTGACACCAAGGTAACTCGTTGTTTCCAGCATTTTATTGGTGTTCGTCCACTTAACGTTTCGCGAATAGCCGGAAGGATGCGAGATCCGACACCCGTATTGCCGAGTCGCGACGATGGTTCGAAACAGTCGCAGTTTGATAGCCTGCTGTGTCAGTTGAGCCAGGTCGAAGGCCGAAAGCTTGTGTTCGTTTTCAGTCAACCCATGCGGATTGGCAAACCGCGAGTCCTTCACGCCAAGGTCTTGAGCTCGCCGATTCATCGCCTGAATAAAAACGGCAAAGGAATCAACGGGTTTGGAGGTTTGATCGTCATTCAAGACCGACCACTTGGCGCCGAAGTGTTCTGCCAAGGCTGTTCCGGCATCATTCCCCGACGGGAGCAGCAATCCGTACAACAGATCTCGCACGGCAACTTGTTCGCCAGCGACCAAGCCACACGAAGAACCAATGGTCGCGTCGGCTTGTGCGGAAAACGTCACGATTTCATCCAGACACGCAGGGTTCCGCTCGGCCTCTTCCAAGATCAACAACGCCGTCATAATTTTTGTGGTGCTGGCGGGGTCTAGCGGCGTTTCCATATTTTCGCCGCCGATGGATTTTCCTGTAATCGCATCAATCACGCACCAAGCCTTCGCGGTGACAAAAGGCGGGCCAGTATCCGAGTCGGCTGGTAACCTGGGCAAGACTTCGGCATTGACGATCTCTGGTTCCGGGACTGATTCCTTCTCGACCAATGGACTCAAATTCTTCCAAGTCGCTACGTCCACCACGCCGCTGGCCGGCAAGCCATTGGCTTCTTGGAATGACTTGACGGCGTTTTGCGTCGCAGGGCCAAAGTCGCCATCAACGGTCAAGTTGGGGGTTGGTAGCAATCGAGCATTGAGAGTTCGCTGCAAAGTCTCGACCAATTGGCTGGTCGCACCGATCGCGAGTGGACCCGTGACGGGTTGGGTTGTCGAAACCACGCCGGGATTGAAATGATCGAACACGATTTTGCCAATCCTGCCGCAAAGCACATGGGCGGCGTTGTCGTCATCGTAGCGTTGATCCACGTTATTTCGAGTCAACACACAGATGACGATTGTCCCGTTGGGTGATTCGATCACGGCGGCGTCGGTTCGCACGTTGGACACGGCGCCGGTTTTGTTGGCGACCGGAGTGCCTTTCGGCAGCAGACTGCGAATTTTGGTGTCATCGTCGCAAGCTCGCAGGTGTCGTAGCATGTCGTCGCAGGCGTCGATCGAGACCAGTTCTTTGCTGTGGAGCATTTTCAGTAAGCCCACCATTTCGGCAGCGGTGGTGCTGCCCAAACCGAACTCGCGACTCCGTTCAGGAAAGACTGTCGTGCTGCCGCGAAACACCTTCGAGTGCAGTTTGGTGTTGGGGTAGCCCAAGGACTCCATGCGTTCGGCCGTCGTGGCCAAGCCGATCCGATCGACCACCAGGTTCGTCGCCGTGTTGTCGGAAAATGCGATCATCAAGTGAATCGCATCGCGCAAACTGATTTGTGTTCCGGCCGAGAAATGATCGGTCAAGACACCGGAACCTGGCACCATGTCGTCGGTCGTCAGTGTGATCGGAGTCGTAAGATCCAGTTTCCCATTCGCGACCGCTTCATATGCTGCAATCATGACGGGTAGCTTGATCAAGCTGGCGGTGGGCATTGGACGATCGGCTTCCCACGCGAATCGCTGACCTGTGGCCAAATGCTCAACGCACACCGAAACTTCACCTTCGTGGCCTTCGATCAACGGTCGCAACTGATCCGCTAGTTCGTCGCCGACGGCGGTTTCAATGGTGAGCCGTGTGCCGAACAGAAACAAGACAACGACTGCTCCAATCCAACGATTCTTTGGAAAAAGGCCCTGTTTGAGTTTCAATTTCATTGTCCGTTTCGAGTAGTTTGAATCAATCATGGGATTTCCAACAACCCGGAAGCCATAGCCCGACGCGACGTCGGTAGTCTTTGTAGGCGGAGCCGAATCGAATTTGTAAATCATGTTCTTCCGACGGTCGTACAAGTACATGCCACAAGACAGCTCCCGCCAGAGCATAAACGATCACGCCATAACTGCCCATCAGCAAGCCGACTCCCAATCCCTGGACGATACCCGCGAGGGCCATTGGATTGCGGATCCAACGATACGGTCCGGAGGAAACAAGTTCGGCTGCGGAAGCGGTCGGGAGTGGCGTGCCTTTTCCCTGTGTCGCCATCGTCATACCACTGGCCAGTCCCAAGCCCGAAGCAAGGACTAGGACCGTGATCCCGGCGAAAGTCTGGCCTGCGAAGTAGAAGCTAGGCCAATCGAGTTTTTGTTCCGCTTCGTGAATTCCGAGAGGCAGGATCACTAAAAACGTTCCCCAAAAAATGATGACTTGCAGCATCGTCCACGCCACCGCAGAGTTCGAATCAAGCCGAGTCGCTCGGTAGGTTGCAGGGGCTTGCAGCGGCGTGCCTTGAATCGTGGCCATGGCCAAGGTCGACCCGGCCATCGCGGTCATCATCGCGGTGGCCACCCAGGCTTCGTTTGTTAGACAACTGACGCCTAAACAATACAGAGTTGGATACCAAGCGGCGGCCGCCAAGGCCCACAGGCTCAGCGATGCGAAGGAACGACCCGTTGCCACAACCCATGCAACAGCGCCCGAGCCCAACACCAGCATGACGCAATCGCTGACCGCAAATGCCATGAAGCTTTCTGCGGGCCAAGTCATTGGATGGAACCAAGCGATACTCTCGGGCCAAACCCATATGACGCACCACCAACCGGCGACGGCCAACGCTTGAGCTGCCAAATACCCTACGACCAAAAATCTTGGCGGGAATTGGTTCAATTCACTCAATAGTTTGGACAAGGACAAACCATGCTCGTTTCAAAAACGGAAGGAAGCACCATTTCAAACCTGCCGACGCATAGTCTATCCGAACAAATGAGACTTCGCGATCATCCGTTAAGTTTCGAATGGAACCAGTCGCTGATTGAATCCACGGGCAGTTGCGGTTACCTTGAGTTCTGAGGCTTGTAATTATTGTCAATATACGAGCCGTCACTACGAAGAACTCTAACCATGGATTGCCGAAGATGGACGGTTTGACTCGAAGCTCCATAATCGATCGCACCAGCACTTGTTGCTTGTTCGTTGGTATCGCTCATTTGATATTTGGACTGCAAATCGCGGTATTACGAGCCAGTGAACCCGACGACCTGCACTCTGCGGACGTGGTGATCTACGGTGGAGCATCGGGCGGGATTGCAGCCGCGATTCAAGTCAAACGGATGGGCAAGTCCGTGATTTTGATCGAGCCGTCCGGTCATTTGGGCGGTTTGACGACCGGCGGGTTGGGCCAGACGGACATTGGCAACAAAGCGGCGATTGGTGGCGTGTCCCGGGAATTCTATCAACGGGTGCGAAGTTACTACGAACACGAAAGTTCCTGGCAGTGGCAGGCTCGTAGTGAGTATCGCAGCATCGGTCAATCGGAGACATCCCGCGACGAAGACACCATGTGGACTTTTGAACCACACGTGGCACTGAAGATCTATCAGGATTGGTTACGTGAGATGCAGATCCACGTCGTGATGCGCGAACGTCTCGATCGAACAAACGGAGTTGAGCTGTCTCGGTCAGTTCCTTCGACCATTATCTCGATCACGATGGAATCGGGAAAAGTGTACCGAAGTGAAATGTTCATCGATGCGACTTATGAAGGCGATCTTATGGCAGCGGCCGGTGTGAAGTATACCGTCGGTCGCGAGGCGAACTCGCTGTACGGTGAAACTTTGAACGGCGTGCAGACCCAACTTGCGATTCATCACCAATTCGTGCGCGGCGTGGACCCGTTTGTCAAAGCCGGCGATCGAAACAGCGGTCTGTTGCCGTTTATCGATTCCAATGCTCCGGAACAGGATGGCAGCGGCGATCTTCGGCTCCAAGCCTATTGTTTCCGCATGTGCATGACGGACCACCCCGAGAACCGAATCCCCTGGCCTAAACCAGACGGCTATCAAGAACATTGGTACGAGTTGTTATTGAGAAACTTCGAAGCCGGTGAACGGCGAGTCCCTCTGAGTATCGGCTTGATGCCCAATCGTAAAACAGACACGAACAACAACTTCGGATTCTCGACGGACTTTATCGGCCAGAACTACGACTACCCCGAAGCGACCTACCAACGACGCGAAGAAATCGTTTCTCAACATCGGCTTTACCAACAAGGTTTGATGTGGACGTTGGCCAATCATCCGCGCGTGCCAGAAGAAATCCGCACCGAAGTTTCTCGTTGGGGCATGTGCCGCGACGAGTTTATGGCTGGCCAGGGCTGGCAGGATCAGTTGTACATTCGCGAAGCGCGGCGAATGGTCAGCGATTTGGTGATGACGCAACATCATTGCCAAGGCCGAGAAGTCGCCGACGATCCAGTGGGTTTGGCGGCTTACACCATGGATTCACATCACGTCCAGCGCCACGTGGACGCGGATGGCTTTGTGCGGAACGAAGGCGACGTTCAAGTGGGCGGTTTTTCTCCCTACGGCATCGGCTATCGAGCGATCGTCCCGGCCGCAGATCAGTGTGGAAACCTGTTGGTGCCCGTTTGTCTGTCATCGTCCCACATGGCATTCGGATCCATCCGAATGGAGCCCGTGTTCATGGTGCTGGGCCAGTCGGCAGGGACGGCGGCGGTCCATGCGATCGAGCAAAACGTGCCTGTGCAAAAAATTGACACTGGAAGATTGCGGGAACGTTTGTTGACCGACGGAACGGTTCTCGAGTGGATCAAAGTGGCTCGGCCGGTAAATCCAAGCGGAGTCCCGGTGAAGGATCTCGCTGGGATTGTGATCGACGATACTGACGCGAAGTTGACAGGGTTCGAGACGCACAGTACGAGCACGTCGAAGTTCGTCGCCGCTGGTTATCGGCACGATGGCAATGCGGCCAAAGGCCAACAGACGGCTGTGTTCGAGCTCAAGTTCCCGGACGCGGGCAACTACGAAATACGACTCAGCTATAGCCCACACCCCAACCGAGCCACCAATGTGCCCGTTACGATTCAACACGCAGAAGGTGAAGCGATCGTACAAGTCAACCAGCAAGCCGCACCGACGATCAACGGATTGTATCATCCCTTAGGCCGGTTCTCGTTCGAGGCGGACAAATCGTATTCGGTTGAAATCAGCAACCGCAATACGGATGGATACGTCGTAATCGATTCGTTGCAGGCTGTAAAACTCAAGTAAGAAGGGTGGAAATGGAGAAAGCACCAACTCCTCACAACAATCTATTTCAGCTGGCGTTGGAACATCTGCCGAACGCCCGAAGTATGATCCAGACAAACTTTCCGCTAAGAGTGGTTCAAGCGATCGACTTGGACACGCTGAAGGTTGAGACGGGTAGTTTTGTAGATCAGCACTTGCGAGAAAAACACTCGGATTTGTTGATGTCCGCACAATTACGTGATAGACAAGTCGGCAGCCCGAACGAAGCGAACCTCGTCTACGTCTATTTTCTATTCGAACACAAGAGCGAATCGGATTCGTTGACAGTGTTGCAATTGCTATCGTACATCGTTCGTTTTTGGGAGCGGTGTGCGCGGCAGAAAATCCCACTACGGCCAATTTTGCCATTGGTTGTCTACCACGGACCGACAGGTTGGGCGGCGGCCACGAGCTTGGAAGAACTTATTGATGCACATGAGGTGTTTTCCGAGTTTCAAGTCCGTTTCAAGTTCCCTTTGCTGGATCTGGGAGGCACGTCCGATGACGAAATTCAAGGCGTTCCTGTTTTACAAAGTATGTTGCGTTTGTTAAAATATGGACGTGGCGAGCAACTTCGCGAGAAGTTGCTGGACATTTTAGGGCTCTTGACGGGCGTGACCAGTCGCCACGAAGTATCGTTGTGGCTCCATGCGATCGGAGTGTATGTGATGGCGGTGAACCAGGATATGAGTGCGGAAGATTTGAATGAACTAGTTCAAAGTGTCTTTCCAACGCAAATTGAAGTAGGGTCGATTGCAGACCGCCTATTGAAAAAAGGTCGGGAAGAAGGTCGGGAAGAAGGTCGTGAAGAGGGTCGGGAAGAAGGTATCGAGATTGGCGAGATTATCGGTACGATTCGAACCCTGCAACGGCTTTTGGGTGACGAAGTCGAGGTGGCAATGGACTTGCGAAAGCTCGGCGAACTGGTTTTGCGACGGAAGTGCGATGAACTCCAGGCTCGACTTCGCGGAAGAGGATAAAGATTTCTCCCGAATTGTATAGAATTGGGTACTTGGAAATCCCACAAATGGCTCGGAGCTTTTGAAACGCTGACCGCGACAGACCTATCGCGAAACTAACGCGTTACCGGTTGATTTTGGCGATCGTTTGTTTTTCGTCCTTTTCATTCAAGCGAACGACGTGTAGGGATCGACTTCGTTTTCCGGAGTCTTGGCGTTGAACCACCGTGACGAGGACTCGGCAAGCGAGCTTCGTGCGATTCCCGTCGTTTCGGAAATAGTGACTTTCAACGTGATAGCCGCCCGCAGGGGCCTTGGCGACCGAGTACATCTCCGGACCAAACCCGGTTGTGATGTCGCTGGTCATCTGTCCACCGATTCTTGTTTGCCTTCGTTGGAAATTGCAGACTTCTTCCGTCGGTTCGGTCACGTGCAAGTCGACGTCCGTGCGATCGGTGTTCCAAAACATCGTCACAGCCAGCTCCGGTCGATCGGGAAAGTCGCGGCGGAGAGATTCCAATCGCGCGCCTGCATAGTCCTTTAGCGAACTGGACATCTCCCCAGCAACAATCGATTGCAAGAGCTGTTCGTAGTCGTTGGCCGTGATGCGAGGGAAGTCTTCACCAGCTCGTTCGAATTTCGCATTCAGCGCGATTTCATAATAGACCAGAGCCAGGTCGGCCTGTCGAGCTTGTTGCAAGGCGTTGGCGATCGCCAAGTAGATTGCACCTTCGAACGGCCGCAACCGAGCCACTCGTTGCAGCAAGCCAAAAGCATGGTCCGCTCGGTCCAATTCCATCAACGACCAAGCCACATCTCGGAGGACTTCCGCGTCCATCGGATGCCGCTCAATCAAGTTGCTCCAAACCTTGACAGCATCGTCGCGACCGATCTTCGCGCGGCGGTCCGCTTCAGATTGAATTCGATCGTAATCCAGTTCTTCTTTCAAGAGCGTCGCCAAATACTCTTCCGAGACGCCCGCGACCGTGCGAGATTTTGTTTCAATGGCGGTGGCAACGATTGGGACTTGGATCTGGTCCAATGCCAGCTTGAGGGCCGGAGGAATTTGGAAGCCAAGCCCAGGAGCTGACTCGAGTTGCGTCAACCATTTGACAAAGCGAGCTTTTGGGTCCAACAGCAGCTCGCTACCTTGCTTGATCGTGCGTTCGATGAGGGAACCAGCGGCTTGAGTCTGGATCATGAGCCAATCGTCCTCGGGACGAATGTTGAAGCGTTGATAATCGGCTTCCGATTCCAACATCACCAAGGAACAAGTCTCTCCGGCGACTCGGTAATGCCGAGCGTAAGAGGCGGCGACCTCCGAGGTTAACGCGCCGAGCGACTCCAGTTGCGTGACCGCGATCTGACCATAGAGTCGACTGACTAGCTCGGAGACGTCGGTTCGCTCCGATGCAAATTCGATCTGAACGGTTTGTCGAACGTCGCCCTGTTGGAGCTCCATCGTCAAAGGACCGTTCGGTGCTCCGCGACCGGCTAACATCAATGCTTGTCCAGGGTACAACCATTCGACGCGGCCAGCAGTTAGCAGATCCGTTGTTCCTGGCAAGCTGAGCGAGATGACTTGCCATGGTCGACTGCGATGGGCCGTCGAGGCCAGTGCAAGTTCACTTTCATTGGCGACGCTAAAGACTGCTCCGCCAAACGAATTGGCAAGGTAACGCAACGTTTGAATCTCCGTGCCGCTCATGCCGGTTTGATATGCAAACAGACCGCCGATTTTGGCATTTGCGAGTTCCGTTCGGATCATGGGAGCCGACGACTCGCCCCAAGTCGCGGCTCCATCGGACAACAAGAAAACATCCGGCGTGGCGCCACCATCTTGCAGCCAGGGCGTCTGGTTCAGTTTGCGAGCCGCAGCATACAAATCCGTGGCTCCTTCCAAGACAATTTGTTGACAATCGTTGCGGAGTTGTTGAACTTGTTCGGGCGTGTTTGGCGAAAAATGTTCCCGCCAATAATGTTGATCGACACTGAACATGAGTACAGCGAAGGAATCGATCGAGTCTTGATTCTGTGTCAAGGTTTGTTCCAAGAGCTTCAACCACACGTTGAACTTGTCCGGGTTGCTGCTGAGCGAAGTATCCAACAGGAAAATCGCGCGGCGGCTGCTGGTGGCGGCCGATTTTAGCAGCTCCGGCGAGACCTGGGCGGCGAAGTATGGCTTCGATTCGCTCGGTGAAGCCGCGGGGGCGGGCGTCGGCGAGACCAAGAGACGGGGACCGGCGTCGGTGCGGAGAAGTTCGATGGCATTGCCTTCGGGCTTGCTCCAAAAGTAAACCGATCGTTCGTTGCGGGTCACGGGAACACACTTGGGTGTCACTTGAATCGAATCTGCGGCGGTGGCGTCCAGCGACATTTCAACTTGAGTAAAACCCGCATCCAAAGGCAGCTCAAAACGGAGGCCCATGCCCTTGGCCGAGTGTTGCAGGTTGACGTCGTAACCGACGACGATGCGATGCATGCGATGGGGTTGGAGTGGGAAGACTCGAGCTTGAAAGACACCAGCGCCTGCCCATTCAGCCAGGGCCGGATCGACTTGTCGTCGGACGGTTTCGTTGTAGGCGTAGGCGGCTTTCTCGCGAGTCACAACACGAGCTTCTTTGACGTTCTGCCAAGTGCCGGTTCGCGCGGTCCCAATCCCGTTCGGCTCCAACGACACGTATTGGGTCTGCATGGCTTTAAGGAGTTCCTTCTCGTTGTTGGGATCTTTGGAGAAATCGTGGACACTGTCGCCGAAGGCCAAGTAGAACAGCGACGCGTCGTCTGGCAGCCGCAGTTTGAAAGTGCCTTCGAGAGCTTGGGGGCGGTCGTTGTAGAAAAAAGTGTCCATGACCACTCGAGCACGAAATCCGTCGACATGGATATGAACCTGAGTGCCATTGAGTTTCAGTTCGTCGTTTTGACCGACCATCAAGCGAGTGGTATTGGGAGTTGCGTTCACGCGGCGCCAAGTACGTGGGGGTTCGGTTTCTGCGGATGATTGTTCGTTTAGTTTTCCAGCAAGGGCCGGTTCCGAATTCAGCGAATCTACTAAAGCCTTAAAAGTTTTAAGTTCTTCCTCAGAGGGGCTCGCGATGAGAGTACCCGTCGTAGGGTCCACGGAAACGCGGAGCCGCGACTTTCCGGTTTGGAAGCTTGAAGAATTGGAATGTTGTTCGACGGAAGGTTCGTCCCATACATTATTAAGTAGGTCAATTAGCTCGGGCGAAGATTCTTCGTCTATCAATGGTAGAATTCGGTACGGTCGCCGAATTGTTGACGACTCGCTGCCGTCGTCCGGTATGTCATGCTCCACTCTGTCGTACTTTTTTCGCATCATTTTTTGAAGATGCCAATCGTCGGCGTCCGGAGCTTCTGCCCCGTCGGTGAACGATTCAGGATCCACTGTTGTTTGAATCAAGTCTTTGAGTGCATCGAATTCGTCGGTACTGGGCTCACCCTCCCGTTGTGGGTCGGGACCGAGTTCGAATGTGTACGTGTCGATTCGGTTACGGTTTTCTGAACTGGGCTGCGACTTCCCTTCAGTTTTCGCCAATTGATCTGGAGCTCGATTCCGGGATTCTAAAACTTCCGGCTCTCGTATTTGTGAAAAAATGGCGGAGCCGCTCATGAGGTCAACATCTGGCGGTGTGGTTAACCAATAACCAATCGCACCGAGGCTTAGCAAGACGGTCGCAACCAAAACCCAGGGTTGCCAATGGAAGCGGCGGTGACTGCGGGGGCTCGCTGCTTAGATATCTGATGGTGGATCGCCGATTGAAACGTGGCCGAGCGATGGCGTCGTTTGCAGCTCTGATTCAAAGACGTTTTGAACTTGTGAGACGACTGCTTGAAGTTGTTGCAGTTCGGCTTGAAGTTCTTGGTTCGAAAGCAAAGCTTCACTGACCAGCTTTGCTTCGGCTTCATCCAGTTCGCCCAACAGATAGGCGATAAGTCGAGGATCGGATTTATCGAACATGGTTTTGCCTGATTGGGGTTGGGTTCGCGACGGATTGCGTTTGGGTGTTGCTTTGGGTTGGGTTTGTTATCGAATCTCGAGTCCTAACCCCCTCACCCCCGACCCCTCTCCCCCATTGGGGGCGAGGGGAGACCTTGAGGCGAAGGGTGAGTTGTTGGGGCTTGAGCTTTGAAATCTGAAATCTGAAATCTGAAATCTCGAATCTCGAATCTCGAATCTCGAATTTCAAATGTCAGCAATTTTGGCTTCGGGGTGAACGTTGCGTGGGTGTTTGCTGCACGTTGCGAACTAATTTTGCGGGTTTGTTCCCATGCGTTCGCGGAGTTTCTGGAGGGCGGCGTGGATGGTCACACCGACGTGATTGACGGTCATGCCGGTGACTTGCGAGATTTCTTGGTAGCTGAGGCCACTTTGAAATCGCAGCCGCAACGTCTCGCGTTGGGTGGCGGTCAGGCCTTCCAATTGGTCGCGGAGCTCTCGATGGCTTTCGTCTCGAATCAAGCTCTCAATTGGCCCGTCGGTCTCGGCCGTGGCTTGGGCGACTCCCATATCGGTGTCCTTGAGGGTTGACTTCGAGTTTGCGCGGCGTTCGCGGCGGCACCAATCGATGGCTCGGTGGCGACAAACCGTAAACAACCAAGCCGCTAAGGTCGGCGGCATTTGGGTTCGAACTTGCCGGTGGAGTTGCAGGAACGTTTCTTGGACGACGTCCCGGGCCGAATCCAACTGGCCGACCCACAACTGAGCGTACCGCAGCAGTTTTTGTTCGAACTGGGCGACTGCGCACGAGACGACATTGGCACCATCCAGCTCCTGCTCGATGGTGTTGGTCTCCGCCGCTGATTCTCGGTCCGTGAAGCTCATCGTTGGCCTGAGTGTGGGAGGTTCTGAGAATATGACGTTGGAGTGGATGCCATTATTAGCGAGAAAGTTCAAAAAATGGACCAAGTGGTCTGGATTCACACGGCATCTGGGGAATTCGGGCGATTGTCGAAGCGGTGCGAATGAGATAAAACTACCGTCGCTTCGAAGGCACGCGGTCTGGGAATTCGCTAGAATTACGACTGGTGCGAGGCACCGCTTAGCAAGCGACATGGGATTTTACCACGCTCGCCATGCACTTTGCAGCGGGACGGACATAACACGGACTGGATTGTAAGAGGTCAAGGAAAATGAATCGCAAGGGTTCTCGGTTTGCTGGTGTTGGTGTCGCGATTGTGACTCCGTTTCGTGATGGTCGCGTGGACGTCGAGACCCTGCGACAACAGATCGATTTTCAGATTGATGCGGGCGTCCAGTGTATTGTGCCGGTGGGGACAACGGGCGAGAGTCCGACTCTAAGTCACGACGAACACGAACAGGTTATCTCGGAAACCATGCAACATGTGGCTGGGCGGTGCTTGGTCATGGCTGGAACGGGGTCGAACAGTACCGCCGAGGCCATTCGGTTGACTGGTTGGGCGGCCAAGGAGGGCGCCGATGCCGCTCTGTTGGTCGCTCCTTACTACAACAAGCCCACGCAAGAAGGCTTTTTCCAGCACTACAAGGCGGTGTCTGAACAATGCGACATTCCGCTGTGCGTGTACAACATCCCCGGCCGAGCCGCCAAGAACATTGAACCCGATACGATCGCGCGACTTTCGGATCTCGAAAACATCGTGATGGTCAAAGAAGCCACGGGTCAAATGGATCAAGCCAGTCAAATATTGCTGGAGACAGACCTGACCGTGCTCTCGGGTGACGACAGCATGACCTTACCGCTGATGAGCGTGGGCGGAGAAGGTGTGATTAGCGTGGTCGCCAACATCGTGCCCGGCGATCTGTTGAAGTTGGTCAACGCGGTCAAACAAGATGATTGGGCCTTGGCGCAAAAGATGCACCGCAAACTCTTTACGTTGTGTCGAGATTTGTTGTCCTTGGCCACTAATCCCATCCCGATCAAGATGGCGATGCGGATCTTGGGTCGAGACACGGGTGATCTGCGTTTGCCAATGACGCCATTGACCGAAGCCCAAACCAGTCGCTTGCAAATGACGCTCTTGAAGTACGGTCTAGTCGACTTGGTGGCCTAGGCGTGTGAACACCGTCGCCGAACGGTGTTGGATCTAGCCAGAGTATTTACGATGGCCGATTCCGAGAATTCTTAACGGAAATGGTTTAGCGAGCGCTGGTGTACCGGCTTCAGCCGGCCGGGGTGCGAAAAAACTCTTTTCAGCTCCCCCCGCCGGCTGAAGCCGGCTGAAGCCGGTACACCAGCGTTCGCTAAATTGCGTTGTTCTGAAGCCGTTGGCGTTTGTTTTCGTCGGCTGAAAACTACCAGTCGCGTGTGGGTGAATTCCAACGGAACCAGCGCGGGGTGCTCGAACGGTTGATGGCATTGATGCTGCCGGGGTAGCTACCATAGTCCAAGTTGTAAGCGTTCGAGTAACCCGGGGCGATGATCCCGTGGACCATCGAACCGGATGGTGCGGTCATTGTTTCGCTGTTCACTGCCGAATAGGGATGGTAGTAACTCGAGTCCGTTAGGGGCTGCTTCATGTGGTAGCCGCTGCCTGGAAATACCCCAATTTGGCGGAACGTCGTTCTGGCGAGTTGAGCTTCGGCGGTGTTCGCCACAAGAGTGGTCAGAAAGATGATGGCTACCAGCAAGCCGAATGCTCGAACAACTACCGACATTTCGCTTCTCCTTCTGAACGACCCCTAGGACTGGTAAGTGTGGACTTCCACACGACTGCTTTTTCAACTTTTCGCGTTGGGGTCAGCGCGAAACGAAACCGAGGACAATCGAAGGTGCAGTCCATGATCTGATATCGGATGTTGGCGGGCTTCCGCTTCTCCGAATTGAAGCGGGGTTCGATTCGGGTCTTGGTGTAAACTGGGGCGGAATGGGGCTGTTTGCGGATTGTAGGTGTTAAGCGGGCTTATCAAGTTTGTCTGAATGCTCAATAATGTCGTTGACCGTATGTAGCGATTTGCTTCTTGGCACATGACACTCAACAGACCCTGCAAAGCCGATGAACCAACCTTCTGAAAAACAGGCCTCGAATCCCGCCGGATCTTTGATGGACAAGATTGTAGCACTCTGCAAGCGGCGTGGGTTTCTATTTCAATCCAGTGAAATCTACGGTGGCATCAACGGGTTCTGGGATTACGGCCCGATGGGCGTGGAGTTGAAGCGGAACTTGAAGAACGCGTGGTGGGAAGACATGATCCAAGCACACAATGACCTGGACGTTTTGCCCGGCGCTCCGGAAGCTTACAGCATGACCGGAATCGATAGCACGATCATTATGCATCCTCAGGTGTGGAAATGCTCGGGGCACTATGATTTGTTCCATGACATGATGCAGTCGTGCCAACATTGCAAGAAGCTCTTCCGCGCGGATCATGTGGCGGGACTGTTGACCGAATCGGAGTGGGTGGCGTCGCTTAAAAAACATGTCGTCGAATTTTCTGAATTGAAAGAGATGGTGCAGTTCGAGGTCGCCGAGTTGCAACGTTGGTTGGAGAAGAAGGCCAAGAATGTTGCCCCTGGTTTGATGGCGATTCACGATGTGCCGGGCTTCATCGACCGCGTCCGAACGACGGCCGCAGGCGGGTCGGTGACCGCTGGGGATCTGCTAAAGCTGTTGGGCTCGCCGTTGGGAAGTCCATTGGCCCTGCCCTGCCCCGCTTGTGGCGGTTTGCTGAACGCTCCTCGTGAATTCAACTTGATGTTCTCCACCTACACTGGGGCTCTGCAAAGTGAAGAGAACTTGGCTTTCCTGCGTCCGGAAACGGCCCAGGGCATCTTTGTCAATTTCAAGAATGTGATGGACTCGTCGCGGTTCAGCTTGCCGCTGGGCATTGCTCAGATCGGCAAGAGTTTTCGCAACGAGATCACGCCGAGGAACTTCACGTTTCGCTCGCGTGAATTCGAGCAAATGGAGATCGAGTTTTTCTGTCACCCGGCTCAATCGAGCGAATGGTATCGCTACTGGCGGGACCGGCGGATGCAGTGGTACCAGGACTTGGGAATCAGCAAAGATCGCTTGATCCTTCGTGAACATGAAGAATCGGAGTTGGCGCACTATTCGGTTGGGACCGCCGACATCGAGTACGCATTTCCGTTTCTGCCGAAGGGTGAATTTGGCGAATTGGAAGGGATTGCTCATCGCGGCGATTTTGACTTGCGCAGTCACATGGAAGGCAAGTTGGACGAAAAGGCTCGTCCGCTCAAAGTTCAGTTGAACGAAAATGGACAACCCAAGTATCGCGGCAGCGGCAAGGACTTGTCGTACCGAGATACGATCACGAATGAGAAGTATATTCCGCATGTGATCGAACCGTCAGCCGGTGCCGATCGCGGGACCTTGGCGTTTATTTGTGAAGCCTATCACGAAGACCAGGCACCTGATGAAAATGGCGCGATGCAAACCCGGGTCGTCATGAAATTTCATCCGCGCTTGGCTCCGATCAAAGCGGCTGTCTTTCCGTTGGTAAAGAAGGACGGGATGCCGGAATTGGCCAAAGTGATCTACTTGGCTCTTAAAAAGAACTGGGTTGTGTTCTACGACGAGAAGGGCGCGGTTGGTCGTCGCTATCGTCGGCAAGACGAAGCGGGGACGCCCTACTGCATCACCGTGGATGGGCAAACTCTACAAGATCGCACCGTCACGATTCGCGATCGAGATTCCCTGGAGCAAGTCCGCGTCCCGATGGACGGCATCGTGGAAGAAATCGGCCGGCGAATGCGAGGATAGATGCTTGGGCGTCGGGCGGACGATTACCGCCACTCGCCTCGAGCCCAACTGGCCCGCTCTGGTATACTCAGCCAAATCGATCAAAAAAAAGGCGATTTGGCTGAGTTTGAAGTGAGCTGGGAATCGGCAATCGCCGAGCAGCCTTTCGCCAGAATCAGTGATTGACATATCGGCATATGTCGATATAATTGATCATTGCAGACGCGGGGCGGTTGATTGCAAGCGGTTTTGGGCCTGTTTTTCCAGCGGATTTAGGAGACATTCGATGTTGCTCAAGTACTTTTATGACCAGACATTGGCTCATGCCTCTTATTTGGTTGGCTGCCAGAAGTCCGGGACGGCGATCGTGGTCGATCCGGGCCGGGATGTGGAGCCATACCTACAAATCGCAGCCGAAAACGGCATGAAACTGATCGGCGTCGCCGAGACCCACATTCATGCCGATTATGTCTCGGGGGCCCATGAATTGGCGGCACGGGTCGGGGCGAAACTTTACGTGTCGGACGAAGGCCCTGCCGAATGGAAATACCAATACGCTGCTCGGTACGAACATCAACTGCTGAAGGACGGCGACGAATTCAAGGTCGGCAACATCAAGTTCACGGTTCTGCACACCCCTGGACATACCCCAGAGAGCATCTCATTTTTGCTCACGGATTTGGGGGGCGGTGCCACCGAGCCGATGGGGATCTTTACCGGCGACTTTGTATTTGTGGGCTCGATTGGGCGGCCGGACTTGTTGGAAGAGGCGGCCGGGATTTTTGGCAGTGCGAAAGTTGGCGCCCACGAGTTGTTTGCGTCGGTGCAGAAGTTCCGCGCGTTGCCGGACTACCTGCAAATTTGGCCAGCCCACGGAGCTGGAAGCGCATGCGGTAAAGGCTTGGGCGCGATTCCATCTTCGACGGTCGGCTACGAAAAGCGATTCAACCCGGCCTTGCAGTTTACGGACGAGCAAGACTTCGTCGACTACATTTTGGCGGACCAACCCGAAGCGCCGAAATACTTTGCCGTCATGAAGCGAGTCAATAAAGTTGGGCCGGAATTATTGGCGCGGGCCAGTGCCCCGGTCTCGATGGACGCCGCGCATTTTGCCGAGCGACATCAGAACGCGACCTTGCTGGACTTGGCAGACAAGGGCACCTTTCGTCGATCGCATGTGCCGGGTTCGTTGAACATCCCGACCTCGGGACTGGCGGCTTGGGCGGGTTGGATTCTAGATTATGCTCGGCCGGCTTATCTGATTGTCGACCAAGCCGACAGCCCCGAAACGGCTCGAGCCATCCAGGTCCTCCAAAAAATTGGCTTCGACCGAGTCTTGGGCGTGTTCACGCGATCTGAGTTGGAGCAAGCCGGGCTCTTGACCGCGTCCTACACGCAGTTGACGGCGACGGAGCTGCAACCATTGATCGAAGCAGGCAGCGTGCAGTTGCTGGATGTCCGATCGACCGAAGAATGGAAAGCTGGTCATATCCCGCAGGCGACCCATGCGTTCTTGGGCAAGTTACCGCGTTATTTGCAGACGCTGACGGATCCTCGTCCGATTGTGGTACAATGCCAAGCCGGAACACGCTCAGCGATTGCTGCCAGCGTGGTTATGGCGTGCGGTCGTGAAGTCATTGACTTCGCGGGAGGCTACGTGGCTTGGTGTTCATCGCAAGTTGCGGACCCGGCCTCGGTGAGTTCCGCGTGTAGTATTCGTTAGCCCATCCATTGAAGAACGCATGAATCGACCTTTGCCCACCGATGAGTATGTCGAGCAGGCTCACTTGTTTGAATCGTTGGCGAAACAGGTCACGTTGGAACTGGAACGGCAACAGCCATTGCAGGTGCTGTTGCAGTGGCTCAAACAGGAAGTATTGGCTACGACCAAGCTGCCTTTGGCCCTTGATTACATGATTGGGGAGATGAAACATGTCGGAACCATTGGTACGGCATTCACAAAACTGCCGCACTACTTTTCCACATTTCAGTCCTACTTGATCAACGAAGCCGAGTCCGAGCGAGGCCGGTTTGATATCTGGCAGGCGTTTCGAATTCTGCAACAGGACGCGCAGTTGCGAGCGTCGGGGGCAACGCCCAACGCGATGTTCTTTTTTCAGTTCGAAACGTTGTGCCGCAATCGCTTGAGTTACGACCACGGGATCGAGGCGATGTCGCGAGACTTTTTTTACGACCCGATTTGGTCGGCCTGGATTCTGAGTGTGCGGCACAAGATTGGGTTGGTTGATTTGACGGATTTGGTTTACGTCCACAGCCAGCACTGTCTGGACAATGAAACGCGTCGCTTGGACGCCGAAGTTGCGCCGCCGGAACCGCTGTTGTTTTCTGAAAAAGAGGGCCGAATTGCTCTAGCCAACCGACATAAAGAGCCGCTATTCTTTTTCTCTAGCCTGCAGCGTCATCTCGGGATACCAGCGACGCCGTTATTGCCCAAACCCAATGAGTCGAGCAGGTTGTTGCCCAAGTTGGCGCGGGACGTCGAGCGGTTGGAGGTCCGAATCCGGTTGCTGGAGGAAGAGCAAAAGCAAAAGGGCATCGACTTATCCCAGTTTTACGAAAAATACTCGAAGCCACCCCGTGGTCTCGACGAGTAAGACGGGCAGCGTTGCTGGTCATCCCAACCCGATCCACGCGGATCCAGGTGTTTTGGTTGACCCCTCGCGCGCGTTTTGGTTTAAGATTGCCCCCCCCCCCCGAGATATCCGATGGTTTTGCGTATTTTCCTGTCCGTGACAACGGGTTTGCTGATTGGTTTTGCTTCGCTATTGCCGCTTGTGGCCCAGGAACACGAACCGGACGCCACTGCCGCTCGCAAGGTCGCGCCGGTCATTGTGGCTTCGCCTTCGGAGTGGATCGGCAAGCCGGTCGTCAATTTCAAGGCCACCGACATTCAGGGCCGCGGTTTCGATTTGCGGCGGTATGCTGCGGGCTCGCCGGTGGTGATCGCCTTGACCAGTACAACCTGTCCGTTGTGCAAGAAGTATGGTCCCACGTTGGCGGAATTGGAGCAGACGTTTCTCGCGCGAGGCGTGAAGTTCGTCTTCATCAATGCGGTCGCGACCGACTTGTTGGACGATGCGGTCGAAGTGCAACGGGAGCTTGGTTGGAAGGGACCGGTGCTCCTGGACCGCAACCAAGAACTGTTGGCTGGTTTGTCGGCCGAATCGACCACGGAAGTGTTTTTGCTGGACCGTGAATTGACATTGCGTTATCGCGGTGCGGTGGACGATCAATATGGATTGGGTTACACGAAACCGGAAGCGCAACAGCGATACTTGAAGTCGGCTATCGAACAGTTGCTGAACGACGAAACTCTATCCGTCGCGCAAACGACATCGCCCGGTTGTCGCATCATGCTTCCGAACAGGTCGGATCGGCCGCTGGAGTATCAGCGAGATGTTTCTCGGATTGTTCAGAATCATTGCGTCGAGTGTCACCGTGGCGGTGGAGTCGCTCCGTTTCCATTGGAGACTCCGGATCAATTGGTTGCTCACGCAGGAATGGTCGTCGATGTGGTCGGCAATCGCACGATGCCACCGTGGTTTGCAGCGCCGGATTCGGAGCGTCCGCATCGTTGGATTAACGATGCGGCTATGACGGACCGAGAGCAACAAGTCTTGGTCAAGTGGCTCGAATCGGAGCAGACGCTGGGCGATTCGTCGGTTGGGCCGGTGCCAAGAGTCTTCGAGTCGCAATGGAAGATCGGAACGCCGACACTGGAAGTTCAGCTCCCGAAACGCAACCGGATCCAAAGCAGTGGGTACATGGACTACCTGCATCAACGAATCGCGTTGACACACGAGGTGGATCAATGGATTCAAGCGGTCGAGATCCGTCCAACGGCACCGGAAGTCGTTCACCATGTTTTGGTTTATGCAATTCCTCGTTCCTCGAATCAGGTTGATATCGATGAACGTAGTCATTTTCTAGCCGCCTACGCCCCTGGGAATAACACCCAAGAGTTTGGTGTGGGCTTCGCGAAAAAACTTCCGGCCAATCACGATCTCGTCGCACAAATACATTACACTCCTAATGGTCGAGCGGTGATTGATCAAACCGCGATTGGTTTTCGACTTTCCGATACTCCGCCCCAACACGAAATCAAGGTCTATGGGATCGCCAATACGGGTATTCAGATTCCTGCGGGTGCGGAAAATCATCCAGAAGTTGCCAAGCTTCGGGTGCCTCGGGGAGCGTACATCACGGCGTTTTTTCCCCACATGCACTTACGCGGCAAAGCGTTCCGTTTTGAGCACCAAGCGAAAGAAGGCACACAGCAGCTTTTGGATGTTCCGCAATACGACTTCAATTGGCAGTTGGAGTACCGTTTGCTCAATCCACAACTGATACCCCGAGGTGAGCAAATTGTGGTCACCGGTTGGTTTGACAACTCGGCGGGCAACCCGAGCAACCCGGATCCCAAAAAGCCAGTTCGGTGGGGAAAACAAACCTATGAAGAGATGTTGATTGGTTATATAGAATACTACTATGCTGACGAAGAAAAGGGTAAACTTGAACGGTCGAGGGCATCGGACCTGGAGTGACCGGGTGTTTGAGCGAGATCACAAGTGATGGAATCTGAACAAAACCCGCTGTTGGTCCACTCGCACATTCCGGGGCAGATTGATCGATTCAGTTTAGCGAAGAACTGGTTGCCGCGTTACACCGGGATGCCGCTCGAAGAATTCGGCGAATACATCTTGCTAACGAATTTTCACAACTACTTGGAGTTGTTTGCGGCTCGGTTCAAATGCCAAATACGCGGTGTCGGGCGACCGATGCAAGCAGCGACATCAGCGGACGGGCTGACGATGATCAACTTCGGGATCGGCAGCGCCAATGCCGCGACGGTGATGGACCTGTTGTCGGCGATTCGTCCCAAAGGTGTTTTGTTTTTGGGCAAGTGTGGCGGGCTGAAACACTCATCGGAAATCGGGCACTTTATTTTGCCGATCGCGGCGATTCGTGGTGAGGGAACCAGCTTGGATTATTTCCCGCCGGAAGTTCCGGCCTTGCCCAGTTTCAAGCTGCACAAGTTTGTTTCAAACATTTTGTTGGACTCGGAGACCGACTATCGGACCGGCGTGGTTTATACGACCAATCGAAGAATGTGGGAGCATGACGACGCATTTCGAACCAAGATGCAAGACATGACGTGTATCGCCGTCGATATGGAAACTGCCACATTGTTTATTGTTGGGCACTACAATCAAATCGCGCGCGGGGCCTTGCTCTTGGTTTCCGACGTTCCGATCACGCCCGATGGCGTCAAAACGGAGGCGAGTGACCAGCGAGTCACGCAAATGTGGGCCGAACGTCATTTGGACGTCGGGATACGAGCCATGGCGACCATCGGGCAAAGCGGCGAACAAATCCGCCACTTTCGCTATTAAAGCAGTCAATGCCCCTGCACCGGTTCATCCGGTCGGAGCGGAAGCTTTGAAGTTAGAAAGACGCCCCGCGCGAGAAGCGGTCGAGAGACAGATCTGTTTAGCAAACAAACTCCAACCGAGACCGCAACGGCTTACGCTCGCAAGTCCGGACGCTTTGTACCCAAGATGAAAACCGATCGGCCTACTTGCAGACGTGTCTGAAGCAAGATCGGTCCTACGGCCTTCCAACCCTGCCCCGCTGATGTAGCGAGAAGCCGAAAAAATCCGCCGAGTAAATCGGCGGGATTTCCGATACTCGCAGCGCTGTG
>JAUXWY010000317.1 GCA_030681235.1 Pirellulaceae bacterium | reverse complement strand
TCCCGAGCGACGTTGGAAGTCACTAAAACGAGAACTCCACTCGCACTCAAAAACGCGGAGCTCGCGAACTGTCGAAACACGACCCAGATTGACAGCCTTCGATCGCAACGGTCGGGAGTTTCCAGTCGATTGGACGGTCCGCCCGATCAATATTTCTGGCCAGATTCGGTTATGTTGCTTCATTCGAGATTTAACGACGCAGTGCGAACATGAAATTGCCTTGGAAGCGGCAAAAGAGGCCGCTGAAGCTGCGAGTCGTTCCAAGAGTTCGTTCCTCGCGAACATGAGCCACGAAATTCGGACTCCGATGACCGCGATTTCGGGCTATGCTGAATTGATTTGCGATTCGTCGGTAAGTCTTTCCAAGAACCAAACCGTTGATTATGCCGAAACCATTTACCGCAACGGCCAACACTTGTTGCAATTGATTGATGATATTCTGGACTTGAGTAAAGTCGAGGCGGGCAAAGTTGTTGTCGAAAACATTCCGATGAAAATTCAACAAGTCTTAGGCGATATCGAACAATTGATGCAACGCCGGGCCGCTACCGGTCGTTTGACACTGGAAAATATTCGGCTTAACGAAATCCCGGCTACAATCACGAGCGATCCGAATCGAATTCGACAGATCTTGGTCAACCTCGTCGGCAACGCCATCAAGTTCACCAAGTCAGGAAAGGTGACCATCGCAACCCAATTGCTAAACCGCGACACCGAGCCACAGCTTGTGATTTCCGTCAGCGATACGGGAATTGGCATGACATCCGAACAGATGGAACGTCTGTTTTCACCGTTCACTCAAGCGGATAGCAGCACGACGCGAAAATACGGCGGCACCGGGTTGGGGTTGTGCATTTCGAAGTCGTACGCGGAATTGTTGGGCGGAGTTTTGAACGTCGAAAGTACCGCGGGAGTTGGCTCGAAGTTTAGTTTTATACTCCCCATTCACATCGAACCAAATACGGCGTTTTTGCCAGTTGGCCCGGAACGTCCAATCGCCGAATACGAACAGCCGCAGGCGAAACCGCAAGCTCACTCGACCCCGCTCTCCGGACGACAGATCATGTTGGTCGAAGATGGACAGGACAACCAGGCGCTGATTGCGTTCCATTTGCGCCGAGCCGGTGCCATCGTGACCATCGCCAATAATGGTCGAATCGCGTTGGAGTCTTTGACTGACGACGGCTCGATGGACGGAACGTTGAAAGAGGCATGTACTCTTGATCTCATCATTACCGACATGCAAATGCCCGAATTGGATGGATACCAATTGGCCGCGAAGTTGCGACAAAAAGGCTGGGCCCGGCCCGTCATTGCCCTGACGGCTCACGCCATGAGCGGCGATCAAGCCAAATGCTTGGCGGCGGGCTGCGATGCCTACGCAACGAAGCCGATTCAAAAGGACGTCTTGATCCGAACTTGCCTCCAAGTCTTGTCTCTCCAACCACAAACGGCTGCCACTCCGTCATGAACGATCTGGACAGAATCACGTTTTTGAATGTATTGGAGCGGCAAGCGGCGGCAATTCGGCACGTGGCGAATCGATTGGACGCCGAGGCACTAGACCGGGCCATCGAGAATATCCACAATTGCTCGGGCCGCTGCGTTTTTCTGGGGATGGGAAAGATGGGGGCCATTGGACGGAAAGCCGCAGCGACTTTTGCCAGTTTGGGTTGTCCTGCCATGTTCGTCCAACCCAGTGAAGCACTGCACGGCGATCTAGGGATGATCACCAAGCAAGATGTTGTAATGGCGTTGTCCTATTCGGGCGAAACCGACGAGGTGTTGCGAGTTGTTGAGACCGTACGGCCTTGGGGAGTGCAGGTCGTTGCGCTAACAGGTTCGAGTGAAAACAGTCTCGCAAAGTTAGCGGACGTGGTCCTGGAAGTCCAAGTTCCGGCAGAGGCCATCGACGCATGGCCGGTTCCAACTTGCAGCACCACCGCGACCTTAGCCGTCTGCGACGCTTTGGCCGTGGTGGTCATGCAAAAACGCAAGTTCTCGGTTGACGATTTCGCGCGGCTGCACCCAGGTGGTAGTTTGGGTAGGCAATTGCGAATTCGCGTGTCCGATGTCATGTACGCCGGAGAAAAACTGCCCATCGTTGCCCCGACTGCCACCCTTCGCGAGGCCATCATCGAAATGACTCGCAAGTCATTGGGGGCCACCATGATTGCCGATTCGGCCGGATGTCTGATCGGATTGTTGACCGACGGCGACATTCGCCGAACCATTCAGAAACACGAGAATCCGCTCGACATGTCGGTTGACGGACTGCTGACTCGCATGCCGCGGACGTGTGCCCCCGACGGGTTGGCTGCCGCAGCCCTGGCTCTGATGGAGGCCCATCGCGTGACAGTGCTGCCCGTCGTGGAGGGACCCAAAATCGTCGGAATGATTCATTTCCACGACTTGGTGCAAGCTCGTTTGGCCTAAACGATTGGTCCAATTGACGCTAAACTATGTCTTGGGTGTCAAGCTCCGCATTGGCGCCCAACGACGACGAATGGATGGAGTGCCTAAGCGAGCAACAGTGACTATGGAAACGTCCCCGCGAAAATCAACCGCGCCACGCCCCGTGGTTGGAATACTGTGGCGAGAGGCCCTCGATTCGCCCGTCTATCGTCCTTGGCTGGAACGTCCCCCTGAGGGCATCGAAGTTCGCGTGCTCGCCGATTACGAAGTCGCCCAAGAACTTCCCGCCGATGTCGATCTCTTGGTGACTCATAATCACTACCGCTGGGATGAATTGGCGGTGCTTCGCCGAGCCATGAGCACAAATGATCGTGCCGTGCTGGTCTTGGCGGACGGCATCACGGAGTTTCGGAACAGTTGGCAGAATCCCACCACACCGGCTGGGAGTTTGATGCAACCGGCCGTCGCTCACAAGATTGCCACATTGGGGGCCGCACAATCACGGTTGTGGGAGTCGTGGGGCAACGTGGGGAAATGCGAAGCGGTCGGGCTCCCCAGACTTGACGATCGAGCGCGCACGTTCGGATGGTGGAACAATCAACACGGAGAGACGCCCCGTGCCGAGCGAAAAGAAAACAACTCCAGTTCGCCGACACTATTGATCTGCTCCGCGCGAACGCCAGCGTTCTCCGATTCGCAATGGGACATTGCGTTGTCGCAATTCAAGAGCCTTCAACAAACCCTGATACAAGACCCGCCCGTCATCGGCGACCAACTCGTGGCTATTCGTTGGCGAGTGTCCGATCGCATCCGCGAGCACTTGCAAATCGCGGCCGACCAATGTTCAACGGGCGACATATCTTCGGCTATCGATCACGCGACAGCCGTGGTCACCACACCGTCGACTTTACAATTGGAAGCCATGTTGGCTCGCCGCCCCGTCGCGATCCTCGACTTCTTCAACGTTCCGTTGTACGTTCCGGCGGCCTGGCAGATCACTGCTCCGTCACAAGTTCTATCGACCCTAACAGAGATCCTGAATCCGACTCCCGAGCGACTCTTCTATCAACAGACCCTCTTGTTGGATCAGCTTTGCTGCGTTTCCTCAGCGGTCGATCGAATGTGGAGGCTCATCACGACCATGGCTCAGATCGCTCATCGGCAACGACGGACTCGACGAGCGATTTGCTTTCCCGAACACATCTTGCCGACGTCACACGCGACTCCTGGGATCAAAGCGGATTGGGACAAGTTGACTCCTCAACGGCAAGAATGGTTGCATCGTGCTCGGGCCGAACATTCAACCTTATGGGAGTTGACTGAAATATCGGCGGCTGTCGTGCGAGCCCGCGAGTACTCGGAAGAACGGCGGCAACTGCATTATCTGACGGACATTCATCACCGGGCCGTCCAATCTTACGAGGCTGCATTAGAGGAAAAAACACAGTTCATTGAATATCTCCAAAAATGCCTGCTAGAAATTCAAGAACGATTGAGAGTCCTAAACGAATTACTCGAACGACGTAACGCGGAATTTGAAACGCTGAATCAGCGCCTCGCCCAACTGTCGGCCGAAAAGCTCCAAGCCCATGAGCAGCTGACCGAAGCTTACGCGGATGCCAAACGAAAACAGGAGCGAGTCAACGAACTAAGGTCCCATTATCAGGAAATTCGTGAGGCGCATGCGAAGTTAAAAGCGAAGCTAGAAGCATTGACGCAACCTCCACCTCCCAACCATTCGTAAAGCGTCGAGAAATCTCCGATGTTGGCCTACGACCCACGACAGCCGTTGATCTTCACGCACATCCCAAAGTGTGCTGGGACGAGCATCGTGCGTGTGTTGCGGCATTGGTTTCGTGGACATTACCATCACACATTTACTGAAGATCGGCTAGGTTTGCCGATGAATCGCGTGGCGACGACGGATGCCACTGGAAAATGGGATCGGAATGTCCAGTGTATTCACGCTCACTTTGACCATCGCCGCGGCTACGGGTTGCCATACTTCTATCCCGAAGTCCAACAATACGTGACGATCTTCCGAGATCCCTTCGACATTGTGGTGTCGATGTACTTCTTTGCGAAAGGGAAATCCAAGGCGAGAAAGTTCTTTCACGAAGGACGCGAAGTTGACTTCTGCCAAATATACCCCGCGTTGGAGGACTACGTCCACGATCATCCGGTTTGGTTGTACGATCACCTGCCCCAAGACCTAACGCTGTATCAATTGCCGAAAGCTCTGGCGGACAGGTTCGTTTATATCGGTATTTTCGAAGATATGGTCACGTCGATCGAGCAACTGCGGAAGAGACTTGGTAAACCACCCATCGACATGCCGCTACGAAATGTGTCCAAGTATGATGAGGAAGTGCCGGAAAGTTTGCGGCAATGGTTCTACCACAACCATCCGCTCTTGCATGGAATTTATCAATTCGCCCTCGAAACCTATCGAAAAGCGTAACGGGCCAGGAGTACCTGAGTGAAATTCGGTTTTTATTCGTGCATGACCGGAATGCCCTGGGGTGGCAGCGAGGAGCTTTGGTACCGGACCGCCAATATCCTGCTCAATCGCAAGCTGGAAGTGTGCGTCAATTACCGGCAGTGGCCGAAACAGATCGCCTCTTTGGAACGATTAAGTGAACGAGGGGCGAAGCTCCACTTTCGCGCCTTTCCCAACCAAGTCAAACGTTATTGGTGGGGCGGCAAATACGAAGTCCCCGCCGACACCGTTGCGGACGCGGGAACTTGGCTGACCGAGAATCGTCCAGATTATGTCTTGATCACCATCGGCTACCATCCGGATCGACTGCCCGTCGCACAAGCCTGCCAAGAACTCAAGATCCCCTATTCGATCAATGTTCAATGTGCCAGTGACCACGCGTTCATCAACGAAAACGCGATGGATCAATTTCAAACTTGGTATAGCAAAGCCGATCAAGTGATGGTCGTCTCACAAGAAAATCTCGATAAGCTCGAAGTCAACCTCGGGATTCGCTTGACCAACGCGGTCCACATCGACAACCCGTCCAAGATCCAAATCGACTCCGACTTGAAGTGGCCAGATTCGAACACGCTCAAACTCGCATGCGTCGGCCGGATTCATTTCCAGTCCAAAGGACAGGACTTGATTGTTCGCGCCTTGTCTCTACCCGAATGGCGCGATCGAGATTGGCAAGTCAGTTTTTATGGCAGTAACCAAGGCAACCTGCGGCAGTTGGAAGCTCTGATCGCCGCCAGTCCCACGCCGGAGCGTTTTCGAATCGAAGGTTACAGCGAAGTGCAAGAAATTTGGTCGCAAAATCAAGCGCTGGTACTTACGTCTCGATACGAAGGAGCTGCACTGGTGGTGGTCGAAGCCATGCGAGCCGGGCGGGCCGTCATCGCCACCGACACCGGGCGCAATCGTGAACTGGTCGATCATGGTGTCACCGGATTTATCGCCCCGGCTGCGACAGTCGACTTGGTGTGTGATACACTCCGCGCCGCATATAATGAGAAACATCGACTGCCAGCCATGGGCGACTTGGCGAAACAACACATCGCCCAACGTTACCCAGAATCGCCAGAGAAAGACTTGGCGGATCGTTTGATCCAACGAGCGTCCCAATGATTCGCTTTTCGATCGCGATCTGCACTTACAATCGAGCCTCGTTGTTAAGCAGCACACTCAGCTCGCTGGAACAAGTCGACGGGATCGACGCGCCCGATGTCGAAGTCATCGTCGTCGACAATAACTCGACCGATCATACGAAACAAATTCTCGACACATTCACGAATCGTTTGCCGTTGTCCATCGTGACGGAATTGCAGCAAGGGCACTGCTTCGCTCGGAATCGCGCGGTCGCGCGAACGACCGGTGAGTATATTCTTTGGACCGACGACGACGTTCAACTCGATTGGCAATGGTTGGTCGCTTATCGCGAAAAACTTGAGCAAGACTCCGCCCATTCATTTTGGGGTGGGCCAATCCAACCAAAATTCCTGGCACCTCCACCAATGTGGATCAAAGAAAACTGGGAGCGATTGGCGGGCTGCTTCGCCGCTCGCGACTTGGGACTCGAACCCCGTCCCTTGGACGCCGAACATCTGCCCTATGGGGCCAACTTCGCGGTCCGGCGGCAACTTTGCCAACAATTCCCGTTCGATACCCAATTGGGCCGCAAAGGCAACCACGTGGTGGGCGAAGACGAACGAGATTTTCTGCTGCGACTGCTCCAGGCCGGCCACACCGGATCTTGGACGCCATCCGCCCGGTTGGAACATTTGATCCCGCCCCAGCGAACCACTCTCGAGTACATCGCCAAGTACTTTGCGGGACAAGCCCGCGTGCAAAACTATCGGGGCCAGCAACCAAAACTTTCCACACGCGAACTTTCCCAAGCCGCACGGCATCATTGGCTCCGATGGCAACTGACTCGTTGGAGCTGCAGGTCGCCGATTTGGCTAGAGCATTGGATCAAGCTATCGATGTTCAAAGAATGGGAATCGTTGAGTCAAGCAGCACGCAAGTAACGATGTTTTCGATATGAATTCCCGATTTGCGAACCACGAAACTCGTCGCAGCGAAACGAATGTAGCGAAACTCGCCATGAGTTTCGGCTGCCACCATCGAGAAACCGCCCCGCCAAAAGTCTTGGCGACTTTCGCTACCAATTACACCAAGTCGGGGCGACGCGACTGAAGTGCTGGAACAATCTGCCGAACCAGTTCTTCTTGATCGCGATCCGCGATCAATGTCGCATCCGGCGTTTGAACCACGACCAAGTTCGACACGCCCGCGATCACGACCACGTGGTTCCCTGACGCTTGGACCACACAGTTTTGAGATTGCAGCGACAAATGCTCTCCAACGACGTGATTGCCGTCCGCGTCAGCCGGCACCAACCGCGCGAGACTATTCCAATTGCCGACGTCATCCCAAGCAAATGGTGCAGGCACCACCACGACCTCAGGATACTTTTCCATCACGGCGTAATCGATGCTGCGACCTTGAATCAAGGGAAACTGTTCGGCAAACACGGCGGCGAAATTTGAACTGCCCGCCGCAGCAACGATCTTGTCGATCGGACCCATGATCTCGCCAGCGTACAGTCGAATGGCATCCAAAATCGTTTTCGCTCGCCAGACGAAAATCCCAGAGTTCCAGAGATACTCGCCCGAGCGAACAAATTCTTGCGCGACCTGCAATGTGGGCTTCTCGCGAAATTGTTGCACAGCGGTCGGAACGACGTTCGGACTCGATTCAACATGGCCGGCCCGCTGCGACGCGCCCGTCAGCGAGACCGGGCGACTCAGGTCTTGTTGGATATAGCCGAACGCGGTCGCCGGATAGGTCGGGCGAATTCCAAACGTCACAATTCGCTCAGGGCGATCCAACACCAATCGTTCCGCCACCCGCAAACCTGCTTGAAAGTCGGCATCCGTTTGAATCACGTGATCGGATGGCATGACCACTTGAATCGCATCCGGGTCCTGGCGATACGCCAATCCCGCCGCCAACGCGATACAAGGTGCGGTGTCACGCTTGCACGGTTCCCCCAAGACGCAAACCGCCGGTAACTCGGGCAACTGTTCCCGCACCAAGCCCACCAATTGTTGGTTCGTAACAATCCGCGTCCGTTCCAACGGAATCAATCCCGCGATCCGATCCACCGTTGATTGAATCAACGTTCGTGAACCACCAAGTCGCAGGAACTGCTTTGGGAATGTCGATCGACTCGCTGGCCAAAACCGAGTCCCCGAACCGCCCGCCATAATCACCGCGTGAAACATGCAAACCATCTTTCCAAAACTTACAAAAGGATCCGTCGGTTGTAGACGATCCATTCTAGGCAAAGAACCGCCAGCGCCGCCAGCAATACATAACGCCACGCCTTACTGTCCGCCTGGATTTTTGTTTCAGCAGCGGCGGTCACCGTCGAATCCCCCACCATTGTCTGCGGCTTGACCGCAATGTCACTTTCCCATCGATCCGAGAGGCTAACCGCGAAGCTTCGAACATGTTTGGCATCTTGCCCGATCACTCGATAAATACCCAATTCATCAGTTCCGGAATAAACAAATCCGCCGTCGCTAAGTTTATTCAGTCTTTGCCGCTGACCGGTGGGCGAGACCACTTCCAATTGCCTCTCCTCCGACTCCAAGCGAAAGCGAATCATCTGTCCCGGACGAACCGACGACGCGATTTCTTTTTGACCCAAACGGCCCAAGAACTCCAACGTATTGAACATGAAGACTGGGAAACTAATCCGCCCAGGCCAATCGGTTACCGGAAAACGGTTGCCATTCTCTTCCTCAGTCAACGTGAAGCCTAACACCACGTCCTGAAAACCCAATCGAGATCCGACGGCAATCAATACTCCGTCATTCGCCGTCAACAGATCCACAGTCGCTTGGGGACCTTTGACCCCCGACGCTTTCAGAAACGCCAACGTATCCAAGTTCAAATTCATCGTCAGCGGATGAGTGTTGTTGCTGAACAACACAAACACCGGCGGCGTCAATGGCGTCAGTTGCCATTCTTCCGAGGGCGCACTGCCCCACGACATTGTATTCGCAAGCGGCAACTGTTTTGGCGCCACACGATCAAAAACGACCAAGTCGAAGAGTGGTTGATCCACCATCGCCTTGTAGCCATCCGTCGCCAAGAACTCTGGCGATTGAACCAATAACTCTAATCCTTCGGCGATCAATGTCGTCGAGAGCACGGCTTCCAAGCCGGTGTTCCCAGCAGTCACCAACATGACTTGCGGCTTTCGTCCTGGGTTCACGACACAATGCGCCGAATTATCAAGCAAGAAGTCATCGCTGCCGACAATTCTCAGCTCGTATTCGGTGACGGAGTCTTGTTGGGCCGAAATCGCATCTTGAAAATCTAGCGACAAAGCCTCACCCGCATTCACGGCATCACGGCGAACCACATCAATCACTTCGCCGTTTCGACGTAACTCGACATCGATCGGAAGCGGTACCTTCGAAAAATTCTCGATCCGAGCGAACAGATCGACCGTACCGCGACGACGTTCGTTCCACTGAGCGTTGAGGGTCGTCACTCCCAGATTGCGCACGTTTTCGCTACCAGACGGAACAAAATTGACGACCAATTCGCCCAAGTCAGTGTCTTTGACCGGCGGGAATCCGCCATCGCTGTACAAGTGCAGTGTCGCACGATCTTTCTCTAATTCTTTCGCAACCTGATCGGGCGTCAATTGGTCACCGGCATCTCGCACATGACTCGGGTTCGCCAAGGCCGTTGCCGCCGACAGGGCGTCGTCCATCTTGGTCAAACGCGGACGCACCACGACTTCTTGCAACTTTCGTCGCAAAAGCGCGTGATCGCTGGTGTAGGCTTGTCGAATTTGCGCTTCATCGTCGCTGCTCATCAGCATCGCCAAGTCGATTTCTCGCAACCGCGACAACTGGGCGTCAATCTGCTGCTTGGCCACTTCGAATCGAGTCGTTTCGCCTTCGGTCGCCGACATACTGGCCGACGTATCCAATAAGAAGATGTGTCGTTGACCCAAGCGTTGTTCCGATTGACATCCCATCGGCAACATCGAGAGCAACAACAACAAGGCAATCGCCAACTGCAGCCACAACAGCAGCGTCGACCTCAGTCGCTGCCACAGCGAATTCACTTGCAGGTCTTCAATCGACCGCTTCCAAAGGAACGTGCTCGGAACTTCCAAGCGAGTGCGCCGCAACTTCAGGAAGTACAACAGGAAAATCAGCAGGGGAACCGCAGCCAACACGGTCCAACCCAGCCATCCCCAAGGTCCACCGAGTATCATCGCACGAGCCCCCGAGAACGCAGGTACGAGGCCACCAGCTGATCGACATCCTGGGCCGTGCTGCAGACCGTATGGACGATTCCCCGTCGAGCACAGAAATGGCGAATCTCACCCACAAACGATTGCAAGGTTGCCTTGTAACGCTCCATCAAGCGCGGCGAGACGGAAATATCCGCCAAGTCTCCATCCTCGCAGTCGATCAACTGAAGATCACCGGTCAAGTCCGGCTCGAGCTCTGCGGGCGAGAAGATCTGAATCACATACACGTCGTACTGCCGAGCGACCAATGCCCGAATGGCGTTTTCGTAACCGCTCTTGTCCATCAAATCGCTCAAGAGCACCACAATCCCTTTGCCCGGATTTCGAATGCAGAACTTCTTGACGCCCGCATCCAGCGACGTGGACGTTGTCGTTGGCAAGGTCTCGAGTTGCCGCAGCAACTTCCACAAGTTGCCCTTGCCGCGGAGCGCTGCGGAAGGAGGCACAATTTGATCCGTCAAAACCTCGACCTTGATCCGATCGGAACGGCAAAGACCAATGTACCCCAACGCCGCCGCCATTTTTTGCGCAAAGCGGAACTTGGTCGGTTCGCCGAACATCATCGAGGGACTAGAATCCAACAACGCGAAAAAATGCAGATCCTCTTCCTCTTGGTACAATCGCAGGAACAGCTTGTCAAATCGCGCGTACATATTCCAGTCGATGAAACGCAGATCATCACCGGCGACGTAGTTGCGATAATCGGCGAACTCGACACTTTGGCCTTTGCGACGGCTCCGACGCTCCCCCTTCAATTGGCCACGGAATATCTTCCGCGTCACCAACTCAAGGCGTTCGAGGCGGCCCAAGGTTTCGGGCGACAACAGAGGTTCGGACTCGTTCACGATGGGACTCAAATAAGGATGCCGGGGCACTCGCCAACTACTCGAAACCGTGAACCCACTTAGGCTTTTGCGGCAACCGGTACATCGCCAACCGCCTCGGGCAATTTCTCCAAGATCTCCAATAAGACATGGTCCGTCGTCTTGGATTCGGCCAGGGCTTCAAAATTGAGGATCACGCGGTGCCGCATTGCCGGCAAATAAACGCGACGCACGTCTTCAAAGCTGACATGGTATCGACCGTCCAAAAGCGCCCGAACCTTCGACGCGAGGGCCATCGTTTGGGCCCCGCGAGGGCTGCTGCCCCATTGCAAATATTGATTGGAAACCGGCATGGCAAATTCTCCCTCGGGGTGGGTCGCCAAGACCAATCGCACGATGTAGTCCTGCACGTTATCCGCCAACACAACTTTGCGCACCAATTGTTGCCAACGAAGAATTTCCGGACCGTCCATGATCCGTTGCGGTTCAATCGAGATCCCACGGGTGGTACGCGAGATAATCGACGCCAATTGGGCCCGTTTGGAATAACCCACGATCAACTTGAACAAGAAGCGGTCCAATTGGGCTTCAGGCAGCGGGTAGGTCCCCTCTTGTTCGATGGGATTCTGCGTGGCCAAAACAAAGAACGGTTGCTTCAGCTGATTGCGAACGCCGCCGACCGTGACCGTACCTTCCTGCATCGTTTCCAACATCGCTGATTGAGTTTTCGGAGTCGCTCGATTGATTTCGTCCGCCAAACATAGCTGGGTAAAGATCGGACCCTTTTGAAACTCGAATACGCGTTTGCCGTCATCGGTTTCCATAACCATGTTGGTTCCCAAAATATCGGCGGGCATCAGATCGGGAGTAAATTGAATTCGATTGAAATCGAGACTCAGAACCTGCGAAAGCGTGCGGACCAACAAGGTTTTGCCCAGCCCCGGTGCTCCTTCCAACAAACAATGCCCGCCGACGAACAACGCGGTCAGAACACCGTGCACGATATCTTCGTGGCCAACGATCACTTTCTGGACTTCGTCAAAGACCAGCCGGTATCGCTGTTGAAATTCGCGGACTTCTTGTTGAATCGCTTCCACTTCGGACATTTATCCCTCTTCTTTCTCTTTTTTATCCACTTGGGCTTTTCGCTTCGCAGCCAACAATCGTTCGGTATATCCAGCCGACTTTTCTTCAACTTGCAAACTTGGAGTCTCGGTAGTGCTCGGTCGCTTGGCCGCCAATTGTCGAGCGTCTTCCACGGTATCGACGACCGATTGGGCCGAGATCGGCTGGCTGTCGTCGTATTGGAAACGACGCCCGGAATCTTCGCGTTCCGATTCCACAGCCTGTTTCTTGGCCTTCAAACGCTGCATCCGTGACGCCAACTCGGGTTTCTCTGTTCCTCCAGTGAGCCGTTGCCACTGACGACCCATCCAACGCCCGACTGGCCGCGCGTCCAACGCAACGCGGCGGTTCAAGACATCGACAAAGAGCAAACCGCTGGTAAGCACAATCACCCAAGTCCAAATGTCCGTGAAACGCACCGCCCAACGCAGCGTGTCGGCAAACGTATCCACTTGCATCAACTCCTCCAACGCATCCGGAGTGAGGTCACCGCCAATCAGCCGTCCGACTTCACCATCCTTGGGCTTTAGACTGGCCAATTGTTCCAACAACGCAATGTTCGCTTCCCGAACTTCGAACTCGGTACTCTTGGGAACGACCAACCCGGCAGTCAAACGCTGGAAGCCTTCATCCGGGAAAACGCTGAGGACATAATTCCCAGCCACGATCGATTCGTAGGTGGCCACATATCGCCCAGGCGCCACTTGTTGAAACACCAGCGACTTCGGACCTTCCGGAGTGATGACGCTCGATTGCATCTTCAGCTCGTTCAACATCTTGCCATCACGGTCCGCTGCCGTGACCACAACTTCCGTGACATTCCCTCGTTGTTGAGTCACCAATTGAAAGTCGCCTTCACGCGAAACATTCCGCATCGTTTGTCGCACAACCTGCGTAAACAGTTGATCGTACTCCGGCGAATTCACCCAATCGGACGTCCAACGATGCCCTGCGTCCGAAGTAAAAACGGTGGAACGGCCCAAACCGTATTGCCATGTCGCCAGCAGCGTCGAGTTCAAGCCACCATCGTCCGGCGCCGATGCAATCAAAAGCTGCTCCACCAATTCCGACTGTTTGATGGTCGTGTACACATAGCCGCGATAATTGGGCAGGTTATCCGTCACAATGTCGCGCGTCATCGGATGGAAACCAGCGACTGAAGTGCGCATCGCTTTGATGCCACCCTCGGGCTCAAAAATCAAAGGCTTCGTCACTCGCCGAGCTTCCCGCTGAAAAATTCGCGGCAGGGCGCGGTTGTTATTGACTGCGTAGTAACGGCCACCTGTCGCTTGCGCAATGTTCTTGAGCGTCTGATGATCAGCGGGGCCGTGGGAACCAACTGCCACCGTTGTAATCACAATTTGATTCTGGCGGAACTGCCCCAACAAGGCAGCGGTCGGTGCCGACGGATCGCCATCACTGATAATGATCATTTGTTTGGCCGACGCCGGGTTGGGGATCAATTGCTGTAGTCCCTTTTGCATGGCCGGTTGAAAGTTGGGCATATCGCCCGGAGCCATCCGCCCCAAAATTCCTAACATGCGTTTCTTATTCTGCGGTGTGACTTTATCCAAGCCAGTTGGGATCTTCCAGAGCCAGTCGTCGACCCCTTTCAAATTGTCCCATCCCAGAATCCCACAATAGTCGATCGGGCCCAGCACGTTCAAAGCCTCTCGGGCAATGACTTTCTGCCAATGATTGCCGTTGGGCGTCTCGCAGGCGTGCAAAATCATGACAAGAGCACCCGACGCCGCCACTTTGTCGTTGCGGATCTCGAAATCAATCGGTAACGCTTCTTCTAATTTCGTGCTGTTCCAACCGCCAGCTCCATAGGAACGGTCACCGCCCAAAACCAACAGGCCGCTGCCCATTCGTTCGGTGTTGTCCACCAACATGTTGATCTGTTCGTCCGAAAACGTGAAGCCCGTCTCCACATCGTCGCCACCACTGCGAGGTACGTTGCCCAGAACAATCAAGTCGTATGGAATCAGTTCGTCCAACGTCGAAAACAACTGGTCGGTCGTCAGCATATCCACGGAAACATCATTGCGGCGCATGAGCCGAACCAGCCCATCAAACTCGCCCATGTGGCCGCTATCTTCAATAAACAAGACGCGACCTTGCCCTTGAATATTCGTGTAGGCCGCTGCTTGATTGTTTTGTTGATGGTTATCGATTTGACCTTCGATCGGAATGAACTGGGCCTCGACGTTGACCAACGAGGATTCGTCGGCCCGTTGAGGAATACTGAACACATTGGGGCCAGGTTCCAATTCGACATCAGTTTCGGACAAGACGTCCGAGTCGGCCGCGGCACCGGCCCGACCTACACGTTTGGTGATCCGCAGTTTGCCTTTGATCGTCTGAGCCATCTCGGGTGATTGACTCGGTGGATGGTTCGTCAACACGACCCGAATGTCGAAATTCTGCCCGACCCGCAAATTGGCGGGCACCGAGACGCGATCTACCGAGACATCTTGGTCCCAAATAAGTTGGACTGGAATGACATCGATGCCGATGCCGTCATCAATCAATCGTTGGGCTTCTGCCAACGCATCGCCGACGTTTTCGTTGCCGTCGGTGACCAACACCACTCGTTTCGAAGTGTCGTCGGGAAACGAAGCCCGCGCCATGCGGAGTGCCGCCTCAAGATTCGTGGCGTTTTCGCGGAGATTAAGCGCGGCCTCGAAACGACCGAAATTGGGCAGCGGACTATCGAGGGCGGGAAACTCGACGGCCGGGTTCCCCCCGAAAATGATGACGCCCGCACGGTCCTCTCGATCCGCCCGCCGATATTTTTCAACTTGCTTGCTGACATACTCCATCATCAAGATACGACGCGGAGCCGGAATGCTCTCCGATTGATCCAAAAGATAGAAGACGGTGACTCGCTGGTTTTCCTGACGCCACTGAATACCCGCCAGCGCCATCACCAAACCGGTCACGACCGCAAATCGCAGCAACAACGCCAGACCGGCGCGAATGTAGCCCAAACCAGAAAGCGAGCGCCGGCTTAGCCACCAAACTAGTGGCAACAACAGCAAGAGCCACAAGTAAGCTGGAGCAGCAAATCCAAGTTTTTCGAAGAACACACCCGGCCCTCGCGACAAGCACCTACCCGCATCGAATCCAATCTCGCGGGAATTGGTCCAAGTCTAACCGGCTCATTTCCAGAATGCAACCATTTGTCGCACACCGCCCAAGTCAATTCGGACCAGCCAGTGGACGGCAACACTGAGAATCCAAAGTGGACACGGTTTAGCGAACGCTGGTG
>JAUXWY010000309.1 GCA_030681235.1 Pirellulaceae bacterium | reverse complement strand
CTAAACCGCCCGGTTCATCGCATGCTTGCTAAACCAGCTCGTTCATGACTCCGAGGTTGTTCCGCGAAGTTGGGGCTCCTCGTCGTCGTTATTTCGACCAAACCGCGCGGTTGGGTCAACTTTACGGGAAATTCGGATTCCTTTGTTTGGGTAAACCAGGAAAAGTTTAACGATTATCGACTTCGCAGCCGATAGCTAAACTGTAAGGGCAGTTGGTGTGTAGTCAACCCGGACGGCCAGTGCAGGTAGGGCTCGCGAAATGAAAACCTCAATCGTTGCCCGTCCCTGGTTCTTTGCCCTGGCGTTCGTTTTATTGTTGTGTCAGAGCGGCTGCACGTTGTTTCCGCAGCGGCTGGATCGGCCGGAAGTCCATAATCCGTTTCCCCAGCTGCGAAAAATTGCGGTCGTGCCGTTTTTTAATCAGAGTGATTTTCCCAGAATCAATGGCGCTGAAGTTGCCTCGGCCTATCGCCACCAGTTGCAACAAATCCGTGGTTTTGAAGTTTTGCCGATCGGCGTCGTGGACAACTACCTCTCGAAGCGGCCGATTCCGATCGATCAGGCTCCTGATTTCCAGCAAATGGCTCGGGATCTCGGGGTGGATGCTGTCGTTGTGGGCTCGATTACTGATTTTGACGCCTACTATCCACCGCGAATGGGACTGGCCGTTCGCTGGTATGCCGCTAACTCAGGATTTCACCCGATTCCACCGGGATACGGCCTGCCGTGGGGCACTGCGGAGGAAGAGTATATTCCGGAAGACCTCCGGTTTGATGCCGAGTTTGCTTTGGCTGCCGAGCAATTGAAAACGCAAACACCGATGCCGCCAAGTACCGATCGATCGTCCGAAGGGTCGATGGCTTCAGTGGCCCAACCGTTCCCGAACAAGATTGGTTCGGGGTTGCCGACCGATTGGCCGGATGCGAACGGCTTTGTTCCTGACCCACCGTCGGCCGTTCGCCCGATCATTCAACCGCATCGCGGCCCGGTGATGGAACTGATCAAACAGTACGACGGCAGCGACTCTCAATTTACAGCTCGATTGGCGAGCTATTACGAATTTCGCGACGATGCGCGATTTGGAGGATGGCAGTCGTATCTCGAGCGGAGCGATGACTTTATCAAATTTTGTTGCTACTTGCACATCTCCGAACTGTTGACGGCTCGCGGAGGTGCGGGGCATTCGCGTCCGACGTGGCGATGGCCATTGGCGACTTACCAACCCTAGTCGTAACGGTTGAATCAACTTCAATGGTGACGACCGCTATCGGTCGCATCTTCATCCATGGTGCCAAACGCGGTCGGCACAAACGCCAGCAGACAACCAACACAATTAATCGTTACACATCACCTAATAAGCAAGTGGATTGAATTCAGTCTTGAGGTTCAACCGAAAAAGAAGCACGGAGCCGAGAAGGCAATCCACAAGATCATTTTCCCCACTGGAAAGTTGAAACGTGCCCAAAGACCTCAACGTGTCCAAAGATGTCCATGTACTGGCCCTGGTCAAAGGCGAAGAGCGTTTTATTTTCTTGTACACGGACAGCAACAAGTCCGAAACTTTGCGAACCTTGGGGCGTTTCGCCTCGAACCCAGAAATCAACTTCTCGTGGTACGACGCCGCAGTATTGAGCCAACGTTTGCGACAGGACCAGCCGACTGTCGTGTCGCGTGTCGACCAAGTCGTCCCTGAATCCGGTTCCAATTGGGACGAATAACACGGCGAGTAACCTGCCACGATGCACGCCACGATCCAGCGTTATCTGCGTTATCTGCAAGTCGAACGGAACGCGTCCGAATACACGATCAAGTCGTATCGCGAAGACTTGCTTAGTCTGGCCGATTATTTGACGGAAGCGCTTGGCAGTTGTCCTGGACCCGCCAACATCGATCCGCAGATTTTGCGCAGTTACGTCGCGGCCATGCATGAAGCCCAGTACGCGCGGACCAGCATTGCGCGGCGATTGGCTTCGATGAGAGGAGTATTCAAGTTCGCTCAACGCGAAGGTTTGGTCGACCAGAATCCCGCCAAACCACTCCGAAACCCTCGACCGCATCGCAAGCTGCCGCACTTCTTGACCACCGACGAAATTCAAACCCTATTGTCCGCACCAGATCGCAAGGAGGTGATGGGGCTGAGAGATCGAGCGATCTTTGAAACCATGTATTCCGCCGGTCTTCGCGTCAGTGAATTGGTCGGCATTAGCGACGGCGACTTGGACTTGGACGATGGCTTGGTGCGCGTCAAAGGTAAAGGCAAACGCGAACGACTCGCGCCCCTGGGCAGTTACGCCGTGGAAGCCGTCAACGAATGGATGGAAAAGCGAGTGTTGTCCAAAGGCAAACAACCGACGGCCATTTCGCCGGTCTTCACGAACAAGTTTGGCAACCGACTTACCACTCGAAGCGTGGCCCGGATGCTCGAAAAGTACTTGCTGCAGACGGGGCTCAACCTCAAGACCTCACCGCACACGTTGCGTCACAGTTTTGCCACACACTTGTTGGATCGGGGGGCCGATATTCGCAGCGTTCAAGAATTGCTCGGGCACAAAAGCCTCGTCACGACGCAGATCTATACCCATCTTAGTACGGCAGGCCTGCGGCAAGCCTACGAGAAAGCCCATCCACGGGCCAAAACCAAGACCGGCTAAAACTCGCCGGAGCAAATTCGGACTCACCTACATTCGCAACAAATCCCCGAATTCATGACGGACTCATTTTAGCAAGCGCTGGTGTACCGGCTTTAGCCGGCGGAGAGCTGAAAAAACTCTTAATACACGTCGCGTAGGCTGAAGTCCAATACCGCGAAGTTAATTGCGAATCGCCTAATCGAAGCTCTCGGTTGAATGATTAATGATTATGGACAACGAAGGGGCTGCCGTTTGTTCATCCGCAATTCGGCATGGCCATCCGCAGCCAGCGATTTGTCCGCAGTTCGGCGTCGCCATCCACAGGAATTCTTCCGAAAGCACTTACCCAGAACATACCTTGGCTGCGAGAGCGACAGCCCGCTGGTTGATCTCGGGGACCGATTTCCCTTCCAACATGCCCGCGACAAGTGCCGCAGCATAGGCGTCACCGGCACCGACCGTACTGACCGCGTCAACCACGGGTGCCGCCGCAAAATTTTCTTGGTCCGGTGAAAGCAAGAAAGCTCCGTCAGCGCCCCGAGTTACCGCGAGGTATTGCAGGTCGAATTGCCGGCGAACGTTTCGCGCGACTTCTTGCCAATCACCACTGACACCAATCAAGCCCCCGACAATCGGCAGCTCGTCTTCATTCAACTTCACGACATTGGCCAGACGCAGGCCAGTTAGCGCGACATCCGAGGAGAAATGAGGTTGGCGAATGTTGATGTCGAACAAGCGATACGCTTGTTGCGCCGTGGCGACAAATTTTTCAATCGTCGCTCGCGATCCCGGACGCCTTTGTGCCAGGGTTCCAAAACACACGACGGCGCATTTTTGTGCCAACCGATCGAGGGCCGTGTTCCAACCGATTTCGTCCCAGGCTTGTTGTTCCGCAAAACGATAAGTGGCCTGGCCTTGAGCGTCCAAATCAACCAGGACTTGTCCGGTGGGCAGTTTTCCGACGTGCACGTTCTGGATCCCAACGCCCCGGTTCCGCAACTCATCCAGCGCTTGAGTACCCAATCGATCAGGGCCAACGGCGCTGACCATCTCAACATGGGCAGCCGAACCCAATTGCCGCGAGACAGCACAGGCGAAGTTGGCGGGAGCACCTCCAAATCGCGGCCCCGTGGGAAACATGTCCCAAAGAATTTCGCCTAGCCCAACGATCAACGGCCGTTCCATAAAAATCTCCTCGCTTGGGCTGCGTCGCCAATTGGACTAGAGCAGCTCGGACGCCAAGTCGGCCAACTGAGACCGTTCGCCTTTTTCCAGAGTCACATGGGCGTAGATGGGTTGCTTCTTCATGCGATTGACCAAGTGGCTCAGGCCATTGCTGAGTGCATCCAAGTAGGGATGATCGATCTGGTGTAGGTCGCCCGTGAAAACGATCTTGGTTCCTTCGGCGGCCCGAGTGATGACGGTCTTTACCTCGTGCGGCGTCAGATTCTGGGCTTCGTCCACGATGAAGTACATTTTCTGCAGGGTTCGTCCGCGTATATACGACAACGGAGTGATCAGGAGTTTTTCGAGTTCCAACATCTCGCTGATCCGTTTGGACTCGGGGTCCGTTTCTTTGAACTGACCGCGAATCACATTCAAGTTATCGAACAGAGGTTGCATGTAGGGAGCCAACTTATCTTGGACATCGCCCGGCAAAAATCCCATATCGCGGTTGGATAACGGCACGATCGGCCGGGCCAACAATATTTGGCGAAACTTGGAACGTTGCTCCAACGCGGCGGCCAAAGCCAGCAATGTTTTTCCGGTGCCGGCGCGACCCGACAGTGTGACCAAGCGAATGTTTTCGTCCATCAACGCGTTCAACGCAAAAGTCTGTTCGGCATTCCGAGGCTGGATTCCAAACGCAGAACGCCGCGTCAGTCGCGAAAACGACTTGGTGTCCGCAGAGTATGTGGTCAGCACCGACTTGGAACCGGACTTCAAGATAAAACACTCGTTGGCGATCATGTCGTTTATTTGAGGGAGTGTCGTCGCAGGCACCGGATCGTCGCTCGCAAAAAACATCTCGATTGAATCTGAATCGATATCCGAAATCGTGCGTTTGCCCGTGTAGAGTTCGTCGAAGCTGCGTACCTTGTCGGCCTCGTAGTCCTCGGCGATGACCCCAAGTGCTTTCGCTTTCAAACGGAGATTCGTGTCTTTGGAAATCAAGACGACCGTGAGTTCAGGGCGCTGCATTTGCACGCGAATCGCTGCGTTGAGAATGCGATGATCGGGCGAGTCCTGCATGAAGGACAGCTTCAGCTTCTCATCCAGCGGTTCGCCCCAACTCACTCGGATACGGCCTCGGTCGGGACCGAGTGGCACGCCGTCGGGATCTAAAATCGCTCCGGCCAGTTCATCGAGGGTTCGCAAGAACTGGCGGGCTTGAAAACTCAGGTCGTCGTGCCCTCGTTTGAAGCGGTCCAATTCTTCGATGACGGTAATCGGCACCACGACATCATGAGGCCCAAATCGATCCAGGCATTTGGCGTCATGCAGGACGACATTCGTGTCCAGTACGAACGCTTTTTTGATAAGTCCAGAAATCATAAAGTCCCTTCGCCGATTCTGGGGGGTGCGTTCGAGCCGACTCCAATTCAATCGGCCCGTATTATAGGAGGGGATTCTTCGCCAGGAAGTAGCGATCGCGAGGCGAGCACAAGCGGAGCCTGCGTCGTGAGCGGAGTTGGTTAACTGCGTGGCCAGAACAAACTTGGCGAATTCCAAATGGGCAAAAAAATCGTTCCAACCGCCAAATTTGCGGCGGCCTGCTTTTTGGCTGTGAACGTTTACGAAAGACCATCCGTCGGGGCAAAAACCTATGAACGTCGAATAAACTGCCTTTTTAGGTTGAAATCGCTAACCAAAGCTGATATCGTGAGTCAGATAGCGAATGAACTTGGAACAGACCGGGGGCTCCGGCCGCAGCCAAATTCAACTGTAAGGGCGATAAGCATGCGCAACTTGAACTTGATTTTTATGGGAGTGATCCTTATTGGGGCGATAAACATCCTTCCAAGCGAGGCTCATGCTCAACGAATCCCCGGCCGTTCGGACAACTTTGGAATTCCATCGAACCCAGGAATTCCATCGAACCCAGGTTTTCCGTCAATCCCGAGTATGCCGTCGTTTCCGAGTGACTCGGGGCGTCCGTCGGGAATCGGAGCGGCCGGTGGACTTCGAGATGTGCCCGGAATGTCTGAATACGAGTTCACGTGTTCCAATTGTAACCGAGTGATTGCGACGGGGCCTTTTCGTTCTTCAGCCAACCATATCTCGAAGTGCCCCCATTGTGGTGTTCGCTTCACAAATTCGACGGCTTCTGCCTTAGACAATGACCCATTTTCAAAGCGTCGACAATCGAATTTTCTTCCGAGATCGAAGCAAGGCACCAGCGGGCAACAGGCTCGGGAATCGGGTGACTATGGTTTGATTGTTGTCGCGGGAGTCGGGTTCTTTTTGTCGATTCTTTTGATCGTCGGCGGCATCGTGTTCTTCGTCGTCAAAGAGTCAAGTGGCAAAACCAATCGCTATGTTTATCGCCAACCGTCCAACGGAGGTTCCACTTATCAACCTCCAAATGAATCTAACGAACCTTGGAATAATCCGTACAAGCGAAGTTGAAAATCGCAGCCGGTTTTTGACGAATTGCTGACTTGAATGGACACCCCCGACCAAACCGATCCGCAATATTTGATTCTTGGCACGGCTGGGCATATTGACCACGGCAAGACGTCGTTGGTCCGCGCCTTGACGGGGACCAACACGGACCGTTTGCCAGAGGAGCAAAAGCGGGGCATCACCATCGAGCTTGGGTTTGCTCATCTTTCGTGTCCGGGCTTTGAGTTTGGGATCGTCGATGTTCCGGGACATCAGCGATTCGTTCGCACGATGTTGGCGGGGTCGACGGGGATCGATCTCGTGATGTTGGTCGTTGCCGCAGATGATTCGATCAACCAACAGACTCGCGAACACCTTGATATTCTGAAGTTTCTCGACCTGCCCGCCGGTGTCATTGTCTTGACGAAGTGCGATCGTGTTGAACCCGACTGGATGGAGTTGGTCGAACAGGATGTCCGCGAATTGGTGCGGGGTAGCTTCTTGGCGGACGCTCCCATCGTACGAACGTCGGCGGTCACAGGCGCGGGGCTGCCGGAACTCCTCGCGGCTTTGCAGGAGGCGGGTGCAATCGCAGCAGCCGCGCGGGCGCCGCGCATGGACCAACCCTTCCGGATGCCGGTCGATCGAGCGTTTTCCATTCCGGGGCATGGCACCGTGGTCACGGGAAGTGTGACCCACGGCCAATTATCGGTCGGCGAGACCGTTCAAATCTTGCCGGAGTGGCCCGATCGCGAATTCCGTGTGCGGCAATTGCAGTCGCACGATCGTAGTATCGAACGAGTGGTTCGTGGCCAGCGAGCGGCCGTCAATTTGGCTGGCGTTTCAGTCGAAGAGGTCCAGCGAGGATTTCAATTGGTCGCGCCGGGACAATTGGCGGCCAGCCACTGCCTGACGGTGCAATTGTCGGCAGCCGAACAGCTGCCGGACGGCATTCAAGATCATCAATCGATTCGCATCCATTTGGCCACGCATGTCGTGCTGGGGAAAGTCCGATTCCTCCAAGTGCGAAGCCCAAGGGGTTCCGAATCGGCAGCGGAACGGCATGACGCCGACGACATGACCGAGACGATCGTTGCGACGGACGGGGCGGACGGATCAACTCTCGCATTGGAAACTCAAACGCTGGATCGCAACGCAAAGCCCATCAAGACATTAGCGCCGGGGCAGGTTGTTTTAGCGCAACTGTTGTTGGATCATCCGGTCCTTGCCCATTGGGGGCAGCATCTGGTGATTCGACGCCCATCGCCGGTCGAGACGTTGGGGCAAGCCATTGTGTTGGACGCCAGTCTCCCACGCATGGCACGACCCGACGCACGCGACTTGGAGTTTTTGCACCAAATGGTCGCGCCCGATGCGGACGAGCGTTTGTCGGCGATCATGTACTTTTCCATGGACGGCCGCCCGCCGGGACCGCACATGCAAAATCGTATGGCGATACCCGATGACCAATGGCCTCGAGCGCGGGAAGCCGTCCTCAGCAGGATGACGGTCATTCGCGATGGTTCCGTGGACTTGGTGTTCCATCCGAAACGGTTGACTAAGTTGGAAGGAATCGTGCTAAAGTTCTTGGATCAACAACACACATTGCAACCGAAGAGATGGTTCATTGACGTGGCGATGGTCGAAAGGCACTTGCATTTTTTGCCATCGGTCGTTGTGAATACTCTCATGAAACGATTGCAGCAATCTCACAAGCTTCGACGTTCCGCGACTGGGATCGGATTGCCCGATCGCGGCCCAAATCTCACCAAGAACCAAGCCAAGCTGTTGGATCAATTGTTGCAGCAGTTTCGAACGGCTGGATTACAGCCACCGACAATCGAGCAGTGCATTGAGTTGGCAGCAAAAAACAAACACGACGTGCAAGATCTTTTGAAATTGGCGGCGGAAAGTGGCGACCTGATTCGCATCGACTCACAAACCTACTTGCTACAAGAGTGTTTTCAGGCCGCGTGGCAATCGTTACTGCCGTTGTTCGCGGAAAACCCTGGTCTTACGGTTGGTCAGATTCGTGATCAATTGCAGATCACGCGAAAACTCGCGGTCCCACTGTGCGAGTACTTCGACGCCAGCGGTTTGACGATTCGGAACGGTGACGTCCGGACGCTGGGGGAAAGAGCCGCTTCGCATGGTGTGAAAAAGCCGTAGCTTATCGCCGCGTATCGCCGTTGTGACGAGTGGTGTTGGTACCGGCTTTAGTCCCAGCACCTATTCGATTTAGCGAGCGCTGGTGTACCGGCTTTAGCCGGCGAGGCGCTGAAAAGAGCTCTATCACACATCCCGCCGGCTAAAGCCGGTACACCAGCGCGCTAAATCGAATCCGTTTTGAATTCCTGGATTTCTTATGCGCGTCGCGGTCCGCGCGACGGGCGATTAGACGCTCAGCGATCGCAGCGAGTAAACTCGGATGATTTCATCGTCCAACTGGTAAAATGCATCGCGTTCTTTGAGTGCGTCAAAGAGTAGTCGCGCGTGGCTGGAGTACTTGGACTTCCGAAGTTCCTGGAACAAGACATTCTCAGAAACGCCATCTCCCACGACGTCGGCGGCCCATGCTAACAATTCGTCCAACGTAACTTCCGATTCTTCAACCGAGGCGAGTTCCACAGTTGTGGGTTCGTCCAAATGAGCTTCATCAATGTTGGAGTCTGACGAATCGTGTGAGGCGGGTGGGGATTCCTCCAAAACCGCCGTCGGGCCGGGATGGATCGCCGTGCCGGACAAAGCCTGCGGCAGCGATTCTTCGAGGACGCGGCGCAAACGTTGGGCGTCGCGTGGATCGATGGCCAGTAGTGATTGCTCGAAGGCCGTTTGGGCTCGGTCCCATCGCTGTTGCCAAGTTGCCTTCTGTTGTTGCAATTCGACCAAAATGTCCCAGCGATCCAATACTTCGGTCAACATAGTGTCTTACTCGACTTGGAATTAACAAGCGACTCGGAAATCTTCGGTGCCGGGGGCATTTTCCCCTAGTCGTATAGCTTTCGAGTCGAAAGCGTCGGCCGCGAAACTCAGGTTTGGTGGATCGCGGGATTGGAGCGATGGTCGGTTGTGACGATTGTCTCGGTTGGGCCGCGCGGTCGATGAGGTTGGTCGCGAGAATGTGCCGCTCAGGCTGTACCGTTGAACTTGGGAACAAGAAAACGTACATTGGGGGCGAACGTTCCACGCCTAAGGAATTGTGCCGAAATAACTTCCCGACTGGGAAACGCGTCCGGCTTAGGTAGTTCCCGGAATTCGTCGCGGGTGCGGTTTAGCGAGCGCTGGTGTGAAGGCAGAACCATCGGAACGATGCTCCGTATTGATCCAACTTTAGCTTAATGAAGGACCTCGAGTGTCAGGATTGTCAGTGATCGGATTGCAATGGGGAGATGAGGCCAAAGGCAAGTTGGTAGATTTATTTGCCGCAGACCAGGATATCGTCGTCCGATATCAGGGAGGTGCAAACGCGGGCCACACGGTGGTTGTGGGCGACAAGGTCTACAAATTACACCACTTGCCGAGCGGAATTGTGCATCCTCACGCGGTGGCGATTGTTGGACCGGGGGTGGTCACGAATCCCAAGACGATCATCGGAGAGCTGGATTCCTTGACCTCTCAAGGAGTGTCGTATCAAGGCCGGCTATGGTTGAGCGATCGATCTCATGTGGTGATGCCGTGGCACGTCTTGGAAGATCAATTGACGGACCGATTGAGTGGCAAAGACAACCATATTGGCACGACGATGCGGGGGATTGGACCGTGTTATCGAGACAAGGTGGGCCGCAGTCACGCCATCCGATTGGGCGACCTATCACGGCCAGAGTTTCCGCGACGAGTGGAAGAGATCGTGGCGGTCAAGAACCAAATGTTGCGGTCGATGGACCCTGGTTCGGCCTGGGAACCGTTGAATGCCGCAGAGATCACGGAACAGTATTTGGGTTATACCAAAATCCTGGCGCCAATGATTCGGGAGACCACACAATGGTTGCTGGACGCGTTGGAAGCTGGGAAACGAGTCCTGTTTGAAGGCGCGCAAGGCGCGCTGTTGGATATCGACCACGGCACATTCCCGTTTGTTACCAGCAGCAATAGTTCGGGAGTTGGAATTTGCGGGGGCTCCGGTGTTCCGCCGATGTGGATCGACAAAGTCGTGGGCGTGGTCAAGGCTTACAGCACACGCGTCGGTGGTGGGCCAATGGCCACGGAGCTCGATAACGAAATTGGGCAGCGAATTCGCGAACGTGGCCGGGAATACGGAACAACCACGGGCCGACCGCGACGCTGCGGCTACTTGGATTTGGTGGCTTTGAGATACACGGCTCGCTTGAGTGGAGTCAGCTCGTTGGCCGTGATGATGTTGGATGTGCTCAGCGGTTTCGACAAGTTGGAAGTGGCCACGGCCTACCGAATTGGCGATGAAGTCTTGGAGCGATTTCCGTCACACGCTGACGATTTGAAACAGGTTCAGCCGGTCTACGAAACCTTGCCGGGATGGAAAGAGGAGATCACCACGGCTCGGCGATGGGAAGACCTGCCTCCCAATGCGCAAGCCTATGTTCGACGAATCTCGGCAGCGGTCGGCAAACCGGTCGAATGGGTTTCAGTGGGCCCCGATCGCAGTCAGACCATTCACTTGCCTTTGAAGTAGTCCGCCATGACGTCGACCGAACGAGCTTCGATTGAACGCGAGTTGCCGGAACGAGAGTTATGGCCGCAGCACATTGCGATCATCATGGACGGCAACGGTCGTTGGGCGGAAGGCCGAGGCTTGCCGCGGAGCGAGGGCCATCGGATCGGGGGCGATGCCGTTCAGAAGGTCGTCGAGGAAACGGCTCGTTTGGGACTGGGCTACCTGACCCTTTATTGTTTGTCGAATGAGAATTGGAAACGGCCCGAGCACGAGCTTCAATTCTTGATGCACTTGTTGGAACATTACATGATCCAACAACGAGAAGGCCTGCAAAAGCACAATATTCGCCTCCGAGTCTTGGGGCGACAAGCCGGAATACCGGCTCAAGTCTGGCAGGAAATGGAAGAGACGAAACGGCTGACCGAGCACAACACGGGTCTGCAGCTCTGTTTGGCAATCAATTATGGGGGACGGCAGGAAATTGTCGACGCCTGCCGGGCGATCGCCGGGCGAGTGGTGGCCGGTGAGATGCAATTGGAGCAAATCGAGGAAAAAACGATCGCTCGACATCTCTATACCCACGATATTCCCGACCCCGATCTCCTGATCCGAACGGCCGGTGAGATGCGGGTCAGCAATTATTTGCTCTGGCAGATTAGTTATTCGGAGATCTGGGTTACCCAACGTTGTTGGCCGGATTTCTCCGAAACGGACTTGCATTTGGCCATCAATGACTACGCCAAACGGAAACGAAATTTCGGAGGCTTAGCGAGTTCGGGGAAGACTGTCGCGTCACCCATGGAAGCGGGTTAGGTCGTCGCCTTTTGTCCCAAGTGCGCCCAAGTGCTCCCAAGAATCGTTCTCAATTCGACGTCATTGTGCGGTCCGAGCGGGATTCTGGCTGAGAAAACGGCAAAATCCCTACGGCAAGCCCTAGCCATTCCGGACCATTATTCGCTATATTACCGGACCGGATAACCCCAGATCTCAAGGAAAGGAAGAGCCAGTTACCATGGCTGAACAGGAAAACGCAACCGTTGCAATCGACAACGCGGACGGAACGGAAACCACTATTAAATTGAATTACACGGTCGATGTGAAAGTCGTGGGCGATTGCCAACGACACGTCACGGTCATTATTCCGGTGGAAGACGTGCAACGCTATTACCGGGCTCGGTACGAGAACCTCGCGCCCGTTGCCGAAATTCCGGGCTTTCGGCCTGGAAAAGCGCCGCGCAAGCTGATCGAGAGCAAGTTCCGCAAGACAGTGACGGAACAGGTCAAGGGCCAGTTGTTGCTGGATACGCTGACTCAAATTGGCGACGAACAACTTTTTTCGGCTATTGGCGAGCCGGTTTTCGACTTTGAGAGTGTCTCGGTCGAAGAAAATGTTCCGCTGGAATTTGAGTTTGACATTGAAGTAAGGCCTGACTTCGAACTGCCGCAGTGGAAGGGACTGGAACTTCCCAAATTGGTCCACGAGTTCACGACGGCCGAGATCGACACGCATGCCGGTATCTACCTGCGCCGCAATTCAAACTTGGTGCCAGCCACCGATGCGATCCGTGCCCAAGACGTGGTTACGATTTCGATCGAAACTTCGGTCGATGGCGAAGTGGCTGCGACGTTCGAAGAATTGTCGCTGGCGGTTCAACCCAGCGCCAGCTTCCGCGATGCGACGATCGAAAACTTTGCTGATTTGCTAGTCGGCAAGTCAATAAACGACGAAGTTCAAACGACCGTCAAGATTTCGGCTTCCGCTTCGAACCCCGCCGGTCGGGAAAAAAATGCCGACGTGAAAATCAAAGTCTTGGACATCAAGCGTTATGAAGACGCTGAATTGAATGAAACCAACGTCGCGAAGTTCGGTGCGGATTTTGGCGATGTTGGAGAGGTACGAGACGCGATCAAAGCCGAATTGGAACGTCGGATGTCGTACGAGGAAAATCGGCAAACTCGCTCGGCCATCACGGCCTCGTTGACGGAAGCTGCCAACTGGCAACTCCCTCCAGAAATGTTGGAACGTCAAAGCCGTCGCGAATTGGAACGCGCCGTGATGGAGTTGCGTCGCAACGGCATGAGTGACGATTTTATCAGCGCCTACGAGAACAAGCTGCGGCAGAATAGCGGTGAGCAGACGTCGACCGCCTTGCGCGAACATTTCATTCTGGAACGAATCGCCGAATCCGAAGGCGTTGAAGATCTGCCCGAGGATTACGATCGAGAAATCGAATTGATCGCGATGTCGCTGGAAGATTCGCCACGACGCGTTCGTTCGCGGCTGGAGAAGAACGGCCAGTTGGATTCGCTGCGAAATCAAATCGTTGAGCGAAAAGTGATCGATTTGATCAAGTTGCAAGCGACGTTCAAGGAAGTGCCATTCCAAGTTCCGTTGGACAACGTTGCTCCCGTCCGTGAATATCTGGCGGGGCGCGGTGATGCCGAAATCCCGGTCGCGAAGTCCGATTTTGTTGAA